>JAIOJQ010000349.1 GCA_019911865.1 Thermoanaerobaculia bacterium
AGCGGTCGGGGAGCAGTTCCCAGCCGGTCTGCGCCCCGTCGATCGTGACCGTCGGGTCGGCGCTCTGCGGATCGACCTCCTCGGTCCATTCGATCTCCACCCGGCCGGCACGCAGGCGCACCTCGGCCACCTGCGGGGCGCGCGTGTCCACGATCACTCCGTCGGCGCCCGACCAGGTCCACTCCCACGCGACCGGCTGGCCGTTGGTGTTGAGAAACGAGTCCGCCAGAGCGCCGGCCGGCAGCACCAGCCGCACCGCGTCGCCGGGAGCCGGCGCGCCCTCGAGCGCGAAGACGACGCGGCGGCCCGCCTGCAGCCCCGAGAGCACCGGCTGCGCCACCGCCGCGATCGGCACCGTCGTGGAAGTCGACAGGTTCTCGAGGCGGATCTCGCCCGTGGCCACGAGGTTGCGGATCCGCAGTTCGCTGACCCGCTCGGTGACCTCGATCCAGACCTCGCCCTCGACGACGCGCAGCTGCTCGATCTCCGGCTCGGCGAGGTCGGCCCGGATCGTCCGCTCGCCGTAGGGGGAATGCTCGTAGCGCTCGATCGGCTTGCCCGACTCGTCGAGGATCGCCACCAGGCTCCCCGTCGCATCGTAGACCGGCGCGTGCACCGTCTCGGCCGTCCCGTCACCGTCCACGTCGACCTCCTGGCGGACGATCTCGTCGAGCCCCACGCCGTACGTGCGTCGCGTCGAAAAGCCGTCCGAGCCGCGCGTTTCGATCGGTTGCCAGCCGCTCCACACCGTCTCGCGCGTCTCGCCGCCCGAGACCGTCTCGATCTTCCGGTTGAAGGCGTCGTAGCGGTAGCGCGCCAGCTCCGCCCCGCCCCGCGTCACCCGCGTCAGCCGGTTGCGGAAGTCGTAGTGCAGCTCGAGGTCCCCCTTGGAGGTCAGGTTGCCGTTGGCGTCCCACCCGAGATCCAGGCCGTCGATGGCGCCCGGGCGATTGCGGCCCGACCCGTCGAGCGGCAGGTCGATCGACGCGGCGATGCCGCTCTCGGTCGTCGTCCGCGCGAGCAGATTCTCGGCCGGGTCGTAGGCGAAGGAGCGCTCGCTCAGCGCCTCGTCGAACACCCCCGGCGGGGGCGTCGCGTTGTTCGGCAGCGACGCCGCCACCTCCGGCAGGTTCGCCGAGCGCGTCAGGCGCCCGGCGCCGTCGTAGCCGAGCACCCGGCTCGCCGTCGGGACGACCGGTTGCGAGATCGCCGCCTTCAGGCTGCGCGGCGTCCAGGCGATCTGCTCGAGGTGCACCGGATCGCCGGCGGGCGTCACCTCGCGGGCCTCGACCAGCCGGCGGGCTCCGTCGTAGGTGAACCTCTGGTCGATCCCGCCGCGCCCAAGAATCGTCTACTGGGCCCCCTGACCTTCAGGCTCGCACTCCTTTGCGTACTCTGGAATCAGCAGTGGAACTCCTTCGAGATCCTTGGATTCCACGGGCTGGAGCACCCCGTCACTCAGCGAGACCTTCCACCATGGCGACAGCAGCGAGGCCACGTCAACGACCTGTCCCGACAACTCACCTCCCTCCACGCGGGCCATGATTGCCAACAATCGACCCTCAAAAGAAACTAGGGACCAGGCCTCGACCGGCCGAAGCGTCACTGGAGGTTCCAGAACCGCAAGTACGCGGGTGAGATCAAGAACTTCGGCCTTACCCGAGCGATAGTCCTCAACCGACATCGGTGCAAACAGCGTCCCGGGTGGAGCGATTCTGATGCGTGTACGCTCGTTCGTGGAGCTAAGCCTTTCCGTCAGCTCAACAACGAACACGGGGGAAACCAGGCGAATACAGCTGGGTTTCATGATTCGCTGGACTGCGGGCATTTCACTAATGTCGTCCGCCCGCTCGCATCCAAGAACGACCACGAACAAGAGCATCGACCGAAGTCGTCGACTCATGCATAAGCCTCCGTTTGAGATTGCCTCGGTAACAGTTCTAGCCCGGATGATGCATGAAGTTCGGTCTCGTGCCACCGGGATCTCCGCGGAGGGCGTGTGCGGGCTGTGATCGTCGGGGTATTTGGACGGACGAGTCCTCTGAGGTGTACCTCGGGCGCGTGTTGCTGGCTTGAGGCGG
>JAIOJQ010000350.1 GCA_019911865.1 Thermoanaerobaculia bacterium
CGGCCGGCTCATCCGCTGCGGCGCCGTCCGATCGTCTGGATGTTGGCGCTCGAGTGCTCCTCCTCCATGTCGGCCTGGAGGATCTGGCCGAACAGTTCGAGCGTGCCGCGCAGCTTCAGCTGCAGCTCGCGGCGGCGGCGAGCCGGCGAGCAATTGCCGCCGGCACCGGCATCACCGACAGGCGGGAGATGCGGACGAGATCGAAGTCGCAACAGTCCGGGTCGGCCTTGATCGCGGCGAGCGGCACGGGATGGACGAGCGGCGCGCCGGCTGCGAGATCGACGACCAGCCGGCGCGGGTCGTCGAGGCCGGGGTCGGGGCGCGGCTGCGAGGCGACGCGGGCCAGGCCAACCACGGCTCGCACCTTGCCACTCTCGTAGACGAACACCTCGTCGCCCGGGCGCATGGCGCCGAGGTGGCGCAGCGCCAGTGCGTTGGCGACTCCGGACCAGCAGGTCCGGCCGTCGCGCAGCAGGTCGGCAAAGGCGTACTCGTCGGGGTCGGACTTGACCAGCCAGGAGCTCATCGGGGGCCGGGGCGCCGGCCGGTCGGCGCGGCAGAAGGCGAAGCGGGCATGCTCGGTCGCGGTCTCAGTCGCGGTGCGCCAACAGCAGATTGCCGGCCCGGTAGATCTCGCGCCCGGCCTTGACGACCGAACGCACCGGGTTGACGCCGTAATGATAGGCGAGATGCAGCAGGTTCGGCGCGTCGAGCACCAGCACGTCGGCGCGCTTGCCCGGTTCGAGCGAGCCGATCTCCTCCCCGAGGGCGAGCGAGGCGGCGGCGTTGAGGGTCACCGCGGTCAGCACCTCTTCGATGGTCAGACCGAGCTCGAAGACGGCGAGCTGGGCAATACAGGGCAGCGACTCGGTGTTCGACGAGCCGGGATTGCAGTCGGTGGCGAGGGCCACCGGCACCCCCGCCTCGACCATCCGGCGCGCCGGCGCCCACGCCTTCTTGCGCAGGAAGAAGCTGGTGCCGGGCAGCAGCAGGGCGGTCACCCCGGCGGCGGCCAGGGCCTCGATACCGGGTTCGGAGACGGCCATCAGATGGTCGGCCGACCAGGCGCCGAGCTCGGCCGCCAGGGCGGCTCCGCCGGAGTCGGCGAACTCGTCGGCGTGCAGCCGCGGCAGCAGACCGTGCGCGCTCCCCGCTGCCAGCACGCGGCGCGACTCGGCGGCCGAGAAGACCCCCTGCTCGCAGAAGACGTCGCAGAAGCGGGCGAGGCCGGCGGCGGCTACCGAGGGGATGATCTCCTCGCAGACCTCGCGCAGGTAGCGCTCACGGTCGGCGCGGTGCTCGGCCGGCACCTCGTGGGCCGCCAGCAGGGTCGGCACCAGCTCGACCGGTTGCAGGCGCGCCACGGCGCGGATCGCCTCGAGCTGGCGCAGCTCGTCGGGCAGCGACAGACCGTAGCCGCTCTTGGCTTCGGCGGTGGTGGTGCCGCAGGCGAGCATGCGCTCGAGGCGCGGCAGCATGGCGGCCACCAGCTCGTCGCGTGAGGCGCCGCGGGTCGAGCGCACGGTCGACAGGATGCCGCCGCCGGCGGCGGCGATCTCCTCGTAGCTGCGGCCGGCCAGGCGCTGGGCGAACTCCATTTCGCGCGAGCCGGCCCAGGGGAGGTGGGTGTGGGCGTCGACGAAGCCGGGGACCGCCGTCCCCCGGCGGCCGTCGAGCCGTTCGGCGTCGGGCAGCTCGCCGAGCGTCGCCTCGCGCTCGGCGCGCGTGCCGACGAAGAGGATGCGGCCGTCGCGGCAGAGGATCTCGCCGTCGCGCACCTTGCTCACCGCGCCCTGATCGCGCCCGCGGCGCGAGGTGGTGCCGAGCGGGGTGGCGATCTCGGCTAGGTCGGTGATCAGCAGGTCGCGCATGTCGCGGATCCTCTCATCCGGCGAGCAGCGCCGCGCCGAGGCGCGCCGCTTCGCCGCGCGCCCAGTCGCGCACGGCCTGCCAGGCGAGCGGCTCGGCGAGGGCCGGCAGCGGCTCCTCGTCGGCTTCGGAGAAGTCGGCGAGCGCCTTGGTCGCCTGCACGGCGAAATCGCCGACGTGGCCGAACTTCTCGCCGGCGCGCTCGAGCAGCTCGTCGAGCGGCAGCCGCCGGGCGATCAGGTGCAGGTCGACGAAGTCGCGCCGCGTGCCGCGGCTGATCAGCGCGCCGAGCTTCATCAGGCCGAGATCGACCAGCGAGGCGACGGCGAGGCCGTCGCGCTCCTCGAGCGGGTCGACCAGCGGGTAGGGGTACCAGAAGAGGCGCAGCGCCACCTCGTCGGGGAAGCGGATGAACAGGTAGCCGTCGCGGGCGGTCTCGACCCGCGTGGCGGGATCGAGCGCCAGCAGGTCGGCGAGCAGGTCGCGGCGCTCGGGCGGCTGCAGGCGGCGCGTGCCGCCCATCAGGTCGAGGTCGCGCACCGGGCGGTGGTCGAGATGGAGCGCCAGGGCGGCGCTGCCGGCGAGGTAGAAGTCGGCGCTCCACGGCCGTCCGGCGAGGGCCGCCAGGCGCGCCGCGGTCGGCGCCGGCA
>JAIOJQ010000029.1 GCA_019911865.1 Thermoanaerobaculia bacterium
GGGCATGGCGGCGGGGCCGGCAATGGCATTCCTGCTCGGCGGCGGCGTCACGTCCATTCCGGCGGCGCTCGCGGTCTGGGCGATAGCGCAAAGGAAGGTCTTTGCCATCTATCTGACCGCCGCCCTGCTCGGCTCGTTCGCCGCCGGCGCACTTTATCAGTTGATCGCTGGCTGATTCACGGCCGCCAGTTTTCCGGCCTACGCTGCCGTGACGACTCGACATTCATCGCGTGGAATGCAGCGCGGGCACCAATACCGGCGTCGTCCCGGCCGAGCGAAGCGAGAGCGGGGATCGTCTTCCGAATTCATCGCGAGCCGTATGCATCGAAAGCGATCCCGGCTCCTTCGCGTGCGCGAAGGGCCGGGATGACGGTGGTGTGCTCTGTTTCGAGGATGCGGAGACGCAGCGCGATCAAGCCGCCTCTTTCACCGCCTCACCGTTGAAGGTCAGGCTGTCCTTGCCGGCGGAAACCTTTACCGCATCGCCGTCCCTGATTTTGCCGGACAGGATCAGTTCGGCGAGCGGGTCCTGCAGCGCCTTCTGGATCACACGCTTGAGCGGGCGCGCGCCATAGGCCGGATCGTAGCCCTTGTCGGCGAGCCATTCGCGCGCCGCCGGGTCGAGCTGCACGGCGATCTTGCGATCGGTGAGAAGCTTCGCCAGCCGGCCCATCTGGATATCGACGATGCGACCCATTTCGCTGCGCTTGAGGCGGTGGAACAGAATGATCTCGTCCACACGGTTGAGGAATTCGGGACGGAAGGCCGCGCGCACCACCGCCATGACTTCGCTGCGCACTGCGTCGGAATCCTCGCCCTCCTTCTGGTTGACCAGAAATTCGGCGCCCAGGTTGGACGTCATCACGATCAGCGTGTTGCGGAAATCGACGGTGTGGCCCTGCCCGTCGGTCAGCCGGCCGTCATCGAGCACCTGCAGGAGCACATTGAACACGTCCGGATGCGCCTTCTCGATCTCGTCGAACAGCACGACCTGGTAGGGCCGTCGGCGCACGGCTTCGGTCAGCGTGCCGCCCTCGTCGTAGCCGACATAGCCGGGCGGCGCGCCGATCAGGCGGGCGACCGAGTGCTTCTCCATGAATTCCGACATGTCGACGCGCAGGAGCGCGGCCTCGTCGTCGAACAGGAACTCCGCCAACGCCTTGGTCAGCTCGGTCTTGCCAACGCCGGTGGGTCCTAGGAACATGAACGAACCGATCGGACGGTTGGGGTCCTGCAAGCCGGCGCGCGCGCGGCGCACGGCGGTGGAGACCGCCTTCACCGCTTCGGCCTGACCGACCACGCGCTGGCCGATCTGTTCCTCCATGCGCAGGAGCTTGTCCTTCTCGCCTTCCAGCATCTTGTCGACCGGCACGCCGGTCCAGCGCGAGACCACCTGCGCGATATGATCGGCGGTCACCGCCTCCTCCATCATCGCGCCGCCTTCTTTGCCTTCGACCGCTGCCAGCTGCTTCTCGATCTCGGGAATCCGGCCGTATTGCAGCTCGCCCGCGCGCTGATATTCGCCACGGCGGCGGGCATTGGCCAGTTCGGCGTGCAACTGGTCGCGCTCGCTCTTGAGCTTCTGCGCCGCGGACAGCTTTTCCTTTTCCGCCTTCCAGCGGCCGGTAATGTCGGCGGACTGCTTCTCCAGTCCGACCAGTTCGCCTTCCAGCCGCTTCAGCCGGTCCTTGGAGCCGGCATCGCTTTCCTTCTTGAGCGCTTCCTGCTCGATTTTCAGGCGCACAATTTCGCGGTCGACGGAATCGAGTTCCTCCGGCTTGGAATCGACCTGCATTTTCAGGCGCGCCGCCGCCTCGTCCACGAGGTCGATCGCCTTGTCGGGCAGGAAGCGGTCCGAGACGTAGCGGTTCGACAGCACCGCGGCGGCGACCAGCGCGTTGTCGAGGATGCGTACCCCGTGATGAACCTCGAAGCGCTCCTTGAGACCGCGCAGGATCGAGATCGAGTCCTCGACCGACGGCGCGTCGACGACGACCGGCTGGAAGCGCCGTTCGAGGGCGGCGTCCTTCTCGATGTTCTTGCGGTACTCGTCGAGCGTCGTGGCGCCGATGCAGTGCAGCTCGCCGCGCGCCAGCATCGGCTTGAGCAGGTTGCCGGCGTCGGGCGATCCTTCGGTCTTGCCGGCGCCGACGATGGTGTGCAGCTCGTCGATGAAGAGCAGCACCCGCCCCTCGCTGCGCCGGATCTCGGCCAGCACCGCCTTGAGCCGCTCCTCGAACTCGCCGCGGAACTTGGCGCCCGCCAGCAGCGAGCCCATGTCGAGCGAGAAGAGCGAGCGGTCCTTGAGCCACTCGGGGACGTCCCCCTTGACGATGCGCTGCGCCAGCCCCTCGACGATCGCCGTCTTGCCGACCCCCGGCTCGCCGATCAGCACCGGGTTGTTCTTAGTCTTGCGCGACAGGATGCGCACCACGCGGCGGATCTCGGCGTCGCGGCCGATCACCGGGTCGAGCTTGCCGGCGCGCGCCTGGGCGACCAGGTCGACGCCGTACTTCTCGAGCGCCTCGTAGGTCGCCTCCGGATCGGCCGAAGTCACCCGCTGGTGGCCGCGCACGGCGGTGAGCGCCTGCAGGAAGCGGTGGCGGTCGACCCCGTGGCGGGCCAGCGCCTGCGCCCCGGCCCCGGCCGGCCGCTCGTCGAGCGCGGCGAGCAGCAGGTGCTCGACCGAGACGTACTCGTCCTTGAGTCGCTTCGCCTCGTCGAGCGCCGCGACCAGCAGCCGCTGCAGCCGCGCGGTGATGCGGATGCTGCCCGCCTCGCCCCCCGGCGCGCCGCCGCCGCTGACCGAAGGGCGCCGCGCCAGATCGCCCTCGAGAGAAGCCACCAGCCCCGGCAGCTCCACCCCGGCCCGCGAGAGCAGCCGCGGCACCACGCCCCCCTCCTGCGCCAGCAGCGCCACCAGCAGGTGCTCCGCGTCGACCTCCGGATGCCCGCGCCGCACGGCATCCGCCTGCGCCGCCGCCAGCGCCTCCTGCGACTTCTGCGTCAGCTTCGAGAGATCCATGGCGACCCGCCACTCCTTTCCGTCGACACCCTCACCTCACCCCAACCCAACCCGACCCGACCGGGAGAAAGGAAGAGACAAGACAAGGCCTTTTTGTTCAAGACAAGACAAAGACAAAAGCTTCCATGGAAGGAAAGACAAGAAGCGAGAGACAAGAAGCGAGAGACAAGAAGCGGGTGACGAGGCGGGGGGTGGGGTGGAGCGGCAGGGCGAGGCGCTCACCGCCGTCCTGCACGTGTCCACGCCCGCACGCCGACCACCCACCGCCGCCGGCACCAGGACCGCCCGCAAACCCCTCCCTGCTTCTTCTTCATTGGATGCCTTTCGCATTTGTCTTTAACCAATAGCCTTTGCTTTTCCCGTCAGCAAGCGACTCACTTTCCACCCCGCGGCTGGAAAGCTGATGCCGTGCGCAGTTGTTCGAACAGTTCTTTCTCTTTCTCGGAGAGTTTCTCCGGCACGACGACGCGCAGTTCGGCGATGAGATCTCCGGCTTCGCTGCTCTTGCCGGCGGGGAAGCCGCGCCCGCGCACGCGGACGCGCCGGCCCGAGGAGGTCCCCGCCGGGATGCGGATGCGCACCTGTCCGTCGAGGGTGCGCAAATCCGCCTCGCCGCCGAGAGCTGCCTCCCAGGGGGAGATGTCGAGGGTGGTGATGAGGTGCGTCCCCTCGAGCCGGAAGCGGGGGTGGGGGAGGACTTCGATGCGCAGCAGCAGGTCCCCCGCCGGGCCGCCGCCGCGGCCGCCGCCCCCCTTGCCGGGGACGCGCACGCTCTGTCCCGGGCGGATCCCCTTGGGCAGGTTGACCCGCACGGTGCGCGTTTCGCCGTCGGGAGTGCGCAGGGCGAGCTCGCGCAGGCCGCCGCGCGCCGCCTCCTCGAGCGAGAGCGCCAGGGGCACCTCCTGGTTGGCCCCCGGCCGCGCCCAGCCGCCGCGCCCCTCGCCGCTCCAGCTGGCCCATGGGCGAGGACTTCCCTCGCCGGCTCCGGGCCGGCCCCCTCCCGGCCCGGCGGCGCCGAAGAGCATTTCGAAGAAGTTCGAGAAGCCGGAGGCGCCGGCGCTGGCGCCGCGTCCGCCGAACATTTCGGACAGGTCGCCGAAGTCGAACGAGTACCCTTCGAAGCCGGGGGGCGGCTGGCCGGGGGCCCCGCCCGCCTGGCGGGCCTGCCACGCCTGGCCGAACTGGTCGTACTTTTGCCGCTTGTCGGCGTCCTTGAGGACCTCGTAGGCCTCGGCGATCTCCTTGAAGCGCGTCTCGGCCTGCGGCTCCTTGCTGACGTCCGGGTGGAACTTGCGGGCCAGCTTCCGGTACGCCTTCTGGATCTCCTCCGGGGTGGCGGTCCGCGCGACGTTCAGCGTCTGGTAGTAGTCCTTGAACTCCACGCGACCCCCCTCCCGGGTGCCGGCCTCCCGGCGCGACTCGTCCCCTCGAATTTGAGCGCGAACGAATCACATTTTACAACCGCCCGACGCACCGCGGCATTCCCGTGCCGGCAATTCAGACGGGCAGACCGGAGGGGGAGTCCTTCAGGGTTGGCCGAGGGTCAGATTGAGGGTCGTAAAGGCGATGCCTGCCAGCGATGCCGCAACGGCGATGGCCCGGCCAGAACGGGCTGCGAAACTGGACCTCACGACCGTCTCCGAATCCAGTGAGTGAGCGAGGAGCAGGACAACCATCGGCAAGAGTGCCCGGCCGTAGGCCCAAGGCTCGATCCATACGTTCGCGCTGAGTAGCGTGCCGAGAATGCCGAAGCCGAAGAGGGTGAGCGGAACCCCTCGGGCTCCGCGCCCTGGAGGCAGGCGCGGCAGTTCCCGGAGACCGACCACCAGTGCCACGAGGACGGCGATCAAATGAAACCCCAGGAGAGATGCGTCTTTGAGGAAATGAAGGGCGCTCTCCGCGACCTCCAGTCGGCTCGACATCGCAGCAATCCAGCCCGAAAAGGGTAGATCCAGATTGATCGTGGCCGTCTCGAGTTCAGTTGCCGGTGTGCGGCTGGCTACCCAGGTCCACCAAGCAATAGCCGGAGCCAGCGCGAGTGCGATGAGGAAGAGGTCCGAGAATCTACGCTTCCAGCTGATCTCGGGAAACGCGGACAGCAGGGGCGCCGCCACCAGCGGGAGGGCGAGAATTGCAGTTTCTTTCTGGAGCAGCGCGAAACTGAACAGCGCGAGCGCGGTCGCCTGCGCGGCGCGGCGAGGTTTCGAGGCGAACAGCGCCACCGTGAGCAGCAGCGCCGCGAGAATCGCATCACCGAGCATTCTGTAGAGACAGATCGTGGTCCCCAGTGAGGTTGCAAAGGCAATTCCCCAGGCTGGCGGCGCGCCGTGCTCGGTCGCCCACCGTGCCAACGCCCAGGTTCCGGCACCGACGAATGCCAGTTGCAGAAGTATCAGCGCCAAGACGATCCCGTGAGGATCACCGAAGGCAACTGCATGGGCGAGAAGGGGCCAGAGGATGCGCCGCCCCCGGTAACGCGCATCATCAAGCGCGCATTCGATATCGCTGGGCGGGAATGGATCGAAGGCCAGGGCGAGAAAGAACTGACCGTCGTAGCCGGGCCCGGCAAGGGGCTGGACTTCGACGGGAAGCCTGCAATCCTGAGACGAGAAGTCCGAACCGGGTAGAAATATGCTCGCGACCATTCCGGAATGGACGAGCCCGACAGTCGCCAGCACGAGTGCTGAGGCACCGCACGTGGCAAGTGCTACCAAGGTCCGGATCTTGAGCGATCGCAGATGGCGAAGTGCCGGCAGGTCGCCGGGAGCCGCCGGACAAGAAGCCTTCAAAGCGCTCGGCCCGAGCCAGGTTACTGTGGCTGCGCGCAGGTGTTGTGTGGAATCGCGCTATTCGGGATCTCGCTGGTTTGCTGCCCCCAGTTCAACAGCACTCCCGACGCGCTGTAGAGCTCCCACCGAAGCAGGCCCCGATTTCTTCCGTACCAGTACTTTTCGACCTTGCCGTCGTCGAGTTTGTCCGTCTTGACGATGGAGTCCACGACTCCGACGGAGTATCCGTAATTCCAAGCCGGCGCAAGATCGATGCGAGACGAGTACGTCGCGCAATGGGACGGAGTCTGACCGATAGGGAGGCAGCTCGTGGCATTGATCAGCTGTTCTCCCTCGTGACAAGGCCTAAACGTCGGCTTGTTCGGACAGATCACCCTGGGTATGAATTTGAGACCGTTGCCGTTGTAGATACGAGATGGGCTTCCCAATATCCCCGGTCCCACCTCACTAGTGACGTAAATCCACGAAGAGGTGACTTCGAATGTCTCAGTTGATGTCCCATCCGGAGACTTGATCAACTCGTAGTCATTTGAGGAGTACTTGAACATCCTGTACTGCGTCGTACCGCCTCCCATGAAGGTCCAGACTCTCCGTGCAGTCTGCCACCCCGAGTAGTTCGGGATGAAGTAGGGCGCCGTATCGACCGGATCGGGACCGTTACATCCGCAGGGCTCCGTGGGGCACTGATCAGCGGCAAAAACTACCGTCGGGACGGTGGCAGCTGTCAGGACTATCGCGAGCCACTGTGCAAGGCTCCTTTTCACGAGCATGTTCGGGTTTCCTTTCAGGGTGACCTTGCTGACGTCCCCAGTGGAGAACGCGCGGGCCTCAGGGGGCCGTCAGGTTGAAGTGCTCGTAATTCCTGGCGATGAAGGCGGCCCACTTCTCGGGGACTTCCTCCTGCGGATAGATCGCCTGGACGGGGCAGGCGTCGACACAGAGTCCGCAATCGATGCACTCCTCCGGGTGGATGTAGAGCATCTCCCAGTCTTCGCTCTTGCCGTAGATGCAGTCGACCGGGCAGACATCCACGCAGGCGGTGTCCTTGGTGCCGATGCAGGGCTCGGTGATGATGTGCGGCATCCCCTCCGTCCTTTCTTCCGCCGGCATCGGGCCGGCGTCGCCGGCATTGTAACCGCTCCGCCGCGGGGCGGGATACGCACCTCGCGCCGCGCCGCGGCAGGGGAGAGAATGGGACCGCACGGCCTTTGCCGCGACGCGGCAAGAACCTTGACGTCTTTGCCGCAGTGCGGTATAAAGAGTCCGGCTCTGCCGCGGCGCGGCACGCACGATCCGCAGCAGCGGCCGGCGGACGGAGATCCGCGCAGGAGGAAATCCGCGCAGGAGGAAGTCTGATGGTTCGCCTGATCAAGCGCTACGAGAGCCGCAAGATGTACGACACCGAGGAGAGCCGCTACGTCTCGCTCGACGAGCTGGCGGCCTGGATCCGCGAGGGGCAGGAGGTGAAGGTGGTCGACAACGCCAACGGCGCCGACGTCACCGCCCAGACCCTCACCCAGGTGATCCTCGACGAGGGGCGGCGCGGCACGGCCCTGCTGCCCAGCGCGTTGCTGCACGAACTCGTGCGCGCCGGCCAGCGCGCCGTCGAAACCGGCGTCGAACAGGTGCATCACCAGGTCGACCGGTTCTTCCAGGCCTCGATCGATCGCCTCGGTCCGGTCCGCCAGGCACGCGAGGAGATGGACCGCCTCCGTTCGCGGCTGGAGGAACTCGAAGGCTCGCTGACGCGCCTCGAGGAGGACCGGCAGCCGGATACGCCGCCGCGCCGCGCCGCACGCGGCCGCGGCGCCGCTGAAGCGAAACCCCGCACCCGCAGCGGAGGCCGCCCTGCGCGGCGTCCGAAAGGAGAGTCCCGATGAGCACCCCACGCACCGCCTCCCGCAAGAAGTCCACCGCGCGCCCGGCCCGCAAGACGGCCGCCCGGCGCCCCGCGGCGCGCCGCCGCAAGGCGGCGCATCCGAAGAACGCCGCCGAGACGGTCGTCCAGGCCGGTGAAACGGTCTTCGAGACCGGCCGCTCGCTCTGGCTCGCCGGCCTCGGGCTGGCGGGCTCGGCCGTCGAGACGGCGAGCGAGACGTTCGACACGCTGGTCGCCCGCGGGCGTCGCCAGGAGCCGAAGTCGATCGCCGCCGCCGAGCAGGTGGTGCGCGAAGTTCGCCAGCGCGCCAACACGCTCGCCGGCGAGGCCGCGAAGTATTCGAAGAAGCAGCTCGAGGGCGCCTTCGAGGCGCTCGGGGTCGACAACCGGCCGCGCCAGAAGAACGTCTTCCACCGTCTCGGCGATCTCGCCGAGGCGATCCTCTGATCCGTCCAGCCGGGAATCGGGAGAACGAACATGGCTACCAGGAAGTCGTCGGAAAAGCAGTTCCAGGAGCGCGTCAAGGCCTCCGCCAACAAGATCTGGCTCGCCGGGCTGGGTGCCTTCGCGGTCGCCGAGCAGGAGGGGGGCAAGATGTTCAAGAACCTGGTCAAGAAGGGTGAGTCTTACGAAGAGATGGGCCGCGAGCGCTTCGAGCAGGTGCGCGAGCGGGTCGAGTCGTTCGCCGAGGCGGCGCGCGACAAGGCCGGCGAGGTCGCCGGGAAGGTGGAGAAGGGGGCCGGGGAGGCGTGGGACAAGGTCGGCGGCGGCGTCGACGATGCCGTGATGTCGGCCCTGCACAAGGTCGGCGTCCCGACGCGCACCGAGATCACCCGCCTGACCCGCCGCATCGAGGAGCTCACCGCACTGGTGGAGAAGAAGGCCTCCACCAGGGGCAAGGCGACGACGGCGGGCAAGAAGACGGCCGGCAAGAAGACGACCGCCAGGAAGACGGCGCGCAAGCCGGCCGCCCGCAAGCCGCGCCAGGCCGGCTGATCGCGGTGGCGGGGCGGCGGCGGGCGAAGAT
>JAIOJQ010000351.1 GCA_019911865.1 Thermoanaerobaculia bacterium
GCGCCAGGCCGGCACGCCGGCCTGGCGCCCGGGCGTCGCGGGCTGGGCACCGGTCGAAAGTTTTCCGGAGTTCGGCGGCGACCTGGCCGCCGGCGAGCATCGAGCGGACCTGCGAGTCGGTATAGGGGCCGTAGGTCTGTCCGCCGACCGCCAGGGACCAGCGCGGGGTGAGCGCCCGGGCGTCGCGGGCTGGGCACCGGTCGAAAGTTTTCCGGAGTTCGGCGGCGGCGCGGCCGCGGCGCCCGCCATGGCCTGGCCCATCATCTGGCCCATCGCCACGCCGGCGCCCATGCCGACCCCGGCACCGGCGAGGCCGCCCGGATTCTCGGCCGCCTTGCCGATCGCCTCGGCCGCCTGCATCTGCGTGTACTGGCCCATGCGGTCGCCGAGCACGCCCAGCTTCGAGCGCTGGTCGATCGCCTTTTCGACCTCCTCGGGCAGCGAGACGTTCTCGATGAAGAAGCGCGCCAGCTCGAGGCCGAAGCCGGCGAACTCGGGCGCCAGCAGGCGGCTGCCGGCCGCCGAGAGCTCGTCGTAGTGCGCCGCCAGGTCGAGGGCCGCGATCTTCGCTTCCGCGATGGCGTCGGAGAGCCGCGACAGGATGGTCGACCGCAGCTGCCCGGTGATCTCCTCGGTCGAGGTCAGCCCTCGCGTGCCCACCACCGTCTCGAAGAACTTCCTCGCGTCGGCCACCCGCATGGCGTAAGTGCCGTAGGCGCGCAGCCGGATCATCCCGAACTCGGCGTCGCGCATCATCACCGGATTGGCGGTGCCCCACTTGAAGTCGGTGAAGAGCCGGGTGTTGAAGAAGTAGACCTCGGCCTTGAACGGGCTCTGGAAGCCGTACTTCCAGCCGCGCAGGGTGGTGAGGATGGGAACGTTCTGGGTCGACAGGGTGTAGCTGCCCGGGCCGAAGAGGTCCGCCGCCTTGCCCTCGTTGACGAACAGCGCCAGCTGGTTCTCGCGCACCACCAGCTGGGCGCCCATCTTGATCTCCTGGTTGTAGACGGGAAATCGCCAGACCAGGGTGTCGGCGGAGTCGTCGAGCCACTCGAGGATCTCGATGAACTGAGACCCGATCTGCTTGCGGATGTTGTCCATCAGTCCCATGGCGCGCTCCTCCGTTTCGGGGCGACGAGTCTACCGGAGGCGCGGCTGGGGTGCGGTGCCCGGGCGGTGAGAAGATGCGCGGCCGGGCGGGGGAGGGTGGAGGCGGACGATGGGGATACTGATCCTGGCGACGGGTGGGACGTTCGACAAGGAGTACGACGAGCTGTCGGGGCGGCTCGACTTCCACGATACGCACGTGCCGAAGATGCTCGAGCTCGGCCGCTGCCGGCTCGACGTCACGGTGCGCACGGCGATGATGGTCGATTCGCTCGACATGTCCGACGCCGACCGGGAGTTGCTGGTCTCGCTCTGCCGGCGGGCCGCCGAGCGGCAGATCGTCATCACGCACGGCACCGACACGATGGTCGAGAGCGCGGCGGCGCTCGCCACGGGGCTCGCCGGCAGCGACAAGACGGTGGTCCTCACCGGCGCCATGATCCCCTTCGCCTTCGGCAGCTCGGACGGCCTGTTCAACCTCGGCAGCGCGCTCTCCTTCGTCCAGGCCCTGCCGCCCGGCGTCTACGTGGCGATGAACGGCCACTGGTTCGACTGGGACGACTGCCGCAAGAATCGCGAGCTCGGCATCTTCGAGCGCCGGCGCCCGGACGCCGCGCGATGAGGCGCGCCGGGGGCCGGCCGCCCCGTCCGGAGCCGCCGCCCGCCGATGCCGAGCGGCTCGGCCGGGCGGTGCAGCGGCAGCATCCGGAGCTCTCCTTCACGCGCGCCAAGCGCGCGATCGAATCCGGGCAGGTGACGGTCGACGGGCAGGTCGAGCAGGATCCGGGGGCCTACGTCGCTCCCGGCGCGCGCATCGTCTTCGACGCCGCGCGGCCGGTGGTCGACCGGCCGGCTCCGCGCACGGTCGAGATCCTGCACGCGGACGCCGACGTCGTGGTGGCGGTCAAGCCGGCGGGACTGCTCACCCAGCCCACCCCCGAGCGCGAGGTCGACACGCTGCTGTCGCGGGTCGGCTCGGCGCTGGCGCGCACCGCCGGCCGGCGGCCGTACCTGGCCGTCGTCCACCGGCTCGACAAGGAGACCTCGGGGCTGGTCGTCTTCGCCGCCAGCCGGCGCGGCCTCGCGGCGTTGCAGGCGCAGCTCGAGGACCACTCTCTCGGCCGGATCTACGCCGCGGTGGTGGAGGGGGATCTGCCCGGCGATGCCGGGACTTTCGATCGCGCCCTGGTCGGCGACGGCACCCACCGGCGGCGCTGGGTCGCGGCGCCGGACGAGGCGGGAAAGCCGGCCGTCACCCACTGGCAGCTGGAGCGGCGGCTCGGCAGCGCGACCCTGGTGCGGGTCTGGCTGGAGACCGGCCGGACCCATCAGATCCGCATCCACTTCGCGGCCGCCGGGTATCCGGTCGTCGGCGACCGCGTCTATCGCCGGCCCGGCGAGCGGCGGGAGAACCCGGTCGACTTCGCGCGCCAGGCCCTGCACGCCGGCGAGCTGCGCTTCCTCCATCCGGCCGACGGCCGGCCGATGCGCTTCACCGTCGCGCCGCCTCCCGACTTCGCCGGGCTGGTGGCGCGGCTGGCCGAACGGGACCGCCGGCGGGGACGACCGCGCGGCCGGTGAGCCGTGCCGGGGGAGCGCGCCGCGACTTGCCGGGGGCGCGCCGCCGGACTAGTCTTGTCACTCCGTGACCGAAACCGTGGACAGCCTGCTGGCGGCGAGCGCCGCTGAGGGGGAGACCGTCGCTCTGGCCACCGTCGTCGCCGGGCCGGGGACGGGCTCGCGCCTGCTCGTCTGGCCGGCGGGTCACACCTTCGGCGACCTCGGCTGGCCGCGGCTCAACCAGCGGGTGGCGCTCTACGCCGAGCAGATGTTCGATCGCGGCGCCGGGGCGCCGCTGATCAAGCGTTTCGCGGTTCCGGGCGCCGCCGAGGCGGAGGTGCGGATCGACTTCCTCTCCGGAACGGCGCGATGAGCCGCGTGGTCGGCGCCAGCGGCGGGGCCGTCCACGCGAACGGCGTCGCGGCCTCGCCTCTCGCCGCCGGCGAGCGCCTCGTGGCGCTCGACGTGGTGCGCGGCTTCGCCCTGCTCGGCATCCTGCTGATGAACGTCGAGTTCTTCCTCCGTCCGGTGCAGGCCCTGGTGCTCGGGCGCGAGCAGTGGCCGCAGGCGGTCGACCGCGCCGCCGGCTGGCTGGTTGCCACCTTCGTGCAGGGCAAGTTCTACATCCTCTTCGCGCTGCTGTTCGGCATGGGGTTCGCGATCCAGCTGGAGCGCTGGGGCCGGGACGGGGGACCGTTCGCCGGCCGCTTCCTGCGCCGCATGGCGGGGCTGGCGGCGATCGGCCTGCTGCACGCCACGCTGATCTGGTACGGCGACATCCTGCTCTCCTATGCGCTGATCGGCGTCGCGCTGCTCGCCTTCCGGCGTACTCCCGCGCGGCGCCTTCCCGCCTGGGGCCTCGCCCTGGTCGTCGTGCCGCTCCTGGTGGGAACCGCGCTGCGCTGGCAGACCGGACGCAGCGCAGAGCGAGCCCACGGCGAGGGGGCGGCGGCGCAGGCGCGGGCGGAGTACCTCGCCGGAGTCAGGGCCGGGGCCGCCGAGGCCGAGCGCGTCTACCGGTCCGGAACGCCGGCCGAGATCCAGGCACAGCGGGTCGAGGACGCCCGCCTCCAGTTCGGCTTCTTTCCGTTCTTCGCGCCCGGCGTGCTCGGCATCTTCCTGCTCGGCGCCTGGTTCGTGCGCGCCGGGGTGGTCGCCGACCCGGAGGCGCATGCCGCTCTGCTGCGCCGCCTGAACCGCACCGGACTCGCGCTCGGTGCGCCGCTGGCCGTCGCGGCGATGCAACTCGGCGCCGATGCCGGGCAGGCCGACGTTTCGCCGCACGCCCTCGGCGGCCACGTGGTGATGCAGGCCGCCTCGCTCCTGCTCGGTCTCGCCTACTTCGCCGGCCTGCTGCGGATCGCGCGGCGGCCCGGCTGGGCGTCCCGCCTGGCGCCGGTGGCGGCCGCCGGCCGGATGGCGCTGAGCAACTACCTGCTGCAGTCGATACTCGTCACCGCCCTCGCCTACGGCTGGGGCCTCGGGCTCTACGGCCGCATTCCGCGCGCCTCGCAACTGCTGCTGGCGCTCGCCGTCTGGGGCGTCAACCTGGCGGTGAGCCACTGGTGGCTGGCGCGCTTCCGCTTCGGCCCGGCCGAGTGGCTCTGGCGTTCGATCACCTACGGTCGCCTGGCGCCGGCGCGCTGACCGCCGGCTCGGCGCCTGGCCCCAGGTTCGCCTCGAACAGGCGCAGGATCCGCGTGTACTCGTCGGTCCACGAGCTCGGATCGCGGAAGGCGTGGGGCTCGACCGGATAGATCGCTGTCTCGAACCACTCGGTCTTGCCGAGCTCGATCAGGCGCTGCACCAGCCGCACGCTGTCCTGGAAGACGACGTTGTCGTCGACCATGCCGTGGCAGATGAGCAGCGGCCGCGCCAGGCCCTCGGCGTACTCGATCGGCGAGCTGCTGCGGTAGGCCTGCGGATCGACGTCCGGGGTGTTGAGGATGTTCGACGTGTAGCCGTGGTTGTAGTGCGCCCAGTCGGCGACCGGCCGCAGCGCCGCGCCGGCGGCGAACAGCTCCGGGCGGCGGAACATCGACATGAAGGTGAGAAAGCCGCCGTAGGAGCCGCCGTAAACGCCGACCCGCCGCGCCTCGACCGCCTGGGTGTCGACCAGCCAGGCGACGCCGTCGGCGAGGTCCTCGACCTCGGGGGTTCCCATCTGGCGGTAGATCGCGGTGCGCCAGGCGCGCCCGTAGCCGGCCGAGGCGCGATAGTCGAGGTCGAGCACCACGTAGCCCCGGCGGGTGAGCAGGGTGTGGAACATGAACTCGCGGGGGTAGGGCGACCAGCCGTAGTGGGCGTTCTGCAGGTAGCCGGCGCCGTGGACGAAGAGCACCGCCGGCCAGCGGCGCTCCGGCGTCCAGTCGGCCGGCTTGTAGAGGCGGCCGTGGATCTTTCCGGCGCCGTGCCGCGAGGGCACCGCGACGACCTCCGGAATCGTCCAGGCCTCGGCGGCGAAGTCGGCGGAGACGGTCTCGGTGAGGCGCCGCGCCGGCGCGCCGGGCCGCGCCTCCTGCAGGTAGAGCTCGGGCGGCGCGGCGATCTTCGAGACGGTCAGCAGCAGGCGCTTCTCGTCGGGCGAGAGCCGCGCCGCCGTCAGGCCGCCCAGCGTCGTCAGCTGCGTCATCTCGCCGCTCCCGACGTCGACGCGGAAGATCTCGACGATGCCCGGGTGGTCGCGATTCGCCTCGACGAAGAAGGCCTTGCCGTCGCGCGACAGGCGCGGCGCGTCGATCTCGAAATCGCCGGCGGTGAGCTGGCGGCGGCCGCCGGCCAGCGGCCGGAGCCAGAGCTGCGAGTAGCCGGTCTCTTCGGAGAGGTACCAGAGCGTGCGTCCGTCCGGCATCCAGCCGAGGTCGTTGAAGCGCCAGCCGATCCAGGCCGGGTCGTGGATCCGCTCGAGCGGCGTCAGGCGGCCGGCCGCGGCGTCGACGACGGCGATCCAGCGGTCCTTGTTGTCGTAGGAGAACAGCTGCACCGCCAGCTGGCGCGAGTCGTCGCTCCACAGCAGCGTCTCGATCGAGACGACCCGCTCGGCCGGCGCCGCGGCGTCCTCCGGAGCGTCGCCGGCCGACGGCGCGGCGGCCTGCCGGCGCAGCTCGGCGAGCGGATCTTCGCGCAGCCCGGGCAGGGCGGAGTGGTCGATCGTCGTCGATTCGTGACGGACCAGGTCGAGCAGCAGCAGGCGCGGACTCGCCGGGGCGCCGGTGCCGACCTTCGGACGCACCGGTTTCGTTTCGACGTAACCGGAGTCGGTGACGAAAATCGGCATGGTGTCGGCCCTGCCGCCGTCGGCACCCTGTTCGAGCTCTTCGGAGAGGTCGCGCGCCGGTCCCACGACGAGCGCCAGGCGACTGGCGTCCGGGGCGAGCGCGGCGGCGAGGATGGCCTGACCCTCGCCCAGCCACCAGGGCTCGGGCGGGCAGGTCGGATCGCTGGCGCAGCGTTCGCGGCGCGCCGCGCGCACCGCCTCCTCGCGCTCCCGGCGCTCGCCGGGCACGCGCAGCAGCCGCCGCTCGGCCTCGGCGAGGTACCCCTCGGGCAGCTTGCTGTCGGGCTCGTCGGCGAGGCGCAGGTCGGCCAGGGTGGACGTCCGGCCGCTCTCGAGGTCGAACTCGAAGAAGGCGTCGCCGCGCCGGAAGGCGACCCTGCGGCCCCCTTCGAGCGGCAGCGGCTGACTCTCCGTCTCGCTGGTGCGGGTGACCTGGTGCAGGCGCCGCGAGCGGCGGTCCGCAACGAACAGGTCGCCGTCGCGTACAAAAGCCTTGAGCCGGCGATCGCGCGATTCCACCGCCCCGGCGGCGGCGTCGAGCTTCGTCCGCCCGGCCGCGTCGACCCGCTCGGGGCGCCCGCCCGGCAGGTCGATGCGCCAGAGGTCGACGATCCTGGTGCCGGGGCGGCGCAGCTCGAAGGCGACGGAGCGGCCGTCGTCGGACCAGGCGGGATTCTCGGGAGAGGTGCCGGCCCGGTCGCGGGCCATGATCGAGGCGACGGTCAGCTCGCCGGCCAGCGCCGGAGCGGCGGCCAGCAGCGCGGTGAGCAGCAGTGGAATGCGGGGCATCGGTGGATCCTAGTCGACAGTGCGACCGGGCCCCGGGATGGGAGAATCCTCCGGATGGTCGAATCGCGCCAGCTCGAGCTCTCGGACGACCTGACCGGGGTGCTCAATCGCCGCTACCTGCGCGAGCTCTTCGAAGGGGAGTGGAACGAGCGGGTGCGCAGCGCCGGACACCTGTCGCTCCTGCTGCTCGATCTCGACGGCTTCAAGCCGATCAACGACCGGCACGGCCACCTCGCCGGCGACGCGGTGCTGCGCGCCGTCACGGCGCGCCTGCGCGAGTCGTTCCGCGACGGGGACCGCCTGGTGCGTTACGGCGGTGACGAGTTCGTCGTGGTGCTGGAGGGGGCCGGCGCCGAGGAGGCCCGGGCGCTCGCCGAGCGGGCGCGCACCCGGCTGGCGCAGGGGGAGTGGATCGACCCGGCCGACGGGGCGCCCATCCCCTACCGGGTCACCTTCTCGATCGGCGTCGGCACGGCGCCCGAAGACGGCCTGCAGGGGGACTCCGTCCTCGCCGCCGCCGACCGCCGGCTCTACGCGGAGAAGTCGCTGCGCCGCGCTGCGGCGCGCTCCCGCCGCCGCCGCGGCCTGCTCTTCGCACTGGCGGCGGCGGCGCTCGGACTCGTGGCGCTGGTCGTCTGGC
>JAIOJQ010000352.1 GCA_019911865.1 Thermoanaerobaculia bacterium
GCTGATAGAGTCCGCGCACGCCTCCCCGGTCCTCGCGACCGGGAGTCGCGCGCGGGGCGCGACGCGCCGGACCGGGTTCCAGCGTCCTCCCACGACCCCCCCGCCCGAAACGGAGATCCATGAGCGACGCGCGCGACGAACGCACGCTGCAGATTCTCTTCGACACCACCCCCGAGATCCACGCCACCGATTCGGCGGGCAGCTTCGTCTGGCCGCTCATCGTCAAGGGCGACGGCTGGATCGACACCGAGCCCTTCGACGAGGTGCGGCTGGTCTTCTCCGTCTGGCACCCGTCCGGCAACAAGGTGATCGACCTCGATCGCGCCTACGTCGAGCTGCAGGCCGCCTTCGACCCGGAAGAGGATCACTGGACGAAGCTGGCCGAGATCGAGCCGGTGGTCGCGCCGTACGGTTCGGGGGAGACCTTCGACGGCTGGATCGTCCTGCCGGTGCTCGGTGGCAAGACCTCCTATGCGCTGGTCGGCAGCGGCTTCGAGCCGCGCACCCGCCTGCAGGTGCGGGCCTCGGCCTACTTCGTCGCCTGAATCGGGAGGATCCCGTGCGCCACCTCGCGCTGCTCTCGCGCCTCGCCCGCCCGGCCGACACGAAGATCGTCCTGCTGGTGCTCGACGGCCTCGGCGACCTCGCCACGCCCGCGCAGCCGCGGACCGCGCTCGAGGCCGCCGCGACGCCGCATCTCGATGCGCTCGCCGGGCGTGCCTCGCTCGGCCGCATCCTGCCGGTGGCGACCGGGGTCACACCCGGCAGCGGCCCGGGACACCTGGCCCTGTTCGGCTACGACCCGGCGGCGCCGGAGAACGACATCGGCCGCGGCGTGCTCGAGGCGCTCGGTCTCGGCCTCGTGCTCGCTCCCACCGACGTCACCGCGCGCGGCAACTTCGCCACCGCGGATGCGGCGGGAAACCTCGTCGATCGCCGCGCCGGCCGCATCCCGACCGCCGCATGCGAACGTGTCTGCGCGCGGATCAACGCCGCCCTGGCCGGCTTCGACGGCGGCCGTGTCGAGGTCGTTCCGGGCGAAGCGCACCGCTTCGTCCTCTGGCTGCGCGGCGACGGGCTTTCGGCGGCGGTCGACGACACGGACCCGCAGGCGCTCGGGGTGCCGCCACAGGCGGCGCGCGAGACCGCCCCGGACGGAGCCGCCACGGCCGCCCTGGTCCGCCGTGCGGTCGCCGTGATGGAGCAGGCGATCGCCGACGAGCCGCAGGCCAACCGGGTCCTGCTGCGCGGCTTCTCCAGGTTGCCCGACCTGCCGCAGATGGACGAGCTCTACAAGCTCCGCCTCGGCGCCTTCGCCGGCTATCCGCTCTATCGCGGCGTCGCTTCGGCCTGCGGCATGGAGGTCGTCCCCTGCGGCAAGCGGATCGGCGAGATCCTCGACACCGTCGCCGCGCGCTGGAGCGACTTCGACTACTTCTTCCTGCACGTCAAGCAGACCGACCAGGCCGGCGAGGACGGCGACCTCGCGACGAAGACGGCGGTGATCGAGGAAGTGGACCGCGAGCTACCCCGTCTGCTGGCCCTCGGCTCCGACGTACTCGCGATCACCGGTGACCATTCGACCCCGGCGCCGATGAAGGCCCACAGCTTCCACCCGGTACCGCTGCTGCTGGCGGCGGAGATCGCCTTCGCCGACGGCGCCCGCCGCTTCACCGAACGGACCGCCGCCACCGGTCACCTCGGCACCTTCCCTTCGCGCGACCTCATGGGGCTTCTCCTCGCCCACGCCGGCCGCCTCGAAAAGTACGGAGCGTGAGCGCGCACGCGCGCTCGGTCAGCCGGACGCCGATCTCACCCGATGCGAACTGGCCCCCGGCGGTCGAGGCGCGCGCGGTCGAGCCGGGTGAGAAGCGCCTCCTGCTCGGGGTCGCGCGGCCGGCGGCCGACGGGACGGCCCGGAGGCTCGGCGGCGACAATCGACGCCCAGCGCTCCCGGCGCCGGCGGCGCACCTCGGCCTGAATATCCTCGTAGGGGATCATCCTCCGACCTCCCCGGCGAGCGCCTCGAGTGCGGTGCTCTCTTCGGGAATCGCCGCGGTCCGTTCGCGCAGGTAGACCCAGTCCAGGCGATCGCTGTAGAGATGGACCAAGCGCCGCGCCCAGCGGCGATCCTCGTCGCTCTTCCAGTGCACAGCTGCGCGGAGCCGGTCGATCAGCAAATCCTCGATGCCGATCACGACGACCCGGAGGCCGTCGATCTCCACGACGGTGCGCGGGGACGTCTCCCCCGGAAGGCCGGGCGGGGCGGGCGCTTCGAACAGCAGATCCAGGTCCTCCCGCACCCAGAAGCGGCCGCTCTTGCGGAAGCCGAGATCGGCGAAGGCCTGGTCGACGCGCGGGCTCGACTCGAGAGCGAGGTCGACGTCGCCCGTCGCATATCCACCGGCCGTGTAGAACTCGAGCGCCGCCCCCCCGACGAGGATCGGCTCGAGCCCGTCCTCGGCGAGCCGATCGGCCACCAGTCCGAGCGCGAGCATCCGCCGGCGCGCCGGATCGCGCTCGTCAGGCAGTGCCTGGAGTCGAGTCAGTCGGGTGACCGGGTCCACGCCTCGATCCTACGAATCCGGGCCGACATCGTCCACCGGGCGGTTGCCCGGCGACCGGCCCGCGACCGGCGCGTTCAGCGGAAGCCGCGGCGCAGCTCGCGGGCGAAGACCTTGTAGGCGTCTTCGTCGAACAGCACGACGATCACCCGCTGCAGCTTGGTGCCCCCCTGCAGGTAGCGGTGGACCTCGGTCAGGGTGATGCGCGCGGCGCGGTCCATCGGGAAGCCGAAGTTGCCGGTCGAGATCGCCGGGATGGCCATCGACTTCAGGCCATGCCGGTCGGCCAGGGCGAGCGAGGAGCGGACGGCCGAGGAGAGCTTGCGGTCCTCGTCCCCCTCGCCCATCTTCGGGCCGACGGCGTGCAGGATGTGCTTGAACTTCATCTTCCCGGCGCCGGTGATCACCGCGGTGCCGGTCGGCGTCGAGCCGATCCGCTTGCACTCCTCCTGCACCGACGGTCCGCCCTTTTTCTTGATCACGCCGGCGACCCCGCCACCGAGCAGCAGCTTCTCGTTGGCGGGGTTGACGATCGCCTCGACGTCCAGCTCCGTGATGTCCCCCTCCACCAGCTCGAGGGCGGTGTTGTTCATCTGGATGACGATGCGGTTCTCGGTGTTGGTTTCGGCCATGGCTGGAGTCGGTCTTCCCCGGGTTGCCGCCGCATTTTCGCCGCGCCGTCCGGGTCCGGGCATCCTATCAGCGGCCGGCCGGGAGCGCCAGAAACGGGCGTCCGGAACCGCCCCGGCCGGCCGTCCGCGGCGCCCGGACGCTGCGATACACTGCGCGGCCCATGCTCGCGGCCTGGAAGCAGGAGCTCGTCGCCGGCCTCGCGGCGGCCATCCGGACGACCTTCGGAGTCGACCACACGCCGGTGGCCGAGGTACCGCCGCGGCGCGCCCTCGGCGACCTCGCCTTCCCCGCCGCGCTGCATCTGGCGCGGACGCTGCGCCGCAAGCCCCGCGAGATCGCCGAGGAGCTGGCGCGGGCCTTCCCGCCCCCCCCGGGGGTGCGCGAGATCCGCATCGAGGGCGCCGGGTACCTCAACATCTACTTCGATCGCCCCGCCTTCGCCGCCCGCCTGCTCGGCGAGCCGCTGATTCCGCCGCCGGCCGCGCCGCCGGGCAAGGTGATCGTCGAGCACACCAACATCAACCCGAACAAGGCGGCCCACATCGGCCACTTGAGGAACGCCGTGCTCGGCGACACTCTGGTGCGCTGCCTGCGCGCCCTCGGCACGCCGGTCGAGGTGCAGAACTACATCGACGACACCGGCGTCCAGGTGGCCGACGTGGTGGTCGGCTTCGTCGACATCGAGGGGCGCGACGTCGCCGCCGTCGCGGCACTGCCCGAGCCGTTCGACTTCCACTGCTGGGACCTCTACAGCCGGGTCGGCGCCTGGTACGAGGAGGATCCGACGCGCCAGGCGCTGCGGCGGGCCACCCTGCACCAGCTCGAAAGCGGCTGCGGCGAGCGCGCCGAGATGGGGCGGCTGGTGGCGCGCCGCGTCCTGGCGCGCCACCTCGCCACGATGGCGCGGCTGGGCATCGGCTACGATCTGCTGACCCACGAGAGCGACATCCTGGCGCTCGACTTCTTCCACCTCGCTTTCGAGCAGCTGAAGGCGGCCGGTGCGGTGCGGCTCGAGAGCGAGGGCAAGAACGCCGGCTGCTGGGTGATGCCGCTCGAAGGGACGCCGGAATTCGCCGGCCTCGAGGACCCCGACAAGGTGATCGTCCGCTCGGACGGCACGATCACCTACGTCGGCAAGGACATCGCCTACCAGATGTGGAAGTTCGGCCTGCTCGGCCGGGACTTCGGCTATCGGCGCTGGGAAGAGGCGGGAATCTGGCAGACGACCACCGACGGCGTCGACGACCATCCGCCGTTCGGCGGCGCGGAGCGGGTGGTCAACGTCATCGACGCCCGGCAGAGCTACCTGCAGAAGATCGTGCGCGCCGGCCTGTCGGCGCTCGGCCATCACGAAGCGGCCGGGCGCTCGGTCCATTTCGCCTACGAGATGGTCTCGCTGTCAACCGCCACCGCCAGCCTGCTCGGCTTCGCCACCGAGGACGGCCGGACGCTCGAGATGTCGGGGCGCAAGGGGATCGGGGTGAAGGCCGACGACCTGCTCGACCGCCTCGAGGAGAAGGCGCGCGAGGAGATCGCCAGCCGCAACCGCGAGCTGGCCGGCGACGAGCTCGCCGCGCTGGCCCGCCAGATCTCCACCGCGGCGCTGCGCTTCTTCATGGTCAAGGCGACCACCACCCGGGTGCTCGCCTTCGACTTCGACGAGGCGCTCTCCTTCGAGGGGGACTCGGGACCCTACCTGCAGTACTCGCTGGTGCGGGCGCGCAACATCGGACGCAAGCTCTCCGCCGCCGGACTCGAGGCGGAGGTCGCCGCCGGCGCGCTCGCCGCCACGGACGCCGGGCTGTGGAGCGACGACCTGTGGGAGCTGGTGCACGCCGTGGCGCGCACCGGCGAGGCGGTCGAGAAGGCGGCCGCGACGCTCGAACTCTCGCTCGTCGCCCGCCACGCGCTGGACCTCGCGCAGGCCTTCCACGCGCTCTACCACCATCACCCGGTGCTGCACGAAGACAACCCCGACCTGCGCCGGGTCCGCCTCGCCACCTTCCAGATCTTCGCCCGCGGCCTGCGCGCCGCCACCGAGCTGCTCGGCGTCCCCGAACCGGCGCGGATGTGAGGCCGCCGGTCCGCCGCGGCGCCGCTCAGCCTTCGAGGCGATGGAAGAAGCTGAGGTGGTAGCCGTCCGGATCGTCGAGCGAGAAGCTGCGCACGCCCCAGGAGCGGTCCGCGGGCCACTCGGTGATCACCGCGCCGAAACTCTCGGCACGCTCGGCGATGGCATCGAGATCCTGCACCGTCTCGAGCCAGAGCCGGACGCCTTCGCCGCGCGTGCGCTCGCGCCCCTTCGCCCAGTCGTCCTGTGCCAGGTTGAGTTCGCAGACTCCGGCGCGCAGGGTCAGGCCCTCCAGCTTGCCGTCGGTTTCCCACCTCTGGGCGACGTAGAAGCCCAGCCCCTTGCCGTAGAAGACCAGCGCCCGCTCGATGTCCGACACGGTGAGGCTGGCGCTCATCGAGCGCAGCCGCAGCGACTCGGGCCGGGCGCGCACGGGCCGTTCGGGCCGCGGCCGGCGGGTGCGCGAGGCCGGCCTGGGCGCCGGTTCGCCGGCGCTCCCGGTGGTTCCGCCGGCTGCCTTCGCGCCGCCGCTCGCGTCCACTACCGTTGCGCCATTCTTGTTCGTCGGCTTCTTCCCGGATCTCGCCATGGCTCTCTCTCCGTGGTCGCCACGGCGAGCATAGTGCAGCCGGGTCCGCGATGGCTTCTCACCCGGGCGCCGCGGTCCGCGTAGAGTTCCGGCGTGGCGGGAACAGAGAGCGAACCGAGCTTCCGGACGGCCCTCGCCTACTGGGCCCGCCTCGGCTGGGTGAACTTCGGCGGACCGGCCGGCCAGATCGCGCTGATGCATCGCGACCTGGTCGAGCGGCGGCGCTGGGTCGACGAGGATCGCTTCCTGCACGCCCTCAATTTCTGCATGCTGCTGCCCGGCCCGGAAGCCCACCAGCTGGCGATCTACCTCGGCTGGCGGCTGCACGGCCGGCGCGGCGCCCTCGCCGCCGGGCTCGGTTTCGTCCTGCCTTCGCTGCTGCTGCTCTGGGGGCTCGCCTGGATCCGCGCCGCGCACGGCGACGTGCCGGCGGTGGTCGCGGTGCTCGGCGGCATCGCTCCGGTCGTCGTGGCGATCATCCTCGAAGCGGTCGTCCGCATCGGCCGGCGCGCCTTCCGCCACCCGCTCCACGCCGGCTTCGCCGCCGCGGCCCTGGTGGCGCTGCTGGCGGGCGCCTCGTTTCCCCTGATCGTCGGCGCGGCGGCCGTGGCGGGCCTGCTGGCGAGCCGCGCCGACGATCAGGGGAAACG
>JAIOJQ010000353.1 GCA_019911865.1 Thermoanaerobaculia bacterium
TCGACGCCGGGTGGCGCGGTGAGTTCCGCGACCTGGCCGCGGTGACGCGGCCCGAGCCGGGCGGCCGCGAAGAGATCGATCTGGTCGTGGAGGTCGACCGCGACCCGCGCCTGTCGCTCGCCCTGCACCTGTTCCGGCGCGATCCGCTGCCGGCCGAGCTGGCCCGCGTCCGGCTCGACCTGCCGGCGGCGCGACGGATCGACCTGCCGCCGGCCACCGAGCTGCCGCTCGCTGCGCCGGCCGCCTTCCCGCGCCAGCGCTGCGCGCCGGTCAGCCTGTTCGCGCCGCCGCCGGCCGCGGACCTCGGCGAGATCCTCTTCCGCGACTCCTTCGAGACCGGCGAGCTGCGTCGCTGGACGCCCGGCTTCGACTGAGCCGGCGACGCCTCAGCCGAGAATCGAACGCAGGGCGGTCTCGATGCGACGCAGGCCCTCGGCGGCCTCGTCGCGCGACAGCACGAGGGGCGGTCGCATGCGGATCGTTCGCTCTCCGGAGGCGAGGCCGAGCACGTCGGCCTCGTTGAGCGCGGTCAGCGTGCGGGCGCGGGAATCTCCGTCGGGAAGATCGAAGGCGATGAACAGTCCGCGACCGCGCGAGTTGGTCACCCGGCCGTCGAAGGTCGCCTCGAGCGAACGCAGGCCCTCGAGCAACTGCTCGCCGACCGCCGTGCAGTTGGCCAGCAGGTCGTCCTCCTCGATCACCTCGATGATGCGCTGGCAGCGCACCATGTCGACCAGGTTGCCGCCCCAGGTCGAGTTGATGCGCGAGGAGATCTTGAACACCGAGTCGACCTCGTCGAGGCGCGGTCCGGCGGCGATGCCGCAGACCTGCGTCTTCTTGGCGAAGGCGAAGATGTCCGGCTCGATGCCGAAATGCTCGAAGGCCCACCACTTTCCGGTGGTGCCGAAACCGGTCTGCACTTCGTCGAAGACGAGCAGGAACTCGTGCCGGTCGGCCATCTCGCGCAGTCGGGCGAGGAACTCGCGCCGGAAGTGGTTGTCGCCCCCCTCGCCCTGGATCGGCTCGAGGATCAGCGCCGCGATCTCGTGCGGCGCGGCGGCGACCGCCTGCTCGAGCTCGGCGACCGCGCGATCCTCCTCGAGCGCCACCGCCGCGAGTACCGCCTCGGTGATCGGAAAGCGCAGCTTGGGGTTGCTGATCCGCGGCCAGTCGAACTTCGGGAAGTAGTCGGTCTTGCGCGGATCGGCGGTGTTGGTCAGCGACAGCGTGTAGCCGCTGCGCCCGTGGAAGGCCTGGCGCAGGTGGGCGATCTTCGTGCCGGCCGCCGGCCGCCCGGCGGCGAGGTTCTTGCGCACCTTCCAGTCGAAGGCCGCCTTGAGGGCGTTTTCGACCGCCATCGCTCCCCCTTCGACGAAGAAGAGGTGGCGGCGAAAGCGCGGCGGCACGGTGCGCGCGAACGTCTCGACGAACTCGGCCATGAAGGTGGTGTAGACGTCCGAGTTGGCCGGCTTGTTGAGTGCCGCCGGCAGGATGCGGCGGCGGAACTCCTCGTTGTCGAGCTTGGGATGATTGAAACCTACCGGGTTGGTCGAGAAGTGGCCGAAGAAGTCGAGCAGGTCACGCCCGCGCACCGCGTCGTGGAGCCAGACGCCGTGGCTCTTTTCGAGATCCTGGACGAGATGGTAGCCGTCGACCAGGATGTGCTCGGCAAGGGAATCGCGCACGTCGGCGGAAGCGACGCGGATCGGGCGGCGGGAAGTCGTCGTCATGGCCATCCTCGGGGGTCGCGGGGCCGGTCGAAGCGGAGCCCCGTCGGTTCGCTGGAGTGACGCGGAACGGGAGTTCCGCGCCCGGCCACTGTATCAGGCGCCTTTCGGGGGGGTCAAAGAGCGGGCGCTCGACAGGTCGAGGATCTTCCCTTCGGGCGCCTCGGAGATCCGGTCGCGGCCGGACTCCTTGGCCCGGTACATGGCGCTGTCGGAGCTGCGCAGCAGCAGGCTCTTGGTCGTCGCGAGGTCGACGCCGGCGGGGATCGAATGGTGCATCGTCGCGATGCCGATCGAGCAGGTGAGCCCGGCGAGATGGAGGGGAGTGGTCTGTATCTCGCCCGGCAGGCGGCAGAACACGGCGGTGCGCACCGCCAGGCGCAGCTGCTCGGCCAGCTGGACCGCGGCCGCGCGGCCGGCGCCCGGCACGGCGATGACGAACTCGTCGCCGCCGTAGCGGGCGACGACCGCCCCGGGGTCGCGGATCGAGCCGCGCAGCAGGTGACCGACCTCGCGCAGCACCTGGCTGCCGGCGAGGTGCCCGTGGGTGTCGTTGACGTGCTTGAAGTAGTCCAGGTCGAGGAAGAGCAGCGCCAGGTCGCTCCCCGCGGCGCGGCAGGCGCCGATCGTCGATTCGAGCGCCGAGTGCAGGAAACGGTCGTTGTACAGGCCGGTCAGGTTGTCGCGCTTGGCGTACTCGTAAGCCAGCTTGCCGTCGAGGACGTTCTGGATGGCGATCGAGATGTAGTCGGCGAAGATCTCGAGCAGATCGCGGTCGCGCGTGTCGTAGTCGACCCCGCCGCGCCGGTTGAGCAGCTCGAGGACGCCGCAGACCTCGAGCCCGATGCGGATCGGGATGCCGATCAGCGATTGCGTCCGGTAGGCGGTCTCGCGGTCGAGCTCGGCATTGAACAGCCGGTCGTTGACCGGATCCGAAGTGAAGTAGGCGTGGCCAGTCTGGTAAACGTGCCCGGCGATGCCGCTGTCGGAGGGGATCGTCCGGCCGATGATCGCCGCCGCGCTGTCGCCGAAGGCGGCGAGGAAGGTCAGGGTGTTGCGCTCACGGTCCTGGCGCTTCGAGCGCGGGTCGTCGAGCAGGATGGAACCGGCCTCGCTGGGGACGAACTCGTTGGCCTTGCGCAGGACCTCGACCAGGTTGTCCGCCAGGCTCATCTCGAGCGGAAACGAGGGCGGATTGGCGCGGTACCGCTCGAGAAACTTCTCGAGGTCGGACGGTTCGAGGCTGAGGACGTCCACCATGGTCGCCGCGGCTCCGGTCACTGGAAAAGCCGACCGGAACGATACAACAACCGGCCGGGGGCTCAGCGCCGGCGGCGGATGCCCGGGCGAGTCAGCTCGCGCAGCAGCTGCGCCGAGCGATCGACCGCCTCTTCGCGCAGCGTCTCGACGTCGGAAAGCTCCGGCGCCCAGCGCAGGAAGTGCAGGTCCTCGAAGTGCTCGCGCAGCGCCCGGACGGCAGTCGCGCCGAGGCCGGCGGCGGCCAGCGGTTCCCCCCAGCGCTCGGCGGGCAGGCCGGGGGGGATGTCCCACTGGCGGGCGGCGAAGGCTCGCCAGGCCGCCTCGAGGTCGGCCGCGGCCTGGCGGGGCG
>JAIOJQ010000354.1 GCA_019911865.1 Thermoanaerobaculia bacterium
CTCGGCCGAGGCCTCGGCCGAGCTCGCCGGCGTCACCTGGTCGGCCGAGGCCGCCCGGTGCTCCGCGCTCTGGGCGCGCGCCGCGAGCCTTTGCGTCCACGCCGAGCGCGCCGCCTTCGACGGCTCGCCGGCGTTGCCTAACTGCCGCCCGGTGCTCGAGGAGCTCGACGCCACCTACGTCGCGACCGCCGAGCGCTGGAAGGCGCTGCTCAGCCCCGTCCCCGCCGCTCGGCGCGTCCCGAAGGTCGCGCCGGCCGCAGCGGGCCGACTCGAGCCCGCGGAGGCCTTCGCCGCGATCGAGCAGACCGCCATCGCGCCGGCGATCTTCGCGCTGGAGCCGTGGCGCGAGGAGGCCCGCGCGTTCTCGCCGCTCTGGGGCGCTGCGGTCGAACGCTGCGCCGCGCCGTCGGCGCAGCCGCGGCCGAACTGCGCGCCCGTGTTGCTGGTCGCCGTGCAGACCTTTGGCGCGCACTTTCAAGCGCGCTTGCTGGATACGTTGCAAGCTTTGCCCGAGCCTCAAGCCACCGATCTCCCCGGTGATGCCTCTTCGACCCAGGGAGGTCCACCATGAAGCGCACCGTCGCCGCTGTCGCACTCGCCACCGCCTTGCTCGCCGTGCCGGCGAGCGCGCAACTGATGACGCTCTACTCGCAGCTCGAGCAAGCACACGTGGACGGGCTGCCCGACCAGGATTTCGAGCCCACCTTCAACGCTTTCGACTCGACGGCCGCAGACGACTTCGTGGTCCCGCCGCCTGGCTGGCTGCTCTACCGCATCCGCACCGTCGGCTCAACCGGTGTCGCCGGCGGCGCGACGGTCGACGTCACGATCCGCGCGAACGTGATCGGCGGCGGCAATCCCCACCTTCCTGGTGCCGCCGTCTGCACCTACTACGACGTCGTCCCCTCGGACGACCTCGCCGGGTCGCTCACGATCGACTTGCCCTCGCCCTGCGAGCTCGGCGCAGGCATCTACTGGCTGCAGCTGCAGGTCGCCCAGAACTCCGCGACCCACGGCAACCACGAGTGGCGCACCTCGACGACGCAGAGAAACAGCGAGGCCGTCTGGCAGAACCCGGGCGCCGGCTTTGGCACCAACTGCGAAATCGGCTGGTGGCCGATGTCGGGTTGCGGCATCGTCGCGCCGACCACCTACGACCTGCTCTTCCAGCTTCTTGGCCAGCTCCAGCCGGTCCCGCTTCACGACCAGACCGATAGCCCCGGCGCCGGGCTCGTGCCCGACCAGGACTTTCAGCCTGCGTTTGACATCTTCGACGCTCAAGCGGCCGACGACTTCGAAATCGCCGACCCGCTCGGCTGGATCGTCACCCGCCTCGAGACCGTGGGTCAGACCGGCGTCGCCGGCGGCGCGACGCTCGACGTCGCGATTCACGAGAACGCCGGAGGCCTCCCGGGCGCCGCGCTCTGCCAGGGTTCGAACCTGACGCCGCGAAGCGACAGCGGCGGCAGCTTCTCCGTCGACCTACCGACTCCCTGCACCCTGGCCATGGGGACCTACTGGCTCGTCCTGCAGACCAACCAGAACTCGAGCACCCACGGCGCGCACTACTGGCGCGGACGAAGCACGAGCTCGGGCCTTCCCGCCGCCTGGCGCAACCCCGGCAACGGCTACGGCACCGGCTGCACCAGCTGGGGCACGGTCGCGAGCTGCGCCCCGAACGGCGCCACCGAGAGCGACCTGCTCTTCCGTGTGATGGGGACAAACACCACGATCTTCGCCGACGGCTTCGAGACCGGGAACACCGCTGGCTGGGCCGGCTGCGTCGGATGCGTCTGAGAGCCCAATGACGAACCACGACACCATCGCTTTGAATCAGCGGCCGGCCGGCGGCCGCGCGCGGACCGCTCTGCGGCCCCGCGAAGCTGCGATCTCTGTGGCTCCGGACTACCTCATCAGCCTTGGCTACCGAACCCTGGCGATCTTCAGACCTCAATGCTGACCAACACCTCAGCGACTTCACAGGCCGTTGCCCGGCCTGGCGCGGCGACACCGCCACATCGTGCGAAGCGTTCGGCCTCGGCCGCGCGCGGGCAGCAAATTCATTCGTCGCGGGCGGAGCCCTTCGAGCGCCGCCGCGCGACGCTCCGGCTCTACGCGAGCGCCACGCAAGAGAAGCAGCTCCTGACCTTCCTCCGCTTGCACTGCGAGCTCTACAATGCGGCGCTCGAGGAGCGGCGCGACGCCTGGCGGGCGGAGCGCAAGACCATCAGTCACTACGACCAGACCGGGCAGCTCCCGCTTATCAAGAAACTCCGGCCGGACCTTGTCGCCCTCGGCGCGCAAGCGCTCGAGGGGACGTTGAAGCGCGTCGATCTTGCCTACCAGGCGTTCTTTCGCCGGGTCCGCGCCGGCCACGGCCCCGCCGGCTTCCCCCGCTTTCGTGCCTGGCGAGACTTCCCCGGTTGGACCTACCGCCAGTCCGGCTGGCGCTGGACCCCGCGCGAGGATGGCAAGCACGGCCGCCTCGAGCTCGCGAATGTCGGGTCGATTCGCGTGCGCGGCGGAGCGCGCACGCTCGGCCGGATGAAGACCTGCACGATCCTTCGTCGCGCGGGCAAGTGGTACGCCAGCATCGTCCTCGAGTGTCACCCGCAGCGCCGCGGCGGCTCCGAGGCCCTCGGGCTGGATTGGGGCGTTGCTCACTTCGCAACGCTCTCCGACGGCACCACGATCGACAACCCCCGCCTCCTCGAGCGGGACCTCGAGAAGCTCGCGGCCGCGCAGCAAATCGTCGCGCGCAAGAAGAAGGGCTCTCGCCGGCGAGCCAAGGCGAAGCTCGCCGTCCACCGGCTGCACGAGAAGATCCGCAATCGCCGCGCGCACTTCCTCCACCAGGTCTCGGCCGACGTCGTCGCGCGCGCCTCGCTCCTGGCCACGGAGAAGCTCGCGACGAGGAATATGACGCGCTCGGCCGCCGGCACCGTGGAGGAGCCGGGCAGCGACGTCGCTCAGAAGGCCGGCTTGAACCGGGCGATTCTCGACACGGCGCCGGCGACGTTCCTCGCGCTGCTGCGCTACAAGGCCGCCGAAGCGGGCGTGCCTTTGGTCGAAGTGGACACCAAGACCGTGAAGCCGTCGCAGACCTGTCCCGCGTGCGGTGTCGTCGCGAAGAAAAAGCTCTCCGAGCGCGTGCACCGCTGCTCGTGCGGCGTGGAACTGCCGCGCGACCAGGCCGCCGCGCTGGTTTGTCTCCAGGCGGCACTCACGGCGTTCGATCTCACCGACAAGACCCAAGCGCCTGGCGAAGGCGCGGCGCGGGCCGCAAGGCCTTCGCGAAGCCGTGCACAGTGCGGCACCGCATCGCGGGCGTTCACGCTTCACGCTCGCCGCGCAGGAACCCGGCCGCCCGCATCGCTTCGCTCGGCCGGCGGCCGGAATCGCAGTGAAACGACCGCGTGTGGCGGTCAGGGTCCGGGGGAGGAGGTTTTCGGCGGGGAGATCGTCGATTCGCCTCCTCCCCCGGCCTGTGTTTCTGCCGGAGGAGACTAGACCATGCGCTTGTGGGTTGCGGAGAAGCCCAAAGTCGCCGCGGCGATCGCCGGCGAGCTCGCTTCTCGCCCCGTCCGTGAGGCGGGCTTTCTTCGCGCCGGTGATGATCTGGTGACCTGGTGCTACGGGCACCTGCTCGAGCCGGCGCCGCCCGAGGCCTACGACCCCGCGCTCGCGCGATGGTCGCTCGAGGCGCTGCCGATCCTTCCGGGCGAATGGCGGCTGCTGCCGCGCGACGGCGCCAAGGACCAGCTTGCCGTGCTTGAGCAGCTCCTCCCCCAGGCCGGCGAGATCATCCACGCCGGCGACCCCGACGCCGAGGGGCAGCTGCTCGTCGACGAGGTCCTCGAGCACTTCCGCGCCGACGCGCCGGTGCGGCGGCTGTGGCTGTCGGCGAACGACTCGGATTCGATCCGCGCGGCGATCGCGCGGCTTCGGCCGAACAGTGACTTTCAGGGGCTGCGCGAATCTGCCCGGGCGCGCCAGCGGGCGGACTGGCTGATCGGTATGAATCTCTCGCGGGCGTTCACGCTCCACGCGCGCCGAGCCGGGGCCGACGTGCTCTTGAGTGTCGGCCGCGTCCAAACTCCGACGCTTGCGCTCGTCGTCGCGCGCGATCGCGCGATCGACGCGTTCCGCGCGGAGCCCTACTTCGTGCTGTCCGTCGAGGTCGAGCACGCGCAGGGGCGCTTTCGCGCACGCTGGAAAGCGCGAGAAGGCATGCCCGGGCTCGACGGTGCCGGCCGGCTCGTCGATCGCGAGCTCGCGGCGAGACTCGCGGCCGCGGCCTCCGGGGTGCCGGGGCGCATCAGCGTCGCCAGTCTCGAGCCGAAACGCCAGGGGCCGCCGGCGCTGTTCAACCTGACGACGCTCACCGCGAAGGCCTCCGCCGTTCATGGCCACGGCGCCGGCGACACGCTCGCGGCTCTGCAAGCGCTCTACGACGCCGGACACTTGACCTACCCGCGCACGGACTCCTCGCACCTCCCCGAGTCGCAGCACGGCGACGCGGCGCGCATTCTCGCCGCGATCGGCACCACGCTTCCCGCCCTCGCCGGCGCGGTCGGCGAGGCCGACCTGGACCGCAAGAGTGCCGCCTACGACGACTCGAGGCTGACGGCGCACCATGCGATCGTGCCGACGCGCAAGGCTGCGGCCGCCGGCGCCTGGTCCCGCATCGAGCGGGACCTCTACGAGTTGGTGGCTCGTTCGTTCGTCGCGCAGTTCCACCCGGACCACGAGTTCTTGGCCGCGACGGTCGAGCTCGAGCTCGCCGGCGAGACCTGGCGCGCCACCGGGCGGACCGTCACCGTCCCGGGCTGGCGCGTCGTCGTCGGCGAGGAACCCGCCGATGAGGAGAAGCCTGCCGGCGACGAGGAGCCGGCGCAGGCCTTGCCGCCGGTCGCCGTGGGCGATCCCGTGCGATCGCTCGAGGCACAAGCCGCGCAGAAGAAGACCAAGCCACCGGCGCGGTTTACCGAGGGCACTTTGCAGAAGGCCATGGCGGAGATTCACAAGTACGTCGACGATCCCGAGGACAAGCGCGTCCTGCGCGAGGGCGACGGCATTGGGACCGTCGCCACGCGCGCCGCGATCATCGGAGAGCTCAAGCGCAAGGGCTTCCTCGAGCTCCACGGTAAGCAGATCCTGAGCACGACGCTCGGCCGAGGCGCGATCGACAGCCTGCCCGAAGCCGTGAAGAGCGCTCGCTTGACCGCGCTCTGGGGTCGCGAGCTCGCGGCGATCGAGCGCGGCGAGAGCGACCCCGCGCACTTCCTCGGCGGCCTGGTGCGGCTGGTGGTCGACCAGGTCGCGGCCGTCGCCGGCGGCGCGGCCGCGGCGCCCGCTGCGACGCTCTTCGCGGGGCCCGAGTGCCCGCGCTGCGGCGAGGGACGCTTGCGGCGCATTCGGCGGAAGGATCAGAGCGGCTTTTTCTGGGGCTGCTCGAGGTGGCGGGAGGGTTGTGAGGCGACGTTCGACGACCAGGACGGCAAGCCGGCGATCGCCGGCGAGGCGTCGAGCACTGCGCGCTCCGTCGCACTGCGCACCACGACAGCGCGCGGCGCGGCGAAGCCGCGCAAGACCACGCTGCGGAAAGGGCGATGACCGAGGACTTGGTCGAGGACCTCGAGATCCTCGGAGCCGGCGACGACGTCGCCGGCGAGCGCGGGAGGCCGAGCGAGAGCGCTTCTCCGGCCGACGTTTCGCGCAGGGGGTCGACCCACGCGACCCCCAACGCCGCCGCGAATGCGGCGGCCGGAGGCGCATCATCCGGTAATGTCGGGGCCCAACACACCGACTCACCGTCCGCCCGAGAGGCCTCCCCGCCCCCCATGACTCAGCGACGACGACCTGCCTATCGTTTGGGCAAGCCGCGCAAAACGCCCAGCGGACCCGTCACGCCGCACCACTGGCGCTTGCTGTTCGCGCTCAGCCACTTCGACGGCCCCGTTTCCGCGCCAGACCTGGCGATCTGGATGGAACAGCACCTCCACCCCGCCACCGTGCGCGATCGCGCCAGCCTCGCGGCTTCCACCAAAGGCGCGCTGGAGGACCTCGTTGCGCGCGACTACGTCGAGGTCAACCGGCGGCCCTGGCCCCACACCTTTCGGCTGAAGGTCGAGCCGCTCGCGCTCTTCCGCGAGGCAGTACTCGAGCGCGTGCTCCCCGCCTGGGTGATCACGCCCGAGCATGCGCGCATTTTCGGCGAGCTTGCGTTCGAGTACATGCGTGGTCTTGCGGCGACACAACACGACGCCGAGCTCGAGCACCAGCACCGCGCGGCCGCACCGCTCGACGACGAGGACACGAAAGCCTGATGCAGGCTGCCGCGCTCGCAAGCTCGCGCTTGGACGGCTCCGCGGCGATCGCGCAGCGGAGCTGCGGATCCGGCGCCGCGGCCGCCCACAGCCCGCACAGGCCCGACGGGGGGGACCCGTGGTCGCCCAGATTCCGGAGACTCGTCGAAGCGTGCGAGGCCCTGGGCGCCGCCGAGGACCTGGCGGTCCTCGAGCGCGCCATCGCAACCTTCGGAGTCGATCGACTCGGGCGCGTTCGCCTCGAGCTGCCCGTCGCGCTCTCGCCCACGGCCCGCCTGCTTCTCTGCGAGCTGTGCGACGTTGTGCTCGCGCGCCACGGCGAGCTCGTCGTGCGCTGGGTGGAAGGCCCAACCCGTGGTGTCCTCGAAGCGAGGGAGTACAATCCCTTGTGCAGTATGGATGAAGGAGCGGCCGGCGGCCGGCCGTGCGCGAGCCCCAGGGCTCGCGCGATACCGCGAAGCGTCACGCGGAAGCCGTGTCGCGGCCCGTTACGAGCGGGCCGCCGAAGGACTGTCAGTCGTTGACGTAGGACCCTGACCGGCGCGCGTGACGCCGGCAGGCCGCAAAAGGAAAAGGCCCGTTACGAGCGGGCCTTCAGGGACAGCCGGGGGTTGCGCCTGCGGGCCAGACCCCAGCTGCGTGCAGGTGGAGTGTACCTCCGCCCGGCCCCGCAGCGCAACCCCGGAGAGGTGACGGGTCCATGACCCTGTTTCAACCTCCACCGGGGCGATGGCGCCAGGCCTAGCCCCCTCACCGCAGCCGCTGGCCGTTCTCACAGGCCGTGGCCTGCAGCTCCTCTGGCCGGGTGCTGGCGAGAGCCTTCTCGAGCGACCGACGGCGGTTCTACCGAACCGGTACTGGTGCCGACGCGACGCTGAAACCTTGCCTCAGGGCCTCCGCGAGGACATACCGGAAGGCAATCAGCTCCAGCGGATCACCGGCGTCCACGAGGGGGACTTCCAGCGGTCGCCCGCGCCTTTGCGTCGCCGCGGCCAGCTCGAACTGGGCGCTCCAGCGCCGAATCGCGGCTTGCAATGCGAGCCACTCGGGTCCATCGGGATTCCGCGCGAACGCCTCGAAGAGGGATTCGGCGCTGTGCTCACCGAACGGATACCGCTTGCGTACGGAGCTGCGGGCGCCCACGGCCAGAGTCTCCCGCGGGCGGCCGATCGCCGCAACCAGCACCAGCGACCAGCGACGCGCGTTCCGCGCCCCGCCTCCCGGCGGGCGCGCTTGCGCTTCGTCCGCCTGGGCGCCGCCGGCGAGATCCTCGAGCAGCGCTGGGTCGGCGCGGCCGAGGAGGCCTCGGCGGCCGCCGCGCTGGCCGGCGCCGAGGACGCCTACGCCTGCCCGCACTACTTCGTCCGGATGGACGCGGAGCTTCGCCCCAGGCCCGACCATCTGCAGCTGCTGCGCGCCTGCTACCTCGACCTCGACACGTACCGGGACCCCGAGCTCGCCGGCCTCGAGCCGGACGAGCTCGCGCGGCGCGTGCTCGAGGTCCTCGAGGCCGCCGGGATCCCTCGGCCGACGATCGTGTTC
>JAIOJQ010000355.1 GCA_019911865.1 Thermoanaerobaculia bacterium
CTCCCCCACCCGCCCGCGAAATTCAGTCAAAGGCAATTTCTCCGCGAAATTCGGTCAAAGGCAGTTTCTCGGCATCGCGCGGCGCGCGGCGCTCAGAACGAGGCGTCCTGGACGATCTGCCAGCCGGCCTCGGCGTGGCGCGCCAGGACGAGCAGGGTGAGGCCGGAGAGCTCCGGCCGGTCGGGGTAGGCGAGCGTCCAGCGGGCGGCGACGCCGGCCTGGTCGCTGCCCGGCCGCACCTCGAGCACCTCGAGGGTGAGGCGACCCATCGCCGCGGCGTCCGGGTAGCGCTGGCGGTAGCGCGCCAGCACTTCGGCGCGGCCGCGGGTGAGCCCCGAGGGCGAGAGGAAGAGGGTGTCCTCGGCGTAGATCGAACAGAAGGCGTCGAGGTCGCCGCGACTCCACGCCGCGGCCTGCGCGGCGAGCAGCGCGGTGACCTCGGCGGCGACGTCGCCGATCGCCTCCGGCTCCCCGGCGTCGCCCTCGGCGGCGCGCGCCTCGCCCGCCGACAGCAGGGCGAGCAGCGCGAGGGCGCCGGCAAGGTTGCGGCGGTGACCCTTCACGCTCCCACCGTGGCGAGCGCCGGCAGCTGCAGGAAGAAGTCGTTCCCCTTGTCGTCGACCAGGATGAAGGCCGGGAAGTCGACCACCTCGATCTTCCAGATCGCCTCCATGCCGAGCTCCGGGTACTCGAGCAGCTCGACCTTGCGGATCGACTCCTGGGCGAGCAGCGCCGCCGGCCCGCCGATCGAGCCGAGATAGAAGCCGCCGTGCTTCGCGCAGGCCTCCGTCACCTGCTTCGAGCGGTTCCCCTTGGCCAGCATCACCAGCGAAGCGCCGTGCGCTTGGAACAGGTCGACGTAGCCGTCCATCCGCCCGGCGGTGGTCGGCCCGAAGGAGCCCGAGGGCATCCCCTCCGGCGTCTTGGCCGGGCCGGCGTAGTAGACCGGGTGGTTCTTGAAGTATTCGGGCAGCCCCTCGCCGCGGTCGAGCCGCTCCTTGAGCCGGGCGTGCGCGGCGTCGCGCGCCACGACGATCGGCCCGGAGAGGCGCAGCGGCGTCGACACCGGATGCTTCGACAGCTCGGCGAGGATCTCCGGCATCGGCCGGTTGAGATCGATCGGCACGCCGTGCTCGTGCGCCGCGCCGCGCAGGTGGGCCGGGACGAAGCGCGCAGGGTCGTGCTCGAGCTGCTCGAGCCAGACGCCGTCGCGGTCGATGCGCCCGCGTGCGTTGCGGTCGGCCGAGCAGGAGACGCCGACCCCCACCGGGCAGGAGGCGCCGTGGCGCGGCAGGCGGATCACCTTGACGTCGAGGGCGAAGTACTTGCCGCCGAACTGGGCGCCGATGCCGATCCGGCGCGACAGCTCGAGCGCCCGCGCCTCGAGTTCGGGATCGCGGAAGGCGCGCCCGCTCTCGTCGCCCGAGGTCGGCAGGCGGTCGAGGTAACCGGCGCTGGCGAGCTTCACGGTCTTGAGCGTCTGTTCCGCCGAGGTGCCGCCGATGACGAAGACGAGGTGGTAGGGGGGGCAGGCCGCCGTGCCGAGGGCGCGCATCTTGTCGACCATGAAGGCCTCGAGGCTCTGCGGATTGAGCAGCGCCTTGGTCTCCTGGAAGAGCATCGACTTGTTGGCCGAGCCGCCCCCCTTGGCGACGAAGAGAAAGTCGTAGCGCTCGCCGTCGACGGCGGCGATGTCGATCTGCGCCGGCAGGTTGGTGCCGGAGTTCTTCTCCTCGTACATGCCGCGCGCCAGCGCCTGCGAGTAGCGCAGGTTTTCGCGCGTGTAGGTCTCGAAGACGCCGCGCGCCAGGTGCTCGGCGTCGCCGCCGCCGGTCCACACGCGGTCCCCCTTCTTGGCGACGATCGTCGCCGTGCCGGTGTCCTGGCACATCGGCAACTTGCCCTCGGCCGAGATCTCGGCGTTGCGCAGCAGCGACAGGGCGACGCCGCGGTCGTTGCTGGACGCCTCGGGGTCGTCGAGGATCGCCGCCACCTGCGCCAGGTGTGTCGGGCGCAGGAAGAAGGAGATCTCGCGGAAGGCCTCGCGCGCGAGCAGAGTCAGCGCCGCGGGAGCGACGCGCACGATGTCGCGCCCCGCGAACGAGTCGACCGACACGAGGCCGGAGTCGAGTTCGAGCGGGCGGAACGGAGTCTCGTCCGGGCCCTCGAGCCCGAACAGGTCGGCGTAGCGGAAGTCCGGCGGGGTCGGCGTACTCACCCGGCCATTCTACGAGCCCCCCGCGCCCCTGCCCCGCGCCGCGGGAGGGGGAGGCGAAGGCGCGGCAGCGACGGCGCTCAGGCGCCCGCCGCCCGTTCGACCAGGCGGCGCAGGCGGGTGCGGTGGCAGCGGCCTTCGTCTTCGCAGTAGCAGCCGAGGCCAACCGGCATCCGCCGCGCGAGGACCGCCAGGAGCTCGACCAACTGCCGCCCGTCGGCGCTGCCCAGCAGTTCCCGCTCGTAGGCGGCGAACAGCGGCGCGAGGTCCGCGCCCGAGGCGATCCGCGGCCGGAAGCGCGCCAGCAGGGCGGCGCTCGGCGCCACCGCCGGCAGCCAGACGTCGAACAGCCCCTCGGCCACCCAGCGCTCCCGCGCCACCCCGCGCGGCGGCCGCCGGGTGACGCCGATCCGCAGCCCCCCGCCCGGCGCGGGCGCTTCGCCGATGCGGAAGGTGAAGATGCGAAGCGTCCCGCTCGCCATGCCGACCTCCCGAGAATCCGCGTCCGCCATCTTAGCCCCCGGCCTGCGGCGGAGCGGGCCCGGTTACCGCTCCCCCCGACGGCCGCGCCGAGTTTCCTTGCCTGTCCCCGAAACTCGGCCGGAACTCGAAGCGCTTGCGGGGCAGGCGGCCGGGTTTCCTTGCCTGTCCCTGAATCGGGGGTTTTCGTGCCTGTCCCCGAAACTCGGGATTGGGTGCCTGTCCCCGAAACTCAGGTGGTGAAGCCGAGGCGGACGAGGGCGGCGAAGAGGTCGTCGCTGCGGATCGGCTTGGTGAGCAGGAGGGCCGGGGCGGCGGCGGTGCGGCGCTCGACGAGGTCGGTGTCGCTCGTCAGCAGCTGGGGCAGCGTCGGGGCTCCCTGGTGAAGGAGCCGCGCCAGCTTCAGCCCGGTGCCGTCGGGCAGGTCCCAGTCGACGACTGCCAGGGCGAGCGCCGCGCCGACGCTCGCAGCGGCTTCGAGCGCCTCGGCGACGTCCGCGGCGTCGACGACCTCGAAGCCGACGTCGGTCAGCAGCTGCGTGAGTTGCTGGCGCGCCGGTCCGTCGTCGCCGACCACCAGCGCCACGCCGGCGCCGCGCGGCAGCATGCGCAGCGCCGGCGTGTGGCCGGTGCGGGCGCGCCGCGCGAGCGCCGGCAGGGCGATGCGGAAGCGCGTCCCGCGGCCGGGAGCGGTGTCGATGGCAACGCCGGCGGCATGGGCGCGCAGGATCCCCGCCAGCGCCGCCAGGCCGAGGCCACGGCCGCTCCCCTTGGTCGAGAAGAAGGGATCGAAGATGCGCTCGCGCGTCGCCTCGTCCATGCCGCAGCCGGTGTCGGCGACCTCGAGCACGACGTACTCGCCGGCGGGAAGCCGGTCACCCCGGAAGCCGTCCAGCTCGTCGCGCCCGAGCCGCCGGCCGGTGACCGAGACGGCGATGCTGCCATTGCCCGCTCCGATCGCGTCCGCCGCGTTGGTCAGCAGATTGAGCACCACCTGCTGGAGCTGCGCCGCCTCGCCGCGCACCTCCGGCAGGTCCGGTTCGACCGTGACCACGAGCTCAATCGAGCGCGGAATCGAGACGCGCAGCAGTTCGCCGATGTCGGCCACCAGGCGGCCGAGGTCGAGCGGCTCCGGGGAGGTCTCCTGCTTGCCGGCATAGACGAGCAGCTGCCGGGTGAGCGCCGCGCCGCGCTGCGCCCGGCGCTGGGCGAGCTCAGCGGGGAGCCAGCGCCGCACCAGCACCGTGAGGACGGTTGCCGCGACGAAGACGTTGAGGACCTTGGTAAGGGTCAGCGGCACCGGGTGCGACAGCGGCTCGCGCAGCGCGGCGAAGCCGATGCCGTAGTTGGCGGTCCACACGATGCCGAAATAGACGCTCTCGATCAGCGACTTGAAGGCGTCGAGCGCCAGCACCGCCAGCAGCAGGGCGATCAGCGGATCCTCGGCCCGCGCCGCCCGTCGGTAGCGCAGATAAAGCACCAGGATCGCCCCCCACAGCACCGCCAGGAGGGCGTACGCCGCGACCGTCCCGTACGCGAACGACTGTGCAACCGGCATGACTGCAGCGACTCTAATTCATCTCCGCGGCGGGCCCCGCGGTCGGCCGCTTCAGGCGAACAGCCAGGAGAGCAGCCCGCCGAGCGCCGCCGCCACGAGCGCGGCCAGGGCGAGGTAGACCCACGCCTCGGCGGCGAGGCGCGAGGCGACTTCGGTGGGGGCTCCGGCGTGGACCGGGATACCGCTGGTGCGCGCCGCGTGCGGCAGCAGCGCCCCTTCCGGATCCCAGCGGCCGAGCACGCAGACCTCGGCCTCCGGCGCCAGCACCCATTCGATGGCGGCGGTCGGCCCGGTCGACTCCTCGTCGTGCAGGTAGCGCCAGTCGACGTGCAGCTGCCCGCTCGCCGCCGCGAAGAGGCGCGCGCGGGCGAAGGGGCGCAGTGGCTTCAGCGGGCCGGTCGTCTCGTCCCCCTGCCGCCCGCGCCAGCTCCCGCCCGGACGCGAGTCGAGCTCGCGCAGCTCCGGCATGGCGCGCAGGCGCACCGAGCGCGCCGCCGTGTCGATCACCGTCGGCACCAGGTGGAAGCCTTCGTAGCGCAGGCGGGTTGCCGATCCCGAGCTGCTCGTACCGCCGCCCATCGACTCCGAGCGCCGGTAGGGGCGGTCGCTGATGCGATAGCGGCAGGCGAGCGCCGGCACGGCGCCGACCGGGCTGGTGACGATCTCGCCGGTGGCGCCGCGCGCCCGCCCGGCGATCGCCACCCAGCGGCCCGGCTCGGGCGG
>JAIOJQ010000030.1 GCA_019911865.1 Thermoanaerobaculia bacterium
CCCGCGAGCAGCAGCTCCCCCGCCCCCATCGTCTCCAACCGCCGCACGATCGCCGACCCCACCAGACCCCGATGTCCGGCGACGAAGATGCGGGGAGTGCTCTTCTCGCTTTTCACATTCGGCCCTTCTTTGCCAACATTCATCGAGCCCTCAGTTTCCCGGACTTCACGCTGCGCGTGCTCTCCAGGGCCAGTTCGTCAACTCAGGGACGCTTCGCCGCCAGGCAACGCCACCCCGAATCGAACAGATTCGCCGGAAGATCTGTCTCCTCGGGAAACGCCAGGTAACTGGGTGGCTCATAAGAGGTCGGTCCTCTGGATGAATCCGGAGATTCGAGTCGAAGACCGAGTAGCGACCTGGAGATCGCCACGGTCCGATATCCCAGCAAGCCCAGGAACTCCAACACCGCACTCCGCTGCCCTTCGTGTGCTTCGAAAACAATGAACTGGATCCGGCGATCGGCGAGCGCCCTCTCGGCACCTCGAAGTACTTCCAGTTCGTGCCCTTCGACGTCCACCTTCAGAATTCGGATATTCGACCCGGGGAACTCTTCATCGATCGAAGTGACTTTCACGTCACAACCCGATTCCGACCCTTCACCGATTCTCGCAGTACCTCTGTTGGACGAAAACGACTCGTCCCAGACCAGCCTCGCCGTACCTGCTCGACTGCCCAACGCCATCTGGCGTATCTCGAGCGTCGCGAGCCACGGTGTGCCACGGTTCAACTCGACGTTCGCCGCCAGGGACTCGACCACTTCCGGGTGCGGCTCGAAGGCCACGATGCGGCTCGTGCTTCCGCCCGCACTCGCCAGAAGCAAGGAGATGTAGCCGATGTTGGATCCGGCATCGATCGCGAGCATCCCCGGCGTCGCGAGGCGCCAGAGGACTTCCGACACGGGAAGGTCATAGACCCCGAGATCGCAAAGGCTGCGACCAATGGACTCGTTTGGGTCCACTCGCATTCGAACACCCCAGGGTAACGCCACCTCCCGAACTCCCCTGGGTCGGCCCGCCAGCGCGCGGTACAGGCGCCGAGCAGCAACCTTCCACTGGAAGAGATACTCAGGCTTCAGCGCGCCGATCAACGGATCTGCCCCTCTGTCCTGGATGCTCCTGGAGTCTGTCGACGGCCGCTCTTGAGCGCCCGAGAAATCTCCCACTCGGCGATCCAGCGCTGACGAGCGTACGCCCAGCCCGCCGCCCCGTCGAACACGAGCCCTTTCACGAGCAGAAGCCAGATCGGCACGAGTGGTGGAACAACCCAACGAAGGCGTCTCAACCGCCCGCTCCAACCCAGGTCGCGCCAGCTGGTGCTGCGAATCTTGTGAGCTTCCAGACGCGCGTAAGTCCGTTGAGCGGCAAGGAACCGATTGAAGGGTTTGCGATCGTCGTGGAGGACGAGGCCCGTCAGATTCGCGACGGGCTCAGCGGTGGTAAACCTCATCGCGTGACCGTCCTGAACGTAGTGGCCCACCCTTCGATCATAGAGAAGGAGAACTGGCGGATAGAGAGAACCCCTCAACGGCATCCCTTCAATGCAGTAGCGGAACGAAGCGCGAAACGCTCGAACTGGGCCAGAAAGATCGAGTCCCTGGATCTCCTCGATCAGCTCTGGGGTCAGCACGTAGTCGGCATCGAGCGCCAGGACCCAATCGGTCTCGACGGCGGGATGGCGAATGGCGGCCTCCCACTGCGCAGCGTGAGAGTCGAAGGGGCGCTCCGCGACGACCACGTTCGCGAAGCGCCGCGCCAGCTCCTGCGTTCCGTCCGTGCTCCCGGAGTCGAAGACGAGCACCCGCGGCGCCCAATCGAGGCGGCTCAGCGTCCGTTCGATGTTGGCCGCTTCGTTCCAAGTCAGTACGACGGGGGTGATCGGCGGGCGGCTCATCCGCTCCTCCCGTCCCCGGCTGCCACCCCGTGCGAGCGCCGAAACAGGAGATTCCCCGGGGTCAGCGGCAACTTCTCGACCTCCGCGTCGACGGGCACCAGACCGCACGCCTCGAGAAGGGTCCGCACAGCCGTCTCGTTCTGCGGCAGGACCTCGATGAGCACGGTCGGCCGGCAACGAACGATCGTCTCCCTGGCTCCCTCCAGCAGCTCGACCTCGTGCCCCTCGACGTCGACCTTGAGGAAGTCGAGGTGCTCGATTCCGAAGCTGTCCAGGGTCTGAACTTGAACGACGGATTGGCGCTCCGAATCTCGCTCGGGTACATGGTCGCGATTCAGGCTTCCCCAGCCGGTCAAGGCAATGCCGCCCCGGACGGGCACGAAGTGCTCCGCGACGCCCTCCCGGTTCGACAGGGCCACTGGATGGATCTCGATCCCGCGACGCCGGGCGGAACGCAGGTCCGACAGGAGAGCCTCGTTGGGCTCGAAGGCCAGTACCCGGTCGAAGAGCCCGGCTAGCCCGAGCGAGTACCACCCTTCGTTGGCGCCGGCATCGACCGCGACCCGGCCTCGCCCCGCGACCCGCTCGAGCGCTCCGATCTCGCGTTCGATCGCACCGAACGCCTGCCGGGCCCGGATGCGGAATCCGAGTCGAAGCTTCCGGGGCAACAGCCTCGCCAACCGGTCACTTGCGGCCACCAGGCGGTTCTTCATCGGGAACTTATCGGCCCAGGAGTTTCTCGAGAGCGGCGACCGATCCGGCGACGGCGCGATCGATCGAGTAGCGCGACAGGACGAGCTGGCGGGCCGCTTCGCCCATGGCGGCGGCGCGGATCGGGTCGGCGGCGAGCGAGGTCAGGCAGGCGGCCAGGGCGCGGGTGTCGCCGAGCGGGAAGGAGAAGCCAGTCACCCCGTCCTCCACCAGGTCCTCGCGGCAGCCCACCCGGTCCGACACCACGGCCGGCACGCCCGAGGCCATCGCCTCGTTGACCACCAGCCCCCAGGTCTCGCCGGCATCCGAAGGCAGCACCAGCGCGTCCGCCGCCGCGTACGCCCGCGGCATCTCCGTCTGATTGAGGAATCCGGCGAAAGTGACCGGCAGCCGGCGCTCCTTCGCCCGCTCGCGCAGATCCGGCTCGAGCTCCCCGGAACCGGCGACGAGCAGACGCAGATCGTTGCGCGTCCGCCGCGCCTGCTCCAGCGCGTCGAGCAGGTCGAGCGGCCGCTTCTTCGCCTGCAGCTTGCCGGCGAACAGGATGCAGAACCCGTCTCCGGGGACCTGCCAGGCCCGGCGCAGCTCGTTGCGCTGCGGCCGCAAGCGGTCGGCCTCGGCGGCGAAAAGCGAATTGTCGATGGCGAAGAGTGCGTCGAAGAGGCGAGCCGAGGGCACACCGGACGCCACGCAGTAGCGACGGCTCGCCTTGCCGACCGACAGGACCCCGGCCATCCTGCGCAGAAACCTGCGGTCCCCCAGGCGGGTCCAGATCGAATGCGAACTCAGATCGGTGACTTCGGCGCGAAGGAGTACGGGCATACCGAGCCTGCGCGCTGCGCGAACGAGCTGTGCTGCGAGGCGCGAGCACCACCCGAGGAGCAGCAACACCTCGGCCTTCGTGCCTCGCAGCAACTCGCGGATCTCCGAAGCCGACGTCGCATCGGCTTCGCCCGGATCCGTGACCGTGGACTCCAGTCCCTCGATGGGCACGAACGAAAGAGCCACCGACCGCTCTACCGGGTCCGCACCTGCCGCCCCGGGGTCCACCGCCGACGAGTTCGATTTCGAGCCCGGCGCGCTCAACACCAGCAAGTCGATCCCGGGAGCTGCAGCAAGTGCTCTCAGGTAGGAAGCCTGATACGACACCGGATGCGGAGCGACGACTACCAGACGCATGGTGAGCTCAACTTTCCGTAGTCCTTCTCACCACCACCCTCCCCATCACCAGGCGGTCCATCTTCGTGCGCAGGAAGCAGTCGAGGGCTTCGGCGGGGGTCTGGACGATCGGTTCGTTTTCGTTGAAGGAGGTGTTGAGGACCATCGGCACGCCGGTCTCGGCCTCGAAGGCGCGGATGAGGCGCGCGTAGAGCGGGTTCGAGCGGTCGGAGACCGTCTGCAGGCGGCCGGTGCCGTCGAGATGGACGACGGCCGGCACCAGCGGGCGCTTCTCGCGGCGGAACGGGAAGACCTTGAGCATGAACGGGTCCGGGTACGCGCGCTCGAACCACTCGCCGGCGCGCTCCTCGAGGATCGACGGTGCGAACGGGCGGAACGACTCGCGCCGCTTGATCTTCAGGTTGAGGATCTCCTTCATGTCGGCGCGCCGCGGATCGCCGAGGATCGAGCGGTGGCCGAGCGCCCGTGGTCCCCACTCCGAGCGCCCCTGGAACCAGCCGACCACCTCGCCGCGCGCGATCGCCGCCGCGGTCGCCGCGCAGAGCGCGTCGTCGTCCGGCGCCGTGGCGATCTCGAGCTCGCCGTGGCTCCCGTCGAGCCCCTGCGAACTCGCGATGCCGGCGGCGAGCGAGCGCCGCACCTCCGCCTCGTCGTAGCCCGGCCCCCAGCCCGCCTGCTCGAGCACGAATCCGTCGCGCGGCGCGCCGAAGACCCCGTGGTGCACCTGGAGCGCCGCGCCGAGCGCCGTGCCGGCATCCCCCGCCGCCGCCTGCACGAAGAGCTCGCGCACCGGCGTGCGATCCCAGAGCTTGCCGTTGGCGAGCGAGTTGAGCGCGCAGCCACCGGCCAGGGCGAGATTCGCCGAGCCGGCGCGCGAGAGGGCGCGCCGCACCAGGGCGAAGAAGCGCTCCTCGTAGACCGCCTGCATCGACGCGGCGAGGTCCATCTGGCGCTGCGTCAGCTCCTCGTCCGGCCGCCGCGCCGGGCCGAGCAGCGCCTCGAGCGCCGGCGTAAAGACCGTGCCGAGTTGCGGACTGCCGTCCGGCCAGGTCATGTCCACCCCCTCGGAGAGGTGGCGGAAGTAGCGCAGGTCGAGCCGGAAGAGGTCGCCGCGCGGCGGCACCAGGCGCCCCACCTCGGCGGCGAAGCGCGGCTCGCCGTAGGCCGCCAGACCCATCGCCTTGTACTCGTCGCCGAAGTTCGGGAAGCCGAGGTACTGCGTCATCGCGGTGTAGAAGAGGCCGAGCGAGTGCGGGAAGTGGACGCGCTCGAGCACCTCGATCCGGTTGCCGCGGCCGCGGCCGATCATCACCGAGACGAAGTCGCCGAAGCCGTCGACCGACAGGCAGGCGGCCTCCTCGAAGGGGGAGCAGAAGAAAGCCGAGGCGAGGTGCGCCAGGTGGTGCTCGACCGGCACGACGCGCGGCGGCCGGATGCCGGGGAAGGTCGCCGCCAGCTGCCCTTCGAGCCCCGAGATCTGGGCCAGGTTCCCCGCCCGGGCGAGCGCACGGCCGAGGCTGCGCGGATGGGTGAGCGCCAGCCACGCCTTGCGCGCCGCGTAAGCGCGCGGCTGGCGGGCCACCGCCACGGCAGAAACCGAGGCGAGATCGCCGCCGAACGCCTCCTCCACGCACCAGGTCGCCGCGGCGGCGGGGAAGCCGGCCCAGTGCTTGATGCGGCGGAAGCGCTCCTCCTCGACGCCGGCGACGAAGCGACCGTCGACCAGCGCCGCGGCGGAGGCATCGGGGTGGAAGGCGGAGAGGCCGAGGATGCGGGTCATGAGGGTCCGGTTCCGGAGTCTGCGGGGGCCGCGTAGAGCGCCGTCATTCTCGCCGCGATCGCCGGCCAGGCGAAGTGCGATTCCGCCACCGCGCGGGCGGCCGCCCCGAGCCGCGCCGCCGCCGCCGGATCGGCGAGCAGAGCGCCGGTCGCCGCCGCCAGTGCGGCCGGCTCGCCGGGGCTGAGGACGACCGCCGCGCGGGCCTCCGGAAAGGAGGCGAGACCGACCTCCGGCGTGAGGACGACCGGCCGGCCGGCGGCCATCGCCTCGAGCGCCGCCTGGCCGAAGTTCTCCGAGCGCGAGGGGAGGCAGAAGACCGCCGCCGCGCCGAGCAGCGCCGCTTTGGCCTCGCCCCCCACTTCGCCGACGAAGTGCACCCGGTCGGCCACCCCGAGGTCGGCGGCCTGCCGCGCCAGGGCGGGGGTGAGGCCCTCGTCGTCGTTGCCGGCGACCACCAGGCGGGCACCGGGCAGCTGCGGCAGGGCGGCGATCAGCCGGTCGATCCCCTTCTTCCAGCTCACCCGGCCGAGGCTGAGCAGGTAGGGCCCGCCGGCAACGATCCGGGCCACCTCGGCGGCCCGTTCGGCCGGGGTGGCGCGCCCGTCGTCGCCGAAGTCGACCCCGTTGGGCACGACGTGGATCGGCGCGGTCGGCAGCCCGAGTTGCTCGAGCTCGCGCCGTTCGAGCTCGCTCTGCACGACAATCCCGCTCGCCCGGGCGAGGGTCCGCCGCTCGACGAGGCGGATCCAGAGCCGCTTGCGCAGCGCCCCGCGCTGGCGGATGAGCTCGGCCACCAGCATGCCGCGCGGCGACAGAAAGAAAGGGACCCCGGCCCGTTCGGCGGCGCGCGCCGCCAGGCGGGTCGGCTCGAGGAAGACCGAGTGGGCGTGCACGACGTCGAACTCCCCCACCCGCCGCGCCAGCTCGCGAGCGAGCTCCGGCGCCCGGAAGAGGCGGGCCGGAAAGCGGCGCGGGAAGTAGCGCACGGCGACCCCGTCCAGCGCCACCTCGCGCTCCGTCTCCACCGCCAGCCGCCCCGGCCCGTCGGCATCCGTGGTGAACACCGTCACCGCATGCCCGAGTCCCACCTGCGCCCGCGCCAACCCGTCCACCGACCGGATCGGCCCGCCGTAGCGCCAGGCCGGCAGGTAGGAGGGGACGACGTGGAGGATCTTCATGCGCGGGGCTCCGCGAGGATCCGGCGGACGGCAGCGACCAGGCGCTCGCCGTACGCCTCCCAGCCGTGAGGCTCGACCAACCTCCGGCAGGTCTCGCGCAGGGCGCGCAGCTCCGGCAGATGGTCGGCGCACCAGGAGAGCCGCTCCGCGAGTTTCCCGGCGTCCTCGGCCGGAACGACCCAGCCGTTGACCCCCTCCTGCACGAGGTCCTTCGCCCCGACTCGATCCGAGACGAGGACCGGCGTTCCGCAAGCCAGGGCCTCGGAGACGACCATCCCGAAGCCATCGAGGCGGGACGGGAGCACGAGGACGTCGGCCGCGGAGTAGACCTCCGGGAGCTGCTCATGAGCCACCCGGCCGCACTCGATCGCCGCGGCAAGCGGGCCTGGCCAACGGCCCTGCCCAGCAACTCGCAGGGTCGCATCGGGCGACGCCCGCCGCACCCGATCGAACGCCTGAAGCAGGAGGTCGAATCCCTTCGTCTCCGTGAGCTTTCCCACGAACAGGATCTTCAGCCCGGGCGAGCGCCGGGGCTTCGAGTCCTGGAACCGCAGCAGGTCCACTCCGAGAGGGAGGACCGAAAGTCGCGCCGCGGGAACTCCAGCCGCCCGATAGGTCTCGGCCGCCAGCTCGGAGGCGACGAACACGTGCTCGGCGAGCTCGAGCTCCCGCTCCTTCGCCGCGACGATCTTCCGATGCAGACGCGGCGACTCCGGAGGCCGCCGCCACTCGTCCTGCGCCCGATGATGAAAGGAGGCGGCGTCGAGGACAGTCCGCACGCCCGACCGGCGGGCTCGATCAAGGAGGTCGCGACACCCCATTTCGTAGCCGATCACCAGATTGGCGGACGTGCGCCCGACCCGAGCTGCGGCCCAGCGGTCGAAGGCCCGGTCCGCGAGGAATCCGCCCCAAGGTGCCGATGTCTCCGGCAGGATCGCTTCAAGAACTCTCCGCAGGCCGGGAGCCCAGGGCGCTCCGGTGCAGGCCGAAGCAGGCGGAGGACTGTCGACCGCGCGCGCCCAGGGTCCGGTGAGCGGTACGCCGGACCAGTATCCTTCGAGGCATCCTGCGCGGGCGAGCGCGGCGGCCGTCTGGTGGGAGTGCTGCCGGCCGGGGTGCGCGACGAGAACTCGCGGCGTCATCTCCTCGCCTCCGCGACCGGCCGCGGCCCGCTCTCGCGCAGCACCGTCCTCCGAGGACCGGACGGCGAGGCTGCCTGGATCTGTTCCCGTTCGGTGGCCTGCGCCAGCAGGGCCGCGCCGGCGAGGAACCAGAAGTAGATCCCCCCGTATACGTTGAAGACCACCGCGCCCGGCAGCTGCGCGAGCAGGAAGAAAGCGGCGCCGAAGGCGACGATCCGGGACGCCGACAAGCGCGCGCGGCGCGCGATTCCGAAGGCCATCACGACGAGCGCGATCCGATACCCGAAGTGGGCGAGGAATCCGAGCGGACCGAGCTCGATCATCACCCGCGTCGACTCGTTCTCCGCCTCGATCCCGTCCAGCCAGGAGCCCGGGCGAAGGTCGGGCACGAGCGCACTCGCCGCCTGGTGCGTGGCGCCGATTCCGTAGGCGAACGGCCCGACGAGATCCATCACTTCGAACGGTTCGAACAGCGGCTGCAGCGCTCGCTCCACAACGTCCTCTTCCGTCGACCGGACTCGATAGGTGAACGCCTCGAGGGCCGGCATGGCCACGAACGAGATCAGCACGGCACCGACCGCCACGGTGCTCACCAGCCGGAGAAGTGCCCGCGACTTTTCCGCCATCCCCCGGCGCGCGAACAGGAAGAGCATGGGAAAGATGCCGGCGAGCAAAATCAGCGGACCACGCGAGCCGGACACCAGGACACCGATCGGAACTGCCAGCAGCGCCGCCCAGAGCAGACCATTCCCGCTCACCCGGAAGCCGCGCAGTGCGAGGGCGACCATGAGGAGGATCCCGACCGCGACGAGAAAAGTCGAGTAGCCGGTGATGTAGGAGAAGGTCGACGTGACCCGCGCCGCACCCAGCTGGCCGAACGTGGCGACTCTTCCGACGGTGTCGGCAAGCTCGCCCCAAGCGTAGCGATTCAACACGGAGGTCGTCGGGGCGCGAAACTGCAGCAGGCCCAGGGCCACGACCGGGAGTACGAGCAGGGCGTACCGCCGGACGAAGCGTTCGAAATCCGGCAGGTCCCGGAATGCCGCCGGAACCACCCAGAGCAGCGGCGCGTACCAGAAGTACGATTTCCAGCCGAAAATGCCGACCAGCAGCGACGGAAGGCGCGGATTGAAGATCTCGAAACCGCCCCAGAGCGCACAGGCCATCAACGGAACGACGACCGCAGCGGGCGGCCGCACCCGGCGAATCCGCTTCCCGGATACCAGGAATCCCGCGAAGATCGCCACTACGAGGAAGTCTTTGACCAAATATACGAGCTGCTGCTGCTCCGGCAGGACCCACTTGCGGATAGCTCCTTCGACGACGATGAGAACGAGCAACCACCGCACCGCGAGCCACCAGCGCCGGTAGCTCCAGAGCATCGCCAGGGCGACAGCGAACAGCAGCAGGGCCTGCGTCACCCGGGGACCTCTTCAAATGAATTTCGGCTGAACTCTGCTCCTGCGAATCGCGCCTGCGACCAAGAGCACCGGAGCGAGACGTTTCCCGCCGAGAAGGGCCCGCACTCGAGAGTGAGTTCGACAGCCGAAAGCGCTACCGCATGTGAACCGCCGAAACCGATCATCGGTCGAGAGCCCGTGTCCAGAAATTCAGGTGGTGCTGGAGGGAATGCCCCTCGTACCATCTGTATGCCGCCGCCGCGACCCGCATCCGGTCGACCTCGGGCTGGTGCTGAAGCGCCTCGACCGTGAGCCAACGTGAGCCTTCGCCGGGCGCGGGAGCCGAAGCGAGCCGTCGCGAACGGCAGACAGGAAGAACACCGAATGCACAACAGGCGGCGAAAACTCCGGATTTCGCCAAGTGCTCGACCGGGTAGTCAAAAAACATTGCTGCAGAGGACGCGAGAACCCGTCCAACCGCAAGCCCCGGAAGTTCTCCAAGTCGGTCGACCGGAACACCTCCAACGCACTCCGGCCCGACGGGATCACGCCCGATCTCGACGACTCTCCCGACAGAAAGTGCGCGGACCGCCCGTTCGAGATCCGGGACACCCTCTGCCCAGATCCGGGCCCGGGCGGCGGGGCCTCCGAACAGAACGAGTTGAGCTCGGCGCCCTCCCAGCGGAACGAGACTCTCTGGCTCGCCGACGTTCGAGAAGACCGGCAGCAGAGTCGTGGGGCTCTCCGGCACCAGCCGTTCCAGCAGCCGGACGAACGGCTCGACGCTGGTGACCGCGGCGACCGCCAGGCGGCGCAGCCGGGCGGCGACCCGGCGCTGGAGCGGCGCGAGCCAGAACGAGCTGCGCCACGGCGGGCCGAAGGCGGCGACCTCGTGGAAATGGACGGCGAGGCGGCGGCCGGGGGACGCGGCGAGCCAGTCGGCGAGCGCGCCGGCGAGCCAGAGCGGCGCGCCGCGGCGGGCGTAACCGTAGCCGACGTAGTGCAGCAGCGCCGCCTGATCGGCGGGCGCCGCGGCGAGTTCTTTCTGGAACGCAGCGCGATCCGTCATCGCCGGCACGATGCGCGACTCGATGCCGCGCGCGGCGAAGCCCTCCGCCAGCCGCAGCGCCACGTGGCCGAGAGCCTCCTCGGGGGGCGGCAGGCGCGGCACGATCTGGAGAATCGAGCTCACCAGGCGACCGCCCGCGGCCGGAAGAGGCCGACCAGCGCGTTGCCCAGCTGCAGCACCAGCACCACCACCGCGTTCGCCAGGCCGAAGCGGAGGAAGTCCGCCGTCGACTCGAGCGGCGACAGGACGATCCAGCCGACCTGGAAGAGGATCAGCGCCACCGTGAGGTGGACCTGCCAGCGCTTCCACGAGCGCGCCGCGTTGACCCAGATGGCGAACGACGCCGGCACGTAGACCGCGGCCGCCCCCACCGTGAGCAGCAGCTCGCGCTCGAGACCGACGTAGCCGGGTCCGAGCAGGGCGAGCAGCGGCCCGCGGACGATCCACGCCGCGCCGACCGTCGCTCCCGCGATCGCCGCGAGGAAGGCGGCGAAGGCGAAGAAGCGCTGGCGATAGAGCCGGTCGTCGGCGATGCGGGAGAGGCGCGGCAGAAAGACGACCCCCGCGAGCGTCGACAGCAGCGCCATCAGCTGCCCCAGCCGACCCAGCGCCCCGATCTCCGCCACCCCTCGCGTCGACCCGAGCAGCGCCGCCAGCCAGATGAGCAAGGGCCCCTGAAAGGCGGCATAGACCTCCGCCGGCAGCGTCGGCGCGAGGAAACGGAAGACGGCGCGGCGCTCCGGCGCGAGGGCCGGGCCGGCTACCCGACGGGCTCGCGCGCCGTGCGCCAGGGCGACCATCGCGAGCTGCCCGGCGAGCGCTGCGGCCAGCGCGGTGAGCGCCGAGGCGAAACCGAGCGCGACCAGTGCCGCGATGAGCGCCAGGCGCGCCAGGGCAGCCGCGACCTCGGCTCGGTAGCTCGCGGCATAGCGGTCGTTCAGGCGAAGAATCTGAACCGCGGCGACTCCGTCGATCGCCACCCAGGCCGTCGCCGCCACCAGAACCGCCGCGACGGCGATGGCGGTGCCGCCGAAACCGCGCCCGAGCGCGGTGGCGAGCAGGATTCCGACCGCGATCGGCGCGGCGCCGAAGAAGAGCCGGCGGCGGACCTCGACGACGGCCCGATCGTGGCGCGCGCGGGCCACCGCGTCCCCCTTGGATTCGCGGAAGAACCAGGCGAAGGCCGACGTCGCTCCGAGATTCGACGCGAAGGCGAGGAAAGTGAACGCCGAGGTCGCCAGCGTGTAGAAGGCGTAGTCGTCGACCGCGAGTCCGCGCACCAGCAACAGTCCCGAGGCGAACGCGGCCGCCTGCACGAGCGCCTGCGCGGTGAAGAACGCCGCGAGGATTCCCCACCACCGCCGTGCCCGCCCGAGCCAGAGGCCGGCGATGGCGGGCATCGGACTCGGGGCCGCTTCCGTCTCCGGCGGTGACGGCGCTGCGCCGGCCGGCGGCAGGTCGGTGTCGGCGCGCGCCGCGCCGTCGGGCGGCGAGTCAGGAGAGCGGCGCATCGGGATCGACATCGAAAGCGGAGAGGACGAGGCGAGCGAGGCGGCGGGACTGCAGGCCGACCGGGCGGCCCGCCGCTTCCGGCTCGAGCCAGTCGGCGACCGGCAGCTGGAAGCCGGACTTGGGTCGATCGAAGGCAGCGGGCGGCAGCTCCGGGACGAGGCGGCGGATCAGCTCCCGCTTGCCGTGCGAACGCGCCGGCTCGAACCCGAATACCTCCGCGGCAGTGCGCAGGCGATCGTCGACCAGCGGCACACGAATCTCCACGCCGTGCGCCATGCCGGCCCAGTCCGCGTCGCGCAGCAGCTGATTGCGCAGGTAGATCGACCACTCCATCCGGTGCACCGCCCGGAACGGGTCGGCCAGGAGACCGCCGACCGGTCCGAGGATAGCGTCGCTCAGCCGCTCCCACGCGGCGAGCAGCGGATCGTGGCAGGGCGCCCCGCCGGCGGTGCGCGGCAGCTCCTCGGGAAGGTGAAGGCCGCGGTGCAGAAACCAGGCGCCGGCTAGCGACCCGCCGTGGCGCAGGACGCCGGCGACCTTCGGCCGCCGCGGGGTGAGCCAGCGGGCGAGCGGCGGCCAGAGCGCGGTGAGCCCGGGAAGACGGGCCAGCCGGCGGGCCCGCCGGCGCAGGCGCTCCGCGCCCCGGAAGGACGGATAGCCGCCGAGCAGTTCGTCCCCGCCGAGCCCGGAGAGCGCCACCTTGAACCCCTCCTGGCGGGCCAGCCGGGCGACGAGATAGGTGTTGAAGCCGTCGATCGACGGCTGGTCCATCGCCGCGAGGATCTCGGGCAACAGCGCGCGCACCTCCTCGCCGGTGATCGTGCGGACGATCTGCGGCAGACCGAGCGCCCGGGCGACCGCGCGTGCCCCGGGCTCCTCGTCGAAAGGCCCGCCGCGACTCTCGGCGAAAGTCAGAGTCAGGGCCGTCGGCGGCTCGGGCAGGTGGCGGCGAGCCAGCGCGGCCGTCATCGCCGAGTCGAGGCCTGCCGAGAGGAAGACAGCCAGCGGAACGTCGGCGACCAGATGTTCGCGCAGGCTCTCGTCGATGGCCTCCCCGAGCGACTCCGGATCTCCCTCGTCGTGGCTGGAGGGCAGCGGCTCGATCCGCACTCCGCGCTCGATCGAGGCCCGCAGACAGTGCCCGGCCGGGAGGGAGCGGATCGCGCTGCGCAAGGTGAGCGGCTCGGGCACCGAGCCCCAGGCCAGGAATCCGGCGACGGCGGCCGGGTCGACGGCCGGCGACAGGCCGCCGCCGGCCTCGAGTGCCTTCACCTGGGAGGCGAATCGCAGGCAGCCGCCGCTCGTCGAGTAGTAGAGCGGCTTGATGCCGCAGGGGTCGCGAGCCAGCCACAACTCGCCGGACACTTCGTCCCAGAACCCGAAGGCGAACATGCCGCGCAGGCGCGCGAGGCCCCGCAGGCCTTCCCGGGACAGCAGGCCGAGCAGGACCGCCGTGTCGCTCGTCGCCGGTTCCTCGCCGCGGGCTTCGGCCTGCCGCGACAGCTCCCGGAAGTTGTAGATCTCGCCGTTGAAGACGAGAACCTGTTGCTCCCGTGCCCCCGACATCGGCTGCGCCGCCGCCTTCGACAGGTCGATCACCGCGAGTCGCCGGTGCGCGAGCGCCGCGCGTCCGGTTGGCGAGATCCACTCGCCCTCGCCATCCGGACCACGCCGGGCGAGAGCGGCGCTGGTGCGGCGCAGCTCGTCGACGGGCAGGCGGACATCCCGATCGAGCTGGACGAGCCCGGCGATCCCGCACATCGTCAGTCCCTCCCGGCCACGACCAGGCGGTCGAGCAGCGGCTCGAGCCGGGCTTCGAACGCGGCCTGGGTGAACTCGCGTTCGAATCGCTGCCGTCCGGCCTCACCCAGGCGTCGCGCGCCCTGCGGGTCGCCGAGCAGGCTGGCAAGAGCTTCGGCCAGCAGCTCCGGCCGGCCGGCCGGAATCAGCCGGCCCGTCTCGCCGTCGACGACGATCTCCGCCGGCGCGGTGCCGGCCAGCGCCAGGCAGGGCTTGCCGGCCGCCATCGCCTCGACGAAGACGAGGCCGAACCCCTCGTCGCGCGACGGCATCGCGAAGACGGCCGCCCGCCGGTAGAGCTCGGCGAGGGTGGGTGGGTCGACGAAGCCGAGAAAGGCGACAGCCTCTGTCAGGCCAAGATCGCGCACGCGGGCCTCGAGGCGGCCGCGGTCGTCACCGGCGCCAGCAACGACGAGGCGTGCCGCGGGGACGCCTGCGAGCACGGAGGGCCAGGCCTCGATCAGTTCGTCATGCCCCTTGTAGCGCTCCTGCCCGGGGAGGCGCGAGACGATGAGAACGAAGCCGGCGCCGGCGGCCTGTAGCTGCGCTTGCGAGACGGCTCCCGCACCCCCGGAATCCTCGATCCCCGGATGCACCACCTCGATCCGGCAATCGGAAGGGAGGAAGGGGCGGGCGCGTTCGACGGTGACTCCGGAGATGGCGATCACGCGGTCGGCGGCGGCGAGGGAGCGGCTGAGGTCGGCGGGCAGCTCGCGCCAGACGTCGATTCCGAGGATCCAGACCGCGTAGCGGGAGCGCCAGGAGACCGGCAGCCGGCCCTGGATGCGGGCCGGGCCGGGGTGGTCGAAGAGGAAGAGGCGGCGCCGGCGGCGCGGGCCCAGCTGAAGCGCCGCGACGCGGGCCGCCAGACGCAGGCGCAAGCCGCCGAAACTCTCGTAGCCATCGAGCGCCGGATGGCCGTCCCCGGCCGGCAGGTGCAGCCCGCGGAAGGCGAGGCCGCGCCGCGACGCGAACCGGCGCAGCGCCCTGCCGATGACGCGGCCGAAGTGCGCCGTGCCCCCGCCGTCCTCGCGCAGGCTGGCCGAGACGTGGACGAGCTCGTCGATCAATCGCGTCTCCGGCCGTTCCGGGGTGCCGGCGCGGGGATAGGCTGGGGGGGATGTTTCGCCGCCTCGCGCCGCCGCCGCTGCCCGAGGACCCGGCGCTCGCGCTCGTGCTGGCGGGGTGCTTCGCGCGCCGCCAGCACG
>JAIOJQ010000031.1 GCA_019911865.1 Thermoanaerobaculia bacterium
GAGCGGCGGTCGCCGGGGCGAGCGGGGCGAGCTCGGGCAGGCCTCCGCCCGGCAGTTCGACACCCGACTCGCGCTCGTCGATCTTGTCCAGGTACTCGCGGGCGAGCGCGTAGGAGGGCTGCAGGGCGAGCACTTTCTGGAATGCGGCGCGCGAAGCGGCCAGCTCGCCGGTGTCGAAGCGGGCGACTCCGTCGTGGAAAATCTCCTCGACCTCGCGCTCCTGCTCGGACTTGAGCTGGCGGGCCCGCTCGATCTTGCGCGCCGCCTCTTCGTGATCGATGTCGATGAGGAAGATGCGTGACCAGGCATCGATGGCCGGCTGGAAGTCGCCGCGGTCGAAGGCCTCCTGACCCTCGGTCAGCAGGCTGACAATGCGGCCGGAAGTCTCCTCGGCCGGGCGCGCCTCGCCGGCGTCGTCCGGGTCGAGGCTGGCGGCGCCGAAGTCCGGGCGGGCGAAGGAGGGGGCCGGGAGGTCCGGCGTCTCGACGCCCAGGCCGGCCTCGTCCGGGCTCGGCAGATGAAAGGCATCGAAGTCGAGATCGGGCAGCGCGACCGCGGCGTCGGCCGGCCCGGCAGCGGGCGCCGATCCGGGATGGAGCAGGTTCTCGATCTCGGCGATGCCCGGATGGCTGGGATCGAGCGAGCGCGCCTTGTCGAGCAACCGGGCGACGTCCTCACGCCGCTCCTCGGCAAGCGCTGCGGCGGCCTCGCCGAGGAACTTCGCCACGTACGGCTCGGCCTCGTGCCGCCCCTGGGCCTCTTCGATCAGCGAGAGCAGCTCGGGGTCGGCGGCGACGCGGCGCTTGTCGCGCTCGGCGGCGTTGAGAATCTCGGGAAAGCGGCGCTCGGCGAGCAGCCGGGCGAACAGCGAGCGCAGGTCCTCGTCGCTCTCGCTCTCGCCGCCACCCCCGTCGAGGGCGGCCAGCATCTGCACGAAGACCTCGGGCTCCCGGTTCGCCGCGAGCATCTGCTGCAGCACCCGGGCGGGCTGGAACTGCGAGTCGAGACGCTGGACGAAGTCGCAGCCGAGCAGCGCCTCGTCCCGGCTGCCCCGGGCGGCGCTCTGGAGCGACTGGCGATACGTGGTGAGGATTCGCTGCTGAACGTCGGGCGAGAGGGAGGCGTTTCCCGGATAGGTCATGGTCTCGGCCGCGTCGGCGAAAGTGGGTCGGAAGTGCCCGGCAATGGTAGCAGAGGCTCTCCCGCGCCCTCAACCCGGGGCGAGCGCGGCGGCGAGGCGCGCCGCGAGGCCGCTGAAGGAGCCCGACGACATGGTCACCAGGACGTCGCCCGGGCGGGCGAGGGCGAGGGCCCGCGACGCCACGGTGTCGATGTCCGGACACGCCTCGGCGGGGACTCCGGCGGCCGTCAGCTCGGCGGCGAGCGCCGCCACGTCCAGGCGATCTTCCGGCGCCAGCCGGTCGCGGTGGAAGACGGGAGCGAACAGGACGACGCCGGCGACGGGGAAGGCGGCGCGGTAGCCGTCGAGGAAGAACGCCCGGCCCGCGGTGAGGCTGCGCGGCTCGAAGCAGACGATCAGGCGTCGGCCGGCGAAGCGCGAGGCGAGGGCTTCGAGGGTCTTGCCGACCGCGGTGGGGTGGTGAGCGAAGTCGTCGACCACCGTGATGCCGCCCGCCTCACCGACCAGCTCCTGCCGCCGACGCACGCCGTGGAAGGCGGCGAGCGCCGCCGCGATGCCCTCCGGCGGCAGGCCGTCGCGCCGCGCCGCGATCCAGACCGCCAGCGCGTTACCGGCGTTGTGCGCCCCCCAGACGCCGAGCCGCACGCGGTGCCGTGCGCCGTCGGCCTCGACGATCTCCATCCGCACGCCGTCCGGGCCGGCGGCCGGGGGGGAGGCGAAGTGCACGTCGTTGTCCGCCGCCTCGCCGTAGAAGACGACCGGGCAGGCGGCGTGGGAAGCCACCTCGCGCACCGCCGGCGAATCGCCGCACGCCACCAGCAGCCCGCCGGCGGGCAGCAGGCCGACCAGCTGGCGGTAGGCCGCGAGCAGGGAGGCGGGATCGGGGTAGAGGTCGGCGTGGTCGTACTCGACCGAGGTGAGCAGCAGCGTCTCGGGCCGGTAGTGGAGGAACTTGGCGCCGCGGTCGAACCAGGCGGCGTTGTACTCGTCCCCTTCGACGACGAAGCGGTCGCCGCCGCCGCGCCGGAAGCTGGTGCCGAGATCGATCGGCACACCGCCGACGAGGAAACCGGGATCGCGGCCGCAGCGGCTCCAGACGCAGGCCGCCATCGCCGCGGTGGTCGTCTTGCCGTGCGTGCCGGCGACCACCAGCGGCCGGCGGTCGGCGAGAAAGAAGCGCGCCAGCGCTTCGGGCATCGACAGGCGCGGAATGCCGAGCCGCTCGACCTCGACCGATTCGGGGTTGTCGCGTCGCACCGCGTTGCCCACCACCACGAGGTCCGGGCGCGGCTCGAGGTGGGCCGGCGAGAAGCCGACCGCCGGGCGGATGCCGGCGGCTTCGAGCAGGGTCGACATCGGCGGATAGAGCGGCCCGTCCGAGCCCCGTACCCGGTGGCCGTCGGCGGCCAGCAGGCAGGCGAGCGGCGCCATGCCGGTGCCGCCGATGGCGATCAGGTGGATGTCGAGCGGCACGGGGAGTGGCAAGCAGGTTCGCCTCGGGCGGGGGGCGAGTGTAGCATCGGCGGCGCTTCGTCCGAGGAGGACCGCATGCCGCGCATCCCGTCGATGCTTCTCCGATTCGCTCTCGCCCTGGCGCTCGTCGCCCTGTCGCCCGCCCTGGTGCGCGCGCAAGTCGAGGACGACATGCTGCCCGCCGACGAGCCGCTGGCCAGCGAGACCGCACCGGACGGCGAGGCCGACGAGGAGGCGGCGAAGCAGCCGCGCCTGGTGGCTCCCGAACCGGTGCTCGACGCCGGGACGGTGGCACGCGGGGAGCGGGTGACCGCTGACTTCCGCATCGACAACCAGGGCGAGGCCGACCTGGTCATCAAGTCGGTGCAGCCGGCCTGCGGCTGCACGGTGGCGTCGTTCGACTCCCGCATCGCCCCCGGCGAGTCGGGCAGGGTGCGCGCCGTCGTCGATACCGAGACCTTCGCCGGCCCGATCGCCAAGTCGGTAACCGTGCTCTCCAACGACCCGGTCTCGCCGCGGCTGCTGCTCACCGTCAAGGTGGACGTCCGAGCCCACGTGCTGGTCCAGCCGGCCTACGCGCGGCTCCTCCATACCCGGACGCTGGCGCCGCCGACGACCGGCCTGACGGTCGCCTCGCCCGACCGCGACGACCTGCGCATCCTCGAGGTGGTGACGCCGGAGAAGTGGGTGAGCGCCGAGGTCCGGCCGGCCACCGAGGCCGAGCGCATCGCCGAGGGGATCGGCGAGCAGTGGCGGATCGTCGTCGGGCTCGACGCGGCGGCGCCGGTCGGGCCGCTGCGCGACTTCCTCGAGGTGCGCACCAACCACCCCGGGCAGGCGAAGCTCCTGGTGCCGCTCTCCGGCATGGTGCGGCCGGTCCTCCACCTGACCCCCGAAAAGGCCGACTTCGGCCACCTCGTGCTCGCCGGGCAGGCGCGCGAGCTGGTGCTGACGCTGCTCAACTTCGGCGAGGCGCCGGTCACCCTGGGCGCGGTGACGACGAGCGTCGAAGGTGCGAGCGTCGAGGTCAAGGAGGTCGAGGCGGGCAAGCGCTGGCGCATCGCCCTCCGCCTGCCGGCGACGAGCCCCAAGGGGAAGATCTCCGGCGAGCTGCGCATCGAGACCTCGAGCCCGGAGATGCCGCGGCTCGAAGTGCCGGTCAGCGGCCGGATCGGCTGACGGGCGGGGGCGAGCTCCGGCGCGCCGGGCTATCCACGCCCGGCGAGTTGTGATGGGATCGCACGCACGATCACCGGACTTCGTCGCCGCCAGGGCCTTCGGGCTTGGCGGAGTCTCCGCCCCGCGGCGGGGCCCGTCGTAAGCGGGCCGGACGGCGGACCTCGAGACCTGCAGTTTCCCAGGAGGACGAATCGATGACCAAGACGCTGAGAACCCTCTCGACCCCCACCCTGACGCTCGCGCTCGGCCTGCTGCTGGCCACTTCGGCGTTCGCCGGCATCGCGCCGCGCGATCCGAATCTCGACGGCGGCGTCCGCCTCGGCCCGCTGGCCGACGTCCCGCTCGGGCCGGGGGCCAACTGGATCGATCATTTCGACACCTACCTCACCGGCAGCCAAATGCATGGCGTGGGGGGCTGGAAGGGTTGGGCCAACGACCCGGCGGCCGGCGCCCTGGCCTCGGCGACCCAGGCGCGCTCGGCACCCAACTCGGTCGACATCGTTGGTGCCTCGGACCTCGTGCACGAATACACCGGCTTCGGCCCGGGAACCGGCACCTGGACGTACACGGCCTGGATGTACCTGCCGAGCGGCTCGACCGGATCCACCTACTTCATCATGCTCAACACCTACGCCGACGCGGGCCCCTTCAACTGGTCGGTCCAGGTACAGTTCGACAACGCGACGACCACGGTCATCAATACCGGCACGAGCGCCGGCACCCTGCCGATCGTGTACGACCAGTGGGTCGAGCTCAAGGTGGTGATCGATCTCAACGCGGACACCCAGACCTTCACCTACGGCGGGGCGGTCCTCTACTCGGGAACCTGGTCGGGCGAGGTGTCGGGCGGCGGCGCCGTGAACATCGCGGCCGTGGACCTGTTTGCCAACGGGGCGAGCTCCGCCTTCTACGACGACATCTCGCTCTCGAACCTGCCGTTCACCAACGGCTTCGAGTCGGCGGACACGCGGGAGTGGCACGCCACGCAGCCCTGAAGCGTCGCGCCGCAGCTCCCCCGGCACGAACCAGGCCGGCCTCCCGACGGAGGCCGGCTTTTTTCTTCCGGTTCTTCGCCGAACCGCGTGAGTCGAGCGGCTGAACGCGCGGAGCCCAGCCATCAGCGAGGGGAGAATGGGGACATGAAAGCGAAGGCTTGAAAGCAAGGGCTTGAAGGCAAATACTCGAGAGCAAAGACTCGAAAGCAAAGACTCGAAAGCAAAGACTCGAAAGCAAAGACTCGAAAGCAAAGACTCGAAAGCAAAGACTCGAAAGCAAAGACTCGAAAGCAAAGACTCGAAAGCAAAGACCAAGGCCCATAGACGATATGGAGCGACCGGCTCCTGCGTCGTAGTTTCGAGGTGTGAAGCCTCGAGAAAGCCGGAGCGTGTCCGGCGTGATCGCGGGTTACCACCGAGGCGGAGGCAGAGCCGCAGACGACGAGGAGCCGGT
>JAIOJQ010000356.1 GCA_019911865.1 Thermoanaerobaculia bacterium
GTTGGCCATGCGCAGGCGCGAGGAGAGCATGCGCACCAGGTTCTGGGCGAACTCGGGGGTGTTGCGCAGCAGGTCCTGGAAGGCGTTGCGGTCCATCCAGAGGAAGGTGCATCGCTCCATGGTCATGACGTTGGCCGAGCGGCCCGAGGAGTCGACCAGGCTCATCTCGCCGACCGTGTCGCCGGCGCCGAGGAAGGCGAGGATCACCTCGCGCCCGTCGAACTGCTCGATGAGGATCTTCACCGTCCCCTCGAGCAGGACGTAGACCACCTCGCCCGGCTGGTCCGCGGTGATCATGTTGGTGCCGGCCGGCACCGACTTCTTGCGCAGCGTCTCGGAGAGCCGCTTGAGCCGCTCCGGCGGCAGGCCGCGGAAGAGCGGGATCAGGGCGAGGGCAGCGGGATCGATCACGGCAACGCTCAAGAGCAACCTCCCCGGCGACGGACAGGGCGACAGGAACTTCGGACCGACCGATTGTAGCCGACGCGAGCCGGGACTTCCGGCCGGCGGTCTCTTCAGTCGACCCGGACGCGCACCCGGGCGTCGAGGGCGAGGGAGGCGGCGGCGGGGGCGGCGAGGAAGGGGTTGATGTCGAGCTCGAGCACCTGCGGCCAGCGGCGGGCGAAGCTGCCGAGGCGCAGCAGCACGTCGACCAGGCGGTCGACGTCGGCCGGGCGCTCGCCGCGCACCCCTTCGAGCAGCCGGAAGCCGCGGATGCCGCGCACCACGTCGCGCGCGTCGGACGGCAGCAGCGGCGGCACGGCGAAGCGGACGTCGCGGAAGACCTCGACGTACTTGCCGCCGAGGCCGAACATCAGCACCGGGCCGAGCCGCTCGTCGGTCGACAGGCCGAAGATCACCTCGTGGCCGCCGCGCGCCATGCGCTGCAGCAGGAAGCCGGACGGCGCGTGCCCGGCGGCGGCGAGGCGGCCGCTCATCGCGTCGAGCGCCGCGGCCAGCTGCGCCTCGTCGCGCAGGTCGAGCGACACCGCCTCGAGCTCGCTCTTGTGCACCAGCCCCGGGGCGATCGCCTTGGCGACCAGCGGATAGCCGAGGCCGGCGGCCGCGGCGAGGGCGGCGTCGCGCGAGTCGACGCGCTGCCAGGGAACGACCGGGATGCCGATCGCCTCGAGCAGCGCCAGGGCGTCGCCCGGGTCGAGATAGCCGTCGGCGCCGGGGCGCGCGAGCAGCGCGTCGATGCGCGCCGCGTCGAAGTCGAACTCGGGCTCCGCCTCGTCGGCCGGCCGCCGCCGCCACTCGGCGTAGCGGGCCAGCTGCGCCAGGGCGCGCGCCGCCGGCTCCGGGAAGCGGTAGACGGGGGGCAGACCCGGGGCCTCCTTGAGCCCCTCGTAGAAGCTCTCCTTGGCCATCATCACCGCCAGCACCGGCTTGGCGTGGCCGGCGGCCACCCGCCCGACCTCGTCGAGGATGTCGCGCGGGTCCGAGAGGATCGGCGTCACGTTGATCACCAGAGCCGCGTCGACCTGCGGATCGTCGAGCGCCGCGGCGAGCGAGCGCCCGTACTCGGCCACCCCGGCCGAGGCGATCATGTCGACCGGATTGGCGACCGACGCGGTGGCGGGCAGGAAGCTGCGCAGCTGCGCGACGGTGCCGGGCGAGAGCTCGGCCAGCTGCAGGCCCGCGTTGATGCAGGCGTCGGTCGCCATGATGCCGGGGCCGCCGGCGTTGGTGACGATCGCCACCCGGCGGCCGCCCGGCAGCGGGCAGCGGTCGAGGGCGCGGGCGGTGTCGAACAGCTCGTCGATGGTGTCGGCGCGCAGCACGCCGCACTGCTCGAGGAAGGCCGAGATCGTCACGTCGGTGCCGGCCATCGCGCCGGTGTGGCTCGAGGCGGCGCGCGCCCCCTCGGCGGTGCGGCCGCTCTTGACCACCAGGATCGGCTTCTTGCGCGTCACCCGCTTGGCGATCTCGGTGAAGCGGCGCGGATTGCCGAACGACTCGAGGTACATGGCGATCACCCGCGTGTCGGGATCGTCCTCCCAGTGCTCGACCAGGTCGTTGCCGGAGACGTCCGCCTTGTTACCCATCGAGGCAAACTGGCTGAGGCCGACCCCGAGCTGCTCGGCGAAGTTGAGGATCGCCACGCCGAGCGCCCCGGACTGGCTGACGAAGCCGAGCGAGCCCCAGCGCGCCGGGGTCGGCGAGAAGGTGGCGTTGAGGCGCACCTCGGGGTCGGCGTTGATCACCCCCATGCAGTTGGGGCCGATCATCCGCACGCCGGCGGCGCGCACTTTGTCGCGCAGCCGCTGCTCGGCTTCGCGCCCCTCGGCCGAGACCTCGCCGAACCCGGCGGTAATGACGACGAAGCCGCCGACGCCGATCGCCAGGCCCTCGTCGACCACGCTCTCGACGTGCGGCCGCGGCACGACGACCATCACCAGGTCGATCGGGTTGGGGATCGCCGTGAGGTTCGGGTAGCAGCGCAGCGAGTGGATGGCGCGGGCGTGCGGGTTGACCGGATAGATGGTGCCGGCGAACTGTCCGACGACGAGGTTGTGGATGATCGCCCAGCCGAGGTTGTCGCGCGAGCGCGAGGCGCCGACGACGGCGACCGAGCGGGGGCGGAAGATGGGGTCGAGCGGGCGCTGCCGGACGGTGGGTTCCATGGTCTCGACCCGGGACGGTATCGCAGCGCTCGCCGGCTCGGAC
>JAIOJQ010000357.1 GCA_019911865.1 Thermoanaerobaculia bacterium
CGGCGGCGCGGTGTTCATGAACGCCGGATGCTACGGCGTCGAGATCCGCGACGTGCTGCGCTCGGCCCGCCTGGTGGGCCGCGACGGCGCGCGCCGCCGGGTGACGACGGTCGAGCTCGAGCCGGCCTACCGGTCGACCAACCTGAAGCGCAGCGGCGAGATCGTCACCCGGGCGCTGTTCGAGCTGGCGCCCGGCGAGCCGGCGGCGCTGCTGGCGCGCATCGACGAGCTCAACGCGCGGCGCTGGCAGTCGCTCCCCTCCGGCGTCGCCAACGCCGGTTCGGTCTTCCGCAACCCCCCCGGCGACTACGCCGGCCGGCTCATCGATGCCTGCGGCCTGAAGGGAACGCGCGCCGGCGCCGCCGAGATCAGCCCCCGGCACGCCAACGTCATCGTCAACACCGGCGGCGCCACCGCCCGCGACGTCCTCACCCTTATGCGCCGGATGCGCGACGAAGTCGCCGAGCGCTTCGGCGTCCGCCTGGTCCCCGAACTGATGCTGCTCGGCGATCTCGTCCACGACCTCGACGAAGCCCGGTGAGTCCGGGCGCGGTCCGGATCGACGACGAGATCGCGGATGTGATCGCGCAGTGCCACGGCACTCCCCCTGGCGGCGGCGGGCCGGTGGCCGTCAGCGCGGGCGGAAGGCTTGCACCCGCAGCGTCACCGCTTCGGCGGCGGCAGCTGCTCGCACGGCATCGAGGCTCAAGGCTTCGCCGCTTGGCACGCACTCGATCAGAGGCGCGAACCAGGCCGGCCCGTGCAGGCCCAGCCAGCGAGCTGCCGCGCCAGCCGAATCATTGGTCTCCTGCCGGTGCGGATACCATTCGTCGCGCTGGACGTGTTCTTCCACGACGAAAGGACGCAGCAGGTCGTTGGGAAACCAGCGCAGGCGCAGACGCCCATCGTTCGACAGTTCTACTGATTCCACGTTGCGCGCTGACGGATCGGGCGCAGGCTCGAAGTCGAGGGCCGGCAGCAGGTCGAGCAGGCCATGGTTGCCGCACGCTCGTGCCAGGGCGCGCGGCCAGTAACCTTCCCGATCGCGTCGCAAGGCATCGGTGCCCGACGCCAGCAACAGGCGAACTACCCCCGCGAGACGGTCGGGCGGTGCCGAGGGGGAGGCGGCCGCGACGTGCAGGGCCGTCTGTCCGGCCGCATCGACGTGATCCGGCTCGGCGCCCTGCCGCAGCAATTCGGCTACGATCGCCGGCCAGCCGTGCCGCGAGGCCGCGATCAAGGCGGACTCGCCCGCACCGAAAACGCCGTCGACAGGCGCGCCGGCTTTCAGCAGAGCCGACAGCACGCGCAGATCCCCGGCGCGTGCGGCCAGGTACAGCGGGGGAAACGCTCCGGGCGTGAGCGGCGCGAGGCGTATTCCCCGGGCAATCACCGTCAGTGCCGCATCGCTCTCGCCGCGCTGAATGTGGCGAAAGAAGAGTCGGGTGCGATCGTCCTCGTCCAGCGGCTCCATGGCCTGCAGCAGGCGGGCGAATACCGCCGGCTCGGCCGAGTACAGGCCCGTTTCGAAAGCGCGATCGCCGTAGCAGTCTCGCAACTGCGGGTCGACACCTTGCGCCAGAGCGGCTTCCACCCCGGCGGGGTCGGAACACAGGATCAGGTGGTGAAGCGCGCTGCGTCCCGCCAGATCCCTGCGCGCCGGGTCGGCCCCGGCCTGCAGCATCAGTCTCAGCATCGGAGTCGAATCGCGGCACAGGCGCAGTCGCATCAGCGGCGTCTCGCCGCCGCTCGGACCGTTGGCGTTCACGTCCGCGCCATCGGCCAGGGCTCTGTTCACCTCCGCCACGTCGGACCTGGCGATGGCCGCAAACAGGCGGTCGGTCGCTGCCGAAAACGAGGCACTCACGGAAATCTGCCCAGGACATCCGGCACGGTCCTGCGGGCGACGAGGGGAGCAGACTTCGACACCTGTCCACGCTCAGCGCTCATCGACCCTTCTGCGAGAACGAACTTCAGGCGCTGCACCGATTCGTGCGGATCCACGGGTCGAATGCCGGGAAGGCAGGAGCCCGCCAAGTAAAGGAAAGATCTGCAGGTCAGAACCAAGGCCCAGAGAAGGGGAAACGAACAGGAGGCGGAAGCAGCATGCGAGCGCCGGGCAGTCACGCCGGTGTGCCCGAGATCCGCGCAGTCTGGCCCGGATTCGGCAGTCGTTTCTCTTCCATGGAAGCTTTTCGTCCTCGTCGGTCACCGCCGGTCGACCCCGGCCCCCTCATGAGGCTCGCCACCCACTCGATGCGGCCAGGTCCAGAATCTGATTATCCGCACCGATTCTAGAGCAAGGCAGGGAGGTCGCATTCGAGTCCGACTCGTGGCGGAGCTCGGCGGCGTGCCGTGACAGGATTGCCCGCATGTCCGCCAGGAATCGGCAGGTGAACGCTCCGGAATTCCGCGACGGCGGATCGACGAAGCAGGACGAGAGCTCCCGGTGGCGGACGCTCGTCACGCGGCTGGCGCTGCTGCTCGCCGTGCCGCTCGCCGTGGCGCCGCTGGCGCTGCCGGAGGCGGCGCTTTCGCTGCCTGGCGCTCCCTGGTTCCCGCTCGCCCTGCTGGGGCTCGCTCTGGTGCGGCTGGCCGCCGGGTCTGTCGGAGTGAGCCGGGCGCGGTGGCGCCGGCCGGGGGAGCTGGCGCTGCTCGCCGGCTGGCTCACCTACGCCGTCGCGGTCGGGGTCGGCCGGCCGGGGACCGCCTCGGACAACCTGCCGACCCGCGATCTGCCCGGCCGCCTGCTCGACGGCCGCGGCCTGGATTTCAGCGACACGCTGCGCCATCCGGACGAAGTTCCGTACTGGCTGATCCGCGCTCCCGGCGGCGTCCTGCCGGCCTTTCCGCTGGGGACCGCCGGGACCTGGCTGCCTTACGTGGCCGCGGCGCGCGCCGTGGCCGGGCCGTTCGGCGCGACACCGCCGCCGGAGCGCCAGGAGAAGCAC
>JAIOJQ010000358.1 GCA_019911865.1 Thermoanaerobaculia bacterium
ATCTCGCGCCGCTCGCGCTTGGTCGGACGGCCGCCGGTGCTGCGCGAGCGGGTCGGCGCCGGGGCGCGGCGGCGAGAGATCCTCGAACAGGCGCGGCACCTCGGCCTTGGGGAGTGTTTTCGTGGCCAGTTCGAGGACGACCAGCACGCGCGTCCAGTCGCGGGTCACCTCGGCCTCGATGCGGTCGCCGACCGCCAGCGCGCGGTGCGGCTTGACCGCCACGCCGTTGACCCGTACGCGCGAGAGCTGGCAGGCATGGGTGGCGAGGCTGCGCGACTTGTAGACGCGCGCCACGTGCAGCCACTTGTCGAGCCGGACCTCCTCCACGCGCGGCATCCTACGCCGCGCCGGCACCCGGTTGCCGGCACCCCCTCTCTCGGCGCAGACTGCGCGGCATGGAATCCGCCGCCCTGCCGCGCCGCCGCTCCGGTCTCGCCCTGGCGCTCGCCGGCCTGCTCGTCGGTTGCTGGGACGCGCCGGTGCGCGAGTCGATCGAACTCGACCTGGCCGCCGACGGCTCGGCGCGCGTCGCCTTCGTCGTGCGGCTCGACCCGACCTCGCGCTGGAGCACGGAAGGGGAAGAGGCGGTGCGCCGGCGGCTCGAACGGGTGGCGCGCGACCTCGAGGCGGGCGACGACGCGCGCCTGGTCGCCTTCGAGCGCGCCGGCTGCCTGCGCCAGGGGGGCGCCTGGGAGCGCTTCGGGGAGGACCTGGTCGAGTTCCGCCGCTGGATGGAGTGCGAGGAGGCGGCGCGGGCCGGCGAGCTCTTCGTCGACAGCGGCGCGGCCTTCGACCTGGCGCGCTTCGACGACCGGATGGAGCTCACCGTGACGCCGCTCGGCGGCGGCCCGGCGGCGCGTCGCGAGCGCGAGCGGACCCGGGCCGAACTCGAGCAGTGGGCGACGGCGCTGGCGGACTACTATCGCGCCGTCCACCGTCTCGCCGAGCGCGCCCGGGCGCGCCCGGCGGTGGCCGCCGACCTCTGGCGGATCGCCCTCGACGGTGCCGCCGGCGAACCGCAGCAGGAGGTGCGCGGCGGCGACGTCCTGGTGGCCGAGCGGGTGGCGAAGGCGATCGACGCGGCAGTTGCGGTCCTGCGGCCGGCCGCTGGCGAGGAGATGTCGCCCGACGAGCGGGCGCGGCGGGTCTTCGATCCGCTGCCGGCGCGCCTGTCGGTCGCCCTGCCGGGTCCGGCCCTCGACGTCGCGGGATTTCGCGCCGCCGGCGGCCGCTGGGCCGCTCCCGAGGCGAGCCTCGTCGGCGCGCTGTTCGAGCTCGAGGGGCGCTGGCTGGCGCCCGAGCCGCTGCTCGAGGTGATCCGGCGCGGCCGCGCCGGCAGCGAGGCGTGGATCGACGTGGCGCCGTTGCTCGCCGATCCGCGCCGGACGGAGGAGGCGCCGGAGACCGAGGCGATCGTCGAGGCGCTGCTCGAAGGGCTCGAGCGACGCGCCACGCTGCGCCTGGCCTGGAGCGCGCCGGCCGAGCCCGCCGGCGACGGCGAGCCGGGAATCGAAGCCGGCGGGGAGGGGGAATGAGGGTCTCGCGCGAAGAGTTCGAGGCGCTGGTCGAGGAGGCGCTGACGCAGCTGCCCGCGGAGTTCCGCGCCGCGCTCGACAACGTCGCCGTGATGGTGGAGGAGGAGCCGAGCGACGACGATCTCGAAGGGGTCGGCATCGATCCGCGCGACCCCGACCGCGACGATCTCTTCGGGCTCTATCAGGGGATCCCGCTGATCGACCGTGACAGCTTCTACAGCGGCTTGCCCGACCGGGTGCTGATCTACCGCGGCCCGATCCTGCGCGCCTGCGACACCCGGCGCGAGGTCATCCGCGAGGTGCGCGACACCGTGCAGCACGAGCTGGGCCACTTCTTCGGCCTCGAAGAGCACGAGCTGCCGTTCTGACCCCGCAGCCGCCGCTGCGGTGTCCCTTCCGGGTGCCTCAGGGGTGGCGGTAGAACGACTTGCCGACGATCTTCCAGCCGTCCGTGAACCGATAGAGCGCCAGGTAGTCGGTGAAGACGAGCTTGCCGTCGCGGCTCAGCTCGACCTTGCAGATCGCCGCCGTGCCGGTGATCTCGACCAGCGGGAAGGCGGCCGTCGTGGTGCGCGGCGAACCGGCCGCCGGCGGCGCTTCCTTGGCGTTGCGCGCCTCGATGGCGGCGATCCACTTTTCGAGCGGCAACTTCTCGAGCTTGTCGTCGCGCAGGACGAGCATTTCGAAATCCGGATGGAAGCCGCGGCGGATCGCCGCCGGATCGCGGTAGTTGTGGATCCCGTCGACGTAGGCGTCGGAGACGACGCCGATCACCGCCTCGCGCTCGCTGGCGGCGTCGTCGGCGAGCGCGACGGTGGCGGGGACGGCGAGGGCGAGCAGCAGGGCGAGGGCGTGCGGGCGCAGGGCGGATCTCCTCGGACGGTCTGGGTCGGGGGACTGCGGGCTGGAGTCAGGCCTCACCGCGGCGCAGGCGAGCGATCTTCGCCTCGCCGTCGCGCTCGATCTGTTCGCGCTCGCGGCGGCGGAACTCCTCCTGCTCGGCGCGGGCGAGCGGATCGGCGAGGTGGGCCATCTTGTCGGCGTGCAGGATCTCGAGCTCGGCGAGGCGGGCCTCGGTCACCTTGCGCGCTTCAGCGATGGCCTCCCGGGCGGCCTCGGAGAGCGCATCGAGGTCGGGGCGCTCGATCCCCTGCGCCTCCAGGCGCTCGAGCGCCCGCTCGTAAGCGGTCTTCATCCCGGCGGCCTTGTCGGTCGGACCCTTCACATCCCCGATCCTAGCCCGGACCCGCCCGGACACACACAGAACAAGTCGGGGACACACAAAAGGGACACACAAAAGGGACACACAAAATGGGGACAAATCCCCACTTCCTCTCGTATGTCCCTTTTGTATGTCCCTTTTGTGTGTCCCCTTTGTGTGTCCCCTTTGTGTGTCCCCGGGGGTTGTCGGTAGGATCGAGGGTCATGATCGAAGCGTTCGAGCTGACCCGCCGGTTCGGGGAGTTCACCGCCGTCGACGGGGTCTCGTTCACCATTCCGGACGGCGAAATCGTCGGTTTGCTGGGGCCCAATGGCGCCGGCAAGACGACGATCATCCGCATGATCACCGGCTTTCTGCCGCCGACCTCCGGGCGAGTGACCCTGGGGGGGCGGGATCTGTTCGGCGACGACGTTTCGGTGCGCCGGCAGCTCGGCTACCTGCCCGAGAACGTCGCCCTCTATCCGGAGATGCGGGTCGAGGAGTACCTCGCCTGGCGCGGCCGGCTGGCGGGGATGGAGCGCGCGGCGATCCGCCGTCGGCTGCCCGAGGTGCTCGACGGCTGCCTGCTCGGCGGGGTGCGGCGGCAGGTGATCGGCACGCTGTCGAAGGGGTACCGCCAGCGGGTCGGCCTCGCCGGAGCGATCCTCCACGAGCCGCGCGTGCTGGTGCTCGACGAGCCGACGGTCGGCCTCGATCCGCGGCAGATCGTCGCCATCCGCGAGCTGATCCGCGAGCTCGGCCGCGATCGCACGCTGCTGTTGTCGACCCACATCCTGCCCGAGGTCGACCTGCTCTGCCGGCGGGTGATGATCGTCGATCGCGGCCGCATCGTCGCCGAGGGGAGCCCCGCCGAGCTGCGCGAGCGCGGCCAGGGATCGGTCGCCATCCGCGTCGAGCTCGAGAGCGAGGTCGCCGGGGCGGCCGCAGCGCTCGCCAGCGTGCCGGGCGTCGAGCAGGTGCGCGCGGAGGACGGCGATCCGCGCCGCTTCGTTCTCGCCTGCGCCCGCGGTGCCGATCCGCGGGCCGAGGTCTTCCGGCTGGCCGCGGCGAGCGGCTGGACGCTGGTCGGCCTCGCCGCCAGCCGCGCCTCGCTCGAGGACGTCTTCGTCCGCCTGACGACGCGCGACGAGGAGGGCGGCAATGCGGCGGCCCGGGAGGTCGCATGAGCGGCGCGCTGGCGGTTTTCGGGCGCGAACTGCGCGCCTACTTCTTCTCGCCGCTGGCGTGGGTGATCGCGACCTTCTTCCTGCTCGTGCAGGGCTACTACTTCGCCCTCATCGTCGCTTTCCTGGCCAATCCGATGATGCCGGCGGGCCAGCCGCTCGAGCTGTTCTTCGGCCAGACGATCTTCACCTGGCTGGTGCTGATCTTCGCCGGCACCTTCCTCACCATGCGGCTGATCTCGGAGGAGCTGCGCAGCGGCACCATCGAGACGCTGATGACCTCACCGGTGTCGGAGACGATGGTGGTGCTCGGCAAGTACGCCGCGGCGCTCGTCTTCTACCTCTTCCTCTGGGCGCCGACCCTCGTCTACGTCGCCATCCTGCGCGCCTTCATCCCGGTCGATCCGGGACCGATCGCCGCTTCCTATCTCGGCATCGCCGGCATCGGCGCGCTCTTCCTGGCCATCGGCACCTTCGCCTCGGCGACCTCGAAGAACCAGATCGTCGCCGCGGTGATCTCCTTCTTCCTGCTGCTGGTGTTCTTCTCGCTCGGCCTGGTCGGCAACCTGGCGCGCGGCGAGACGGCGCGCCGGATCTTCGACCACGTGGATCTGTGGGAGCACATGGACGGTTTCGCCCGCGGCATCGTCGACACCCGCCGGCTGGTTTACTACGCGACGACCGTCGGCTTCTTCCTCTTCCTCGCGACGCGCGCCTTGCGGGCACGCAAGTGGCGGTGAGCCGATGAACGACGAACGCCGGCACGTCGCCCCGCCCCGCCCCGCCGCCCGCCGGATGGTCGCCGGCTCGCTGTGGAGCCTCGGCGTCGCCCTGGTGGCGGCGCTCGTGCTGCTGCTCAACTATTTCGGCATGAAGTACTACCAGCGCTTCGACTGGACGGGGGAGAGGGTCTACTCGCTTTCCGACAAGAGCCGGGCGGTGGTCGACGGGCTCGACCGCGACGTCGAGATCACCCTGATGCTGCGCCCGGAATCGCCGCTCGCCGAGGCGGCCCGGGAGCTGCTCGAGCGCTTCGCGGCGCGCTCGTCGCGCCTGACGCTGCGCCAGGTCGACCCGGAGCGCAACCTGATCGAGGCGGCGCGGCTGAAGGAGCGCTTCGCCCTGGCCGACCTCAACGTCGTGGTATTCGAATCGCAGGGGGAGCAGCGGATCGTCGACACCGCGTCGCTCGCGGAGTGGGACTACTCGGCGCTGCAGTACGGCGGGCAGCCGACGATGACCGGCTTCAAGGGGGAGGCGGCGTTCACCGGCGCGCTGCTCGAGCTCGTCTCGGGCGAGCGCCCGGTCGTTCGCTTCACCTCCGGCCACGGCGAGCGGGCGATCGACGACCCGGCGGTCGGCGGCCTCACCCAGCTGCGCGAGCTGCTCGCCGGCGAGAACGCCGAGCTCGAGACCTGGCCGTCGCTCGGCGAGGCCGCGGTGCCCGAAGGGACGGCGCTGCTGGTGATCGCCGGCCCGAAAGTCGCCTTCCTCCCCCCGGAGGTGGAGGTTCTCGAGCGCTACCTCGACGGCGGCGGCCGCCTGCTGGTGCTGCTCGATCCGGAGCTCGACCCGCGCGGCGGACTGGTGCCCACCGGCCTCGAGGCGTTGCTCGCCGCGCGCGGCGTCGAGGTCGGCAACGACCTGGTGGTCGACCCGCCGGCGACCCTGCCCACCTACGGCGCCGAGACCATCCAGGTCCAGGCGGTGGGCGGGCATCCGATCGTCGACGACCTCGCCCAGGCGATGTTTCCGGTCATCGTCAACCTCGCTCGCTCGGTGCGCCCCGGCGTGGCGCCGGAGGGGACGGAGGTCCGGCCGCTGCTCGAAACGACCTCCGAGGGGTGGGGGGAGACCGACCTCGCGACGCTCACCGCGGTCGAGTACGGGGACGGCGACCGCCCCGGGCCGGTGGCGGTCGGTGTCGCGGTGGGCGCGGCGGCGCCGGCGCCTCCGGGCTTCGACGCCGAGGATCTCGAGGCGGACGCGCCGGCGGCGAGCGAAACGGCGGCGGCTCCGGAGTGGCGGCTGGTCGTGCTCGGCGACTCGGACGTGGCGGCCAACGGGCAGGTTGCCCTGGTGGGGAATCCGACCCTGGTGGGCAACGCCTTCAACTGGCTGCTCGAGCGCGAGCAGTTGCTCGGCATCGCCGCCAAGCGTCCCGAGCAGGCGCGCCTGTCGCTGACCCGCGGCCAGCTGTCGGCGATTACCTGGGGGGTGCTCGCCGGGCTGCCCGGCCTGGCGCTCGCCGCCGGCGTCGCGGTCTGGGCGCGGCGCCGGAAGTAGGCGGGATGCGGCCGCGCACCGTCGCGATCCTCGCCCCGGTGGTCGCCGCTCTGGCGGCCTTCGTCGTCTTCGTCGAGCGGGACCTGCCGTCGACCGACGCGCGACGCGAGCGCGCCGGCCAGCTGGTCCGCCTCGAGCCGGACGAGGTGACCCGCCTGGCGATCACCTGGCAGGGGGCCGAGGTGCGGCTCGAGCGCGCCGACGCGGCGGGGGAGTGGCGACT
>JAIOJQ010000359.1 GCA_019911865.1 Thermoanaerobaculia bacterium
GCCGGCGAGCGTGACGAGGGAGCAGCCGGCCTCCTCGCAGGTGGCCCGGTAGCCGAGCCGCTCCGCCAGGACCGCGAGGCGGGCGCGGCCCGCGGGGGTGGCGGTCTCGACCTCGACGCGGGGGCCGAAGTCACGCTTCCAGGCGGCAATCTCGTCCAGTCGCGCGATCAGCTCGACGCGCCGCCGCACCCGCTCCCAGTTGCCGCCGGGGTCGGTTTCGAGCAGCAGGATGCGGTTCAGGCTGGCGACGAACTCCTCCGGCTGGCGCGACACGTTGCCGAGCCGCGCCGCCACCGCCTCGAACCCGCCCGGGACGACGATCGCGTCAGCCGCCGCGGCCGGAGCCGCCGCCAGGGCCGCCGCCAGGGCGCACGCCAGCACTCCGCCCCGGCTCCGCCAGGCGGATCCATCTCTCGTCATGCACTCTCCTTCGGGCCGCTGTCGCGAGATTGCGGCGCGGGCGAACCACCCGGCCCTCGCATGCTAGCGGAGTCCTCGATTGCCCGGAACTGCCCGCCGCCCCGCAGTCCGGATCCGGGCGAAACCACCCCGGCGGAGAGGGCCGCTGGCCGCCGGCCGTGAGACGCTGGGCAACGGAGGACACCGCGCGCCACGGCGGCGGGTCCGCGTCTCGCCACAGGGTCAACCAGGGATCAGGAGGTCGAACTTGAGAATCGTGCGTTCGTGGATGGGGGCCGCCGTCGCGGCCGGACTGCTCGCCTCGCCGCTCGTCGCCGCGGAGGGGATGTGGATGCCGCAACAGATTCCGGGGCTGGCGGCAGAGCTCAAGGCGGCCGGGATGGAGCTCGATCCGGAGCGCCTCGCCGACCTGCTGGGCGATCCGCTCGGCGCGATCGTCTCGCTGGGCGGCTGCAGCGCCTCGTTCGTCTCCCCCGAGGGGCTGATCGTCACCAATCACCACTGCGTCGCCGGCTCGCTGCAGTTCAACTCGACGCCGGAGCGCGACCTGCTGCTCGAAGGATTCCTCGCCGCGACGCGGGACGACGAGATTCCGGCGGCGCCGGGCTCGTACGTCTACGTGACGACGGCGATCCGCGACGTCACCGCCGAGGTGCTCGGCGACGGCGGCGCCGGCCTGTCCGACGCCGACTTCGCGCGCCAGGTCGAGCGGCGTGAGCGCGAGCTGGTCGACAACTGCGAGAAGGACGACGACGTCCGTTGCCGGGTGGCGAACTTCTTCGAGGGGACGCTCTTCCTCGAGATCACCCAGATGCAGATCCGCGACGTGCGGATGGTTTACTCGCCGGCCGAAGGGGTGGGCAACTTCGGCGGTGAGATCGACAACTGGATGTGGCCGCGCCACACCGGCGACTTCTCCTTTCTGCGCGCCTGGGTCGGCCCGGACGGCAGCCCGGCGGATCCCTCGCCCGACAACGTCCCCTACCGGCCGCGGCACTGGCTGAAGGTGGCCACCGAAGGGGTGGAGGAGGGTGACCTGGTCTGGATCGCCGGCTACCCGGGCCGGACCTTCCGCTACCGCACCGCCGCCGAGGTCGCGGCGGCGCACGAATTCTCGATGCCCGAGCTGGTGCGCTGGGCCGACGAGATGATCGCCATCCTCGAGGCGGAGAACCGGCGCGGCAAGGAGGTCGAGCTGGCCAACTACGGGCGCATCCGCGGCCTCGCCAACGTGATGAAGAAGTACGAGGGGCAGCTGCTGGCCATGCGGGACGGCAAGGTCGAGGCCCAGCGGCAGGCGCGTGAGGCTTCGCTCGCCTTCGGCGACGCGGCGGAGAGCCCGCTGGCGGTGCTCGACCGCATCCAGGCGCGGCGCCGGCAGACCGAGCGGCGGGACTTCATTCTCGACTGGCTCGGCCGCTCCTCGCCGATGTTCGGCCAGGCGTTCTCGCTCTGGCGGCTGGCCGAGGAACGGCCGCTGCCCGACCTCGAGCGCGAGGAGGGCTACCGGGAGCGCGATCGCAGCCGCTTCCTGCAGGGGATCGCGCGCGCCCAGCGCTCGATCGAGCCGGCGAGCGACCGGGCGACGCTGCGCTTCGCCCTGCTCGAGGCGACCCGCCTGCCGGAAGGGCAGCGCATCGCCCCGCTCGACGCGCGGCTCGCGGCGACCGGGCGCGAGGGCGCCGAGGCGCAGGTCGACGCGCTGCTCGACGGGCTCTATGCCGGCACCCGGATCGGCGACCGCGAGGCCCGCGTGGCGATGGCGAACGAGTCGCTCGAGCAGCTGGCGGCGCGTGGCGACTCGATGCTCGACCTGGTGCGCGACCTGGCGCCGCTCGCCGCCGCCCGGCGGGCCGAGGCGAAGGCCGATGCGGGCGCCATGCTGCGCCACCGCCCGGCGTATCTGCGCGCCATCGCGGCCGCGGCGGGACGGGAGATCTACCCGGACGCCAACTCGACGCTGCGCTTCACCTGGGGCGTGGTGACCGGCTACGAGCCGCGCGACGCCGTCCGATACACGCCGCGCACGACCCTGGCGGGTGTAGTCGCCAAGACGGGCGAGGATCCGTTCCACACCCCGCAGGCGCTGCTCGACGCGGCGGCCGCTCCCTTGACGGCTTACGTTGACCCGCAGCTCGGGTCGGTGCCGGTCGGCTTCCTGTCGACCACCGACATCACCGGCGGCAACTCGGGATCGGCCACCCTCAACGGGCGCGGCGAGCTGGTGGGGCTGGCCTTCGACGGCAACTGGGAGGGGGTGGTCTCGGACTTCCTCTTCCTCGACCCGATCGTGCGCACCATCCACGTCGACGCCGTTTACATGCGCTGGGTGATGGACGCCGTGGATCGCGCCCACCACCTGCTGCGCGAGATGGGCCTGCCGGTACACGCCACGGACTGAGCCGGACCGGCATCCGGCGGTGCCGGGGCGACGGGGGGCCGCATCCTCCCGTCGCCCTTGCCATATTCGCCGTCCCGGGTGCTAATCTCCCCCTGTCACGACCGTGCATCGACTGACCCGCGGCGGCAGTCAGAAGGGAGGCAGGAATGAAGAGGTCACCGGGAGTTTTCGTCCTCGCGGCGCTGGCCGCGATGCCCGCCTCGGCGGGCTTTCTCGAGTGCGTCGCCGATACCCACCAGGGGCGCAAGGGGGACTACCTGAACGGCACCACCGCGCAAGTCGACGAGGGCGTCTGGGAGTGGGAGATCGGCTCGGGGGATACCTACACGAACATCCAGGGGATCACCGCCGACGGCATGTTCCACGCCACCGTCTCGACCGGTGATCCGTCGCACGCCCTGTCGGCGTTCAACACGGTCGACCTCGTCGTATCGAGGTTCAACGCCGTGCCGGCGACACGCCCCTATGCGCAGGACATCGACACCCTGCTCGACGCCTGCGAGTTCGACCCCGGTGACTACCTGGAGGGCACGGAGGCGGCGCAGAACCAGGCCTACTGCACGATCGCCATCCACTACTACTCGCGCGTCCTCTCCGAATTCACCGCGGTCGAGAACGTCGATCGTCACATCACGCCGCGCAAGTCGCTGGCCGGCTGGGACCTGGCGGCCCACATCCGGGCCGCCTGGCGGGCCGGGTACCTCGTCTACGCCACCGGCATGATCGACCGCATCCTCGAGCGGCGGCCGGACTGGGAGCACATTCCCCTCGGCACCTGGGACTACACCGAGCTGTCGCACGGGGCGCTGGTGCGCGTGATGCTCGAAATGCGCGCCGCGGGCGACCTGAGCGACGCGCTGCATGCCGAGGCTCTGCTGCTCGCCGACGGTCTGCTCGCCGCTCAGCTGCCCGACGGATCGTGGAGCCAGGGGGACTTCCAGGCGACCGCCTACATCCTGCTCGGGCTGCGCGCCGACCGGTGGAACTTCTCGCTGCCCTGGCAGCAGGCGATCATCGAAGGGGTCGACTACCTGCAGGCCAATGCGACGGCGGCACCCGAGTGCGGCTGGGCCTTCCCGCCGGATCCGGAGTACGGCGAGACCAACAGCGAGGCCTTGATGGCGCTCGCGGCGATCAACTCGCTCCCCTTCGTCGACGGTTTCGAGACCGGGGACAGCTCGGCGTGGACCGACGACCCCGGCCTGCCGTTGCCGCCGCCAGTCGCCGCGCCGGAGTGGCGTCCGGCGGCGCTGCCGGTGTACTGAGACCGAGGCGAAACGGCCCGGACGGCGGCGTTCTACCGCGTCCGGGCCGCCGCGCTCCCGCCGTCCGCCGTCAGGCTGTCTCGCGGCCCGCCAGGGAGAGGGCGCGCGGGAAGAGGACGTTGTTCTCCAGGTGGATGTGCTCGTGCAGCTCGCGCTCGAGCTGCGCCAGGCCGTGGTAGAGGCCACGGAAGGTGTTGCACGCCCACTCCGGCGGCGCGAAGTCGTCGGAAAGCCGGCGCAGGGTGGCGAGATGTTCGCCGGCCGCGGTGTGCTCGTCCTCGCGTGCGGAGACCAGCGCCTCGAGATCGGTCGACTGCGGCGGCAGGCCTTCGCGCGCCGCGCGCTCGAGGCGCTCGATCGCCGGGAAGAGCCCGTCCTCCTCCTCGCGCATGTGGGAGTCGAGCTCGGCGGCGAGGTCGCGCACCGTGGCGGCGAGCGGCGGCAGGATGTGGGGCAGCTCGGCGCCGTGGACCTTCTCGACCCGGTCGGCCATGGCGACCAGGCGCGGCAGGTCGGCGCGCAGCGCCACGTGGTAGCGGCCGACGATCAGCTTGCCGAGGTCGGCGAGCGACTCGGGCAGGGAGCAGAGCCAGGCCGCGTTGCCACCCCCTTCGGAGGCGAGGGCGCCGCGGATCTCGTCGACCAGCGCCGGCAACTCGACGCGGGCGCGCGCGGCGGCGTCGGCGACGCTGCGCTTGCCGCCGCAGCAGAAGTCGATCTGGTGACGCTGGAAGACGCGGATCGTGGCCGGAAAGTCGCGCGCCAGGTCAGCGACGCGGGCGGCGCCGAGGTCGTCGGGCGGCGCGCTCAGGCGTGGGGTGTCGGAAACGGTGTGGGACATGGGCGGAGTCTCCTCGGAAGCAGTGAACCGTTCGGTCGGACAGTGGGTGGAAAGCCCGCTCAGCGGCGGGCGGCGTCGAAGGTGGAGAGTTCGAGCCCGCCGACGTCGATGCCCCGGCGGTCGGCCCAGCGGGCGCCGAGCTCCTCGAGCTCGTCGGCGTCGAGGGCGCGCAGCGCGGCGGGGAAGAGGACGTTCTCCTCCTGTTCGAAGTGGCGGCGGACGAGCGTCGCGAGGCGCGAGACGGTCTGCTGCGGATCGGCGCGCACCGTTTCGGCGAGCGGCGCCACCAGCTGACCGAGCAGCGCCTCGATCTGGCGGTGGTCGTCGAACATCTCCTCGACTTCGCCGGCCGGCACCAGGCCGCTGGCGGCCAGCGGAGCGAAGAGCAGCTCGTCCTCGAGGGTGGCGTGGCTGTCGATGCCGGAGGAGAGCGCCAGCGCCGCGGCGCGCAGCTGCTCGGCGCTCATCCGCGGGGCGGCGAGGGCGAGGGCGTCGATCTGGCTGCGCAGCGGGCCGTGCTCGCCGACCAGCGCGGTGACGATGTTCATCATTGCCTCCCGGAAGAGTCGGTTGCGGCCGGCGGCGGCGCAGCCGGGACAGCCGCCAGCTCGGCGAGGAAGTCGGCCAGCGACAGGTGGTACTCGCGCGCCGCGTCGGCGAGCGTCTCGAACTCCGCCAGGGGACAGCCGACGCAGGCCATGCGATGGGCGAGAAAGACCCCGGCGCCGGCCGGGCAGGCGCGCAGAAACCCGCCGACGCTCAGGTCGGCGGAGAGTTCGGGGGTCGCGGAGCCGGCGGTTTCCACGCCGCAACCGTAGCGGCCACCGGCGATCGTCTCCTTGATCGGGGACAAAGAGGCGGCAGGGAGAGCGGACTGCTCAGGGGAGGTCTTCGGCGATGCGGACGAGGCCGTGGGGGGAGCGGATGACGACCCGTTCGCGGCCGACCTCGAGCAGCCCCTCCGCTTCCCAGGCGGAGAGCAGGCGGCTGACGGTGAACAGGGTGGTACCGGTCAGCTCGGCGAGGTTCTGGCGCGACAGCGGGAGGTCGATGAGGATCCCCGCCTCCGCTTTTCGTCCCAGCTGCCGGGCGAGGCGCAGCAGCGCCCGCGCCACCCGCTGGGCCACGCGCTCGGTGGCGAGCTCCTGGAGCTGCCCCTGGACGTCCCCCATGCGCGTCGCCACGACGCCGAGGATGGCGGTCGCCAGGTGGGGATCGCGACTCATCAGCGGCACGAGCGCGGCGCGGCTCCAGGTCGCCAGCTCGGCGTCGTCGACCACTTCGGCGGTGGCCGGGTAGCGGCGGTCGGGCAGCGCCGCGACGCCGCCGAGCAGCTCGCCGGGCGCGAAGAAGCGGACGATCACCTCCTGACCGTCGGCGTTGCCGCGCACCAGCTTCACCCGGCCGGAAACCAGCAGGAAGAGGGTCTCGGCGGCGTCGCCGGCCGAGAAGAGGAGGGTCCGGCGCGCCGAGCGCCGGCGCGTCCCCGCGGCGAGCAGCGCGGAACGCGACTCGGGCGCCAGGTCGCGCAGCAGCTCGGCCTCTTTCAGCCGTTCGCCCCAGATCCCCGGAAGATCTCCCGCCACGGGGCCGGATTCTCCCATCGAAACGCCGTCGCCGGCCGGCGCCGGCCCGGCGGCCAGCTTCCGGCCCTCGTGTACGATGTCGCCGCTCCCGCTCCGCACCATGGACGACGCCGTCGACACGACCTTGCTGCTGGCTGCGCTGCGGCGCGGCGACGAGTCCGCGCGTGAGCAGCTCTACCAGCGCCTCTACGAGCCGCTGCGCCGCATCGCGCGCGCCCAGCTGGCACGTGGCGCGGGGCACGGGCTCGACACCACCGAGCTGGTGCACGAGGCCTACCTGAAATTGTGCGGCGCGCAAGGGCTGAGCGTCACCGACCGCGTCCACTTCCTCTCGTTGTCGGCGCGCGCCATGCGACAGATCCTCGTCGACCACTTCCGCGGCCACCAGGCCCGCAAGCGGGGCGGTCCGCTGCCGCCCCTGTCGCTCGACGAGGCGCGCATTCCGGTCGAGGCCCGCGGCGAACTGCTGCTCGCCCTCGACGAGGCGCTGACGCGGCTCGCCGGACTTTCCGAACGCGCCGGGCGGGTGGTGGAGCTGAAGTTCTTCGGTGGCATGAACGAGGCGGAGATCGCGCAAGCGCTCGAGGTCTCGGTACGCACGGTCAGCAGCGAATGGCGACGGGCGCGCGCCTGGCTGGCGCGGGAGCTGACCGCGGCTTGAGCGCCGGCACGGACGACCCGCGGTCGGGGCGCTGGCAGCGGGTCGGCGACCTGCTCGAGGCGGCGCTCGAGCGGCCAGCCGGCGAGCGCGAATCGTTCGTGCGCCAGGCGGCCGCCGGGGACGAGGAGCTCGTGGCGGAAGTCCTGTCGCTGCTCGCCGCGGACCAGCGGGCGCCGGGATTCCTCGACTCCGGGGTCTTCGAGCTCGTGGCCGGGGCGCTCGCCGTCGCCGCGGAGCCGCCGGGCAGCGAACAGGTCGTCGGCGAGTACCGCCTGCTGCGCGAACTCGGGCGCGGCGGCATGAGCCGGGTGCACCTCGCCGAGCCGCTCGACGATCGACTCGGCCGGCAGGTGGCGATCAAGCGACTGGTCGCCGCGGCGGGCGCCCGCGAGGAGCTGGGCCGGCGGCTGGCGGCGGAGGGTCGCGTGCTGGCGGCGCTCGCCCATCCGCACATCGCCCAGGTATTCGACGCCGGAATCGACGCGGACGGCGATCCCTACCTGGTCATGGAGTACGTCGACGGCGAGCCGCTGGTCGCCTGGTGCGCCCGGGAGGATGCGTCGATCGAGTGCCGGATCGAGCTCTTCCTCGAAGTCTGCGCCGCGGTGGCGCATGCCCATCGTCGCTTCGTCGTCCACCGCGACCTCAAGCCCTCCAACATCCTGGTCGATCGCGCGGCGCGGGTGAAGCTGCTCGATTTCGGCATCGCCAAGCTGCTCGACCCCGCGGCGCCGGGAGGCATGGAGCCGCCGACGCGCACCGGCCTGCTGCCGATGACGCCGGAGTACGCCGCGCCGGAGCAGGTGCGCGGCGGCGAGATCACCACGGCGACCGACGTCTGGCAGCTCGGCATCCTGCTGCACGAGCTGCTCACCGGGCGTCGCCCGTACCGGTTCGAAGGGCGCAGCGCGGCCGACCTCGAACGGCTCGTCTGCGGCCGGGAGGCGACCCTGCCATCGGCCACGGTGACCGCCGCCGGGTCCGGTCGGACGGACGAACCGCTCGCCGGCGCGCCGCCGCTCTCCCCCCTCCGGCTGGCCGCCGCTCTGCGCGGCGACCTCGACACGATCGTCCTGCACGCGCTCGAGAAGGACCCGGCGGCACGCTACGGATCGGTCGAGGCGCTGGCGGAGGACCTGCGTCGCTGGCGCGCCGGCCTGCCGATCCGGGCGCGTCCGGCGACCCGGCGCGAACGGCTGGTGAAGTTCGTCCGCCGGCATCGCGCCGGGGTGGCGCTGTCGGTCGCCGCGCTGGCGGGAGGGCTGGCCTTCGTCATCGCCCTGGTCCTGCAGGTGCGCGCCACCGCGGTCGAGCGCGACCGGGCGCGCCTCGAGTCGCGCAAGGCCGGCGAGGTGACCGCCTTCCTGCTCGACCTGTTCGAGTCGAGCGATCCGGCCGAGTCGCGCGGCGAGGAGATCCCGGCGCGCGAGCTGCTGGCGCGCGGCGCCGAGCGGATCCGCGGCGCCGACCTCGAGCCGGAGCTGCGCGCGCGCATGCTCGACGTGCTCGGCCGCGTGCACGGCAAGCTGGGCAGTTTCGAGCGCGCCGCCGAGCTGCTGGAGGAGGCCTTGCGGACGCAGCTCGCCAGCGGCCCGGGCGACGGCCTGGCCGCGGCCGAGGTGCGGACCCATCTCGCGGAAGTCCGGCTTTCCCAGGCGGACGGCGCCGGCGCCGAGCGGCTGCTGCGCGAAGCGCTCGAGATCCGCCGGCGACTGGCCGGCGAGACGAGTCTCGAGGTCGCATCGACCCTCAACGATCTGGCGGTCGCGATGCGGATGCGCGACGAGGCGGCGGACGCCGAGCCGCTGCTCGTCGGCGCGCTCGCGATTCTCGAAGGGCGGTCCGGGGAAGCGCCGGTGCTCGCGGCCCAGGCGAGGGTCAATCTCGGCGAGACGCTCGTCGACCTCGGCCGCTACGAGACGGCCGAAGCCCACCTGCGCGAGGGCATGGGTCGGCTCGAGCGGCTCGGTGGACCGGCGCACCCCGATCTCGCCTCGGCGCAGCGCGCCCTCGCTTCCCTGCTGGCGCGGCTCGGCCGGTTCGCCGAGGCCGAGCCGCTGCAGGCCGCGGCGCTGGCGCTGCGCCGTGAGCTCTACGGTGCGACGCATCCGCTGGTCGCTCAAGTCCTCAACGACCTGGCCTACCTGCAGGAGATGCAGGGCAACTTCGAGGGCGCCGCCGCGACCTGCGTCGAGGCGCTCTCGGTCTACGAGCGGACCTTCGGCGCCGGGCATCAGGCGGTGGCGATCCTCGCCGCCAACCTGGCGCAGATCGAGCTCAAGCGCCGGCGGCCCGCGGCCGCCGAAGAGCTGGCGCGCCGGGCTCAGGCCATCTACCGCGATTCGATCGGCAGCGAGAACGCCTCGGGCTCGCGGGTGCTGGTGCTGCTCGGCGCGGCGCGCGAGAAGCAGGGGGACCCGGAAGGCGCCGAGCGGCTCTACCGCGAGGCCCTCGCCGTGGCGCGCCGCAACGTCGAGCCCGGTCACCCGCGCATCGGCACCGCGGCGCTCGAGACGGGGCGACTGCTGGCCGTTGGCGGCCGTCTCTCCGAGGCCGTGCCGCTGCTCGCCGAGGCGCATCAGATCTACGGCGAGCGCCTCGGTGCCGCGAGTCCGCACACGCGGCGCGCCGGATTCTGGCTCGGCTGGTGCCGCGCGAAGTCGGGGGAACCGGACGGCGAAGCGCTCTGGCGGGAGAGCCTGGAAGCCCTGCGGCGCGGCCTGCCTCCGTCCGACCCGCAGCTGGAAGAGGCCGAGCGGGCGGCGGCGCGCCTATTCGCGCCGGGCGAGGCGGACCAGGCTCTCGAGGGTGCGCAGCTTGCGGTCCTTGGCGGCGAACAGGCGGGCGGCGAACAGCGCTGAGGCGGCGTGCGCCGACAGCAGGTCGAGCAGGTCGCGGTCGTCGGTTTTGAGCGGCGGCCGATGGTCGAACAGCTTGAGCACCACCAGGGCGCCGACGATCTGGTCCTGGATGCGCAGCGGCACGACGGCCACCGCGTTCGAGCCGGCCACCGGACCGAGCCGCAGGACGCCGTCGGAGAGCGTCGCGTCGACCAGCGGATCGCCGCCGGAGTAGACGTTTCCGCCCCGGAACGCATCGGTGTCTGCGGCGATCCCCTCGGCGAGCGCGACTTCGCAGCCGTCTCCCTCCTCGCGGCGCAACAGCAGGGCGAAACTCTCGGCGCCCAGCAGGTTGACCGCCACGTCGGCGATCGCGCCGTGCACCTGCGCCGGGTCGAGGTAGGCGTGCAGCTGGTAGGTCGCCACGTAGAGGCTCATCAGCCGGTCGAGCTGGTGCTCGGTGTCGACCAGGCGGGAAGAGATCTCCTGCACGTCGCCGCGCGCCGCGTCGAGCTGTCGTTCGAGAACCTCGTCGGCGGGCAACGGTGCCGCCGGAGAGTCGCCGCGCGCCGCCGCGGCGAGCGTGCTCGACAGGCTCGCGACGAGTTCGCTGGCGCGGCCGAGCGCCTCGCGCAGCTGCTCGACCAGAGCTTCGTGTTCGGCCTCCGCCGCGGCGCTGCGAGTCTCGCTCTTCACGGGGCACCGGGCGCCGGAAGAGCGGCGATCGCGGCGCGCACCTGGTCGCCGCGGAACGGTTTGGTCAGGTAGGCCGCGGCGCCGGCCGCGAGGCCGCGGGCCGCTTCCTGCTCGTGGCCTTCGGTGGTGACGACGATCACCGGCAGGCCGGGCACGCGGCCGCGCAGGCCGAGCTCGGCGAGCAGCTCGAAGCCGTTCATGTTCGGCATGTTGATGTCGAGCAGGACGAGATCGATGTCGGCGTTCGCGGCGATCAGGTCGAGAGCCTGGACGCCGTCGCGCGCGTGGAGCAGCTCGACGCCGCGCAGCATGACCCCGTACATGCGGTGCATGAGGTCGGAGTCGTCGACGGCGAGGACTTTGGTCGGTTTCACGGCGCGAGTTTCCGAAAGCTGCCGACGGCAGTGTAGGCGAAGCCCCCCCGGCCTTTCAACCGCCCGCCAGCCTTGCATCGGAGCCGGATCTGCGGCACGATGCGGCGACTCATCGCTTCGACAGGGGCAGCCAGGCGTGAACCAGGAAACCGGCCGAGCGACGACCGAGCAGACGCAGGCGACGCCTTTCACGGTGTCGGTCCGGGGTGCGCTGGTCGCCCTGGCGCTCGCCTGGGCGGGCTTCGGATGGCTGCTGGCCGGTGCCGGCCGCGAATCCGGAAGGCCACACGCCGTCCTCTACTTCCATCTGGCAGCGACCGCTGCGACGCTGGCCCTGTTCGTCGCGGCGCGGCGGACGGTCGGCGGACCGCGCGGCTCGATCGGCCGACGCCAGCTGGTCGAGGTCTTCCGCGAGTTCGGTGCCGGCGACCTCGTGCGCTCGAGCGGGCTGGCGACGACGCTCGATCCCCGCCTGCGCTCCGGCGTGGAGCAGGCGGTCGAGGGGATCGGACACAAAGTGGAAGAGCTCCAGGCGAGTTCGCTGCGCGTCGCCGGGGCGGCCGAGGGAGTCGAGCGCGGCGCGGGTACGCTGGCCGCCGGCGCGGCCCAGCAGGCGGCGGCGGCCGGCGAGGTGACGGCGGCGATGGAGGAGCTGGCGC
>JAIOJQ010000360.1 GCA_019911865.1 Thermoanaerobaculia bacterium
GCCCGGGCCGGCGCGAGCGCTTCGAGCCGCTCTGCCTCGACGCCCGGCGCCTGGCACTCGCCGCGAACGACGCCCGGGGTCGACTCGCGCGCGCCGCGAGGCGCTCGAGCTCGCCGCTCCAGCGTTCGAGGGCCGCAGCCGCCGCGGTGCTCGTCGCCCAGCGGGCGAAGGTCTCGCGCAGATCCTGCCGCAGCGCTGTGTGCTCCGCAGCGAGTCGCGCGCGAGCCGCGGTCACCCGGGCGTCGGCGGCAGCGACGGCGAGCCGGCGCCGGCCGGGGTGGGGCAGCTGCCAGGAGACGGAGAGGTCGAGCTGCTCGAGCTCGCCGGGCGTCTCCCGGCTCGCCCCGAGCTGCGGGTTGGCGAGCGTGCGCGCGCTCCGCGCCGCGGCTTCGGCCTCGGCGAGCGACTGGCCGAGGGCGACGAAAGCGGGATGACCGATTTCGATCGGCTCGAGAAACTGCGATTCGGTGATGCGCGGCCCGGTCTCACCGACCAGGACGCGGGCAAACAGGATCGTCGCGCACGCGGCGACGGGGAAAGCGCGCATGGGCGCTCCTCTCGGGGAACGGATTCACGGATCGGGCTCACGGCGAGCCCGGCTTCCGGAGTCAGCTCACAAGCGGAGAGCGCAGTGGCGGTAGAAGAGCTCGGGAGGTCCGGCGCGCGGCGGTGCTGCGAGTCGCTCGACACGACCGACGGGCGCCGGCGGCGCGGCGTCGGCTGCCATGGCGGCGAGATCCACGGCTTCGGGTGCCGGCGCCGTCGGCGCAGTAGTGCGACGTACCGCGGAGTGATCGTGCGGCGTGGCGTCGAACTCGTGGTGGTGGCCGTGCGAGGCCGCGAGCGCCAGTTCGCGGGCGAGCTCCTCGCGCGCGTGATCCTCTCCGGCCAGGTGCAGCCCGATCCCGATCGAGGCGAACGCCGGGGCGTGCCAGCTCATCAGCAGCACGAGGACGATCCAGAACCGGGGGCGGAGGCGGAACACGGCGCGCAGTCTGCCAGCCCGGTACCGGGATGTCAAAAGTCCTGGCAGCAGCCACGCCCGGGTGCAGCGCCGCCCGCCTCCGGCGGGCGAGGAGCGGACTCTCCCGGCCGTCGCGGCCGCCGCGTCCAGTCCTCCGGCGAGCGCGAGCGACGTATGATCCGCCGGCCCGTCCGGGGGAATGCGGCTCGTAGCCGCCGAATTTTCGGGCGGATCGGAGAGGGGGGTTGGCGTGACGAAGAGCGGGACACGCGGAGCGGACCGCCCGGAGACGCAGTGGACGCTGCTGTTCGCCGCCTGGCTGATCGCCGCCGTGGCGACCGCCGGCAGCCTCTTCTTCAGCCAGGTGATGGAGTTCGCGCCGTGCGAGCTCTGCTGGTACCAGCGCATCTGCCTGTTCCCGCTCGTCCTGGTGCTGGCGCGGGGGCTCTTTCCGCTCGACCCCGGCGTGGTGCGCTACGCGCTGCCGCTGGCGGGTCTCGGCGGGCTGATCGCCGCCTACCACGTGCTCGTCTACGAAGGGGTGATCCCGGAGAGCCTCCGGCCGTGCGCGCGCGGCGTCTCCTGCCGCGAGGAGTACATCGAACTGTTCGGCTTCGTCTCCATCCCGCTCATGGCCCTGCTCGCCTTCGCCGCGATCTCGGGCCTCCTCGTTGCGACTGCCCGGAGGTCCCGCGCATGAAGAAGATCGCCTTCGCTCTCGCCGCCGTCGCCGTCGTCGCCGGATTCGCCCTTGGTGCGGCCTGGTACCGGCAGTCGCGCTCGTCGGCGCTCGAAGCCGTGGCGCGGGACCGCGCGGCGCTGTTCGTCCGCCTGCACTCGCCGGTGCGCGGCGCCGCGGACGCCCGGGTCGACCTGGTCGAGTTCACCGATCCGGCCTGCGAGACCTGCGCCGCCTTCGCGCCGATCCTCGAGCAGCTGCTCGCGCGGCACCCCGGCCGGGTTCGCCTCGTCGTCCGCTACGCGCCGCTGCACGAGGGTGCCGACGAAGTGGCCCGCGTGCTCGAAGCCGCACGGCTGCAAGGGAAGTTCTGGGAGGCTCTACACCTCCTCTACCGGACCCAGCACGTGTGGACGGCCCATCATCGCGTCTACATGGAGAGCGTCTGGCAGGTGCTGCCGCAGATCGGCCTCGACATGGAGCGGCTGCGCGCCGACTTCGCCGATCCCGCGGTCGCCGCGGTCGTGGCGCAGGACCTCGCCGACGCGCGCGAGCTCGGCGTGCAGAAAACTCCCGGGATCTTCGTCGACGGCCGGCCGCTCGAGCCGTTCGGCGTCGACCCGCTGGTCGCCCTGGTCGACGCCGCGGTCCGAGCGCGCTACCCCGGCTGACCGACCGGCAGCCGCGAAGTTCGCCCGGGGCGCAGGCTCGCGTTCCTCGATCGTCCTCGGCGCAACTGCGACCCGCCGCGCCGCACCACGACTTCAGCGACGGAGCGGACCCCCGCCTTCAGGGAACGGACGACGACCAGGCGGTCAGGTCGCCCGACTCGAAGCCGTCGGCAAACAGCAGCGCCAGGCGGTTGTAGAACACCATCACCGACGGGTCGCCCGAGTTGCCGACCACCAGGTCGGGCCAGCCGTCGCCGTCGAGATCGCCGAAGGCCACGGCGGTGCCGGCGCCGGCCGAGTCGTAGCTCCACGACGGCACCGTCTCGAGCGTCCCGCCGGAGTCGAGGTGGTTGATGTAGAGGTTGACCTTGCCGTTGGAGAAGTGGATCTCGGCGAGGTCGGGGTCGCCGTCGAGGTCGACGTCGGCCCAGCGCAGGTCCTGGTGGCCGAAGAAGGCGCCGTCGGCCGACCAGGTGGCGGTCAGCGTGCCATCTACGTTGGTGTAGATGCGCGTCGGATCGGCGCCGAGCGCCAGGTCGGGGTCGCCGTTGCCGTCGACGTCGGCCCAGCCGACCCCCCGGTCGGTGTCCGTGTCGCCGGTGGTCCACACCGGAACGGTGGCCAGGTCCCCCTCGACGTTGGCGTAGATCGCGGTCTCGAAGTTGGCCCACTTCGATACCGCCAGGTCTTCCCAGCCGTCGCCGTCGTAGTCGGCGAAGTCGAGGAAGTTCTGGATCGAGATTTCGGCCGACTGCCAGGTCGGGGTGGTCGGCAGGGTTCCCGCGTCGTTGAGAAACAGATACATCGGCCGGTAGGGGTCCTGCGAGGAGTTGCCCTGGTTGGCGGTGACCAGGTCGACGTCGCCGTCGTGGTCGACGTCGAAGGGGAGCGCGAAGTTGGTCCAGGCGTTGTCGGTCGACAGCCACGCGGGCGTGGTCGCCGGGCCGGTCGGCGAGCCGAAGTAGATCGCCGACGGCGCCATCGAGAAGCCGCCGTTGCCGGCGATCACGTCGGGCCACACGTCGCCGTCGATCAGCGCCACGTGGATGTCGCCGGTCGACCGCGCGTCGGTCGAGGCCCACGAGGGCGACGCCTCGAGCTCGGAGCCGGTGTTGAAGTAGATGAAGTTGCGCCAGTCGTCGTAGGGCGGGAAGCTCTGCGACTGGTAGCAGCCCACCACCAGGTCGAGATCGCCGTCGAGCTCGAGGTCGGCGATCGCCAGCCCCCCCACCTGCACCCGGAACCCGGTGTTGTCCCAGTCCGGCGCGGCGCCGAAGGGTAGCACCCCAGCGCCGGATACCGGTGGACCTGGCGCCACGACGGCGGGCATTTCGGCCGGCATCTCCACCTGCTCGAGGCCGTCGTCGGAGATCTCCAGCCGCCGGACAGCGCCGTCGCCGGCGCCGGCAAAAGTCGGAGAGTCGAGCAGGGCGAGAGCGAGAGCCGGGAAGACGAGGATCCTGGCGCGAGGCTTCATCGCGAGCACCTCCGGCAATCGATGGTAGCGCAGGAGTCCCATCGCGGTGGCCAATCTCCGCCGGGACGACGAGTTGTCGCAAATGGACTCATCCGCCTGAACGTGAAATCGGAGACTCTGCATCTCCGACGAGGTGCCGCGCCGGGCCGTGCAGCGCTCGCAGCAGATCGACGGGGTCGACCGCCTCGGCCAGCGCCAGCGCCCCGCTCTGCCGGTACTCAGGCGCCAGCAGGCGCAGGGCGGCTTCGATCACGATGGGCGCCGTCACGGCGTAGATGTCCTGCCCTCGCACGCTGGCGGTCCTGGTCGCGCCGTCCTGCGCGAGGCGGACCACCAGCTCGAATCGCTGAGCCGAGCGCCCGCTGTCGTCCACCGCTTCGGGCGGCGGCGCGCGCCGGCGCAGCGAAGTCGGAGAAGCTGGATTGAGCGCTGGCCTGCTCGGCCGTCACGTCGATGTAGTGGCAGTCCGCGCGCAGGGCCGCCCACGCCACGGGCGCTGCGGTGTCGAGAAACGGACCCGCGCAGTTGATGACCACCGCGCATCCGGCGAAGGCCTGTTCGAGGCTGGCCGGGTCGTCGAGCTTCGCCTCGCGTCGGGTCACGGGCGCCGCCCGCGCGGTTATGCCGAGTGGTCCGCCCTGGCCCGCTGGGGGAAGCTCCCGGCCTGGGAGCCGACCGTGCCGGGTTACCTGTTGCGCAAGGCTCGCGAAGATGCCGGCCTCACCCAGGCGCAGATGGCCGAGCGCCTCGGCGTCACCCAGCAGGCCGTGGCGCGCGCCGAGCGCGCCGATGCGAACCCGAGCTTCCACCTGCTCGAGGCGTGGGGCGAAGCGCTGGGATGCCGGATTCGCCTGGAGATCGCCCCCGGCTGAAGTCGGAGCGGAGGCCTGAGGCCGATCGCTGACGCTCGCCGATCACGCTCCGCGTCGAGACGCGCCGTTCCTGGCCGGCCGGCGAATCCGAATCCCGAGGTCTGGTCGACCGGAAAGGAGAAATGGTGGACCA
>JAIOJQ010000361.1 GCA_019911865.1 Thermoanaerobaculia bacterium
CCGCGCAGCCGCCCGCCGCCCGGCCGGCCGTGCCAGAACGGCAGGGCCGCGGCCTCCCACCGGCCCGTCGTGGTGCGCCGCAGCAGGGCGAGCTCGTCACAGCGCGCCCGCTCGCCGCACAGCGCCGCCAGGGTCGATTTGCCGACGCCCGACGGGCCGCTGGCGAGGAAGGCCTCGCCCGCTTCGACCAGCAGCGCGCCGTGCATCAGCAGGCTGTGCGGCGAGCGGATGGCGAGCAGCAGGCGTACCAGCGCATCGACGCCGTGCCGATCGAGCGGCGCCGCGAGAGTGGCGCGCGCTGCCTCGGCACCGTCGAGCCGCGCCTCGATCGACGCCGAGCGCAGCACGACGGCACCGCTCTCGACCGCGACCTCGGGAGTTTCGGCGCGCAGCGCCGCCCGGGTGGCGTCGTCGTTCACCTCGCCTCGCGTCGTCAGCGCGACCTCGATCGCCGGCGCGCGGCGGGTCCGGAAGGCGCTGTAGCGCGGCGCCAGCACGGCCTCCCAGCGCGGGTCGTCGCCAGTGAAGGTGACGACGAGGCCGGCCAGGTCGACGGTGAACGGCGCTACGGCTGGCACTGCGGGTTGGTGATCGCCTGCGGCGGCGACGTCTGGTGGGTCACCCGCGCCACCTCTTCGCGCCAGAGCAGGCGGGGCGCGCCGCTCGGATGCCCGGCGAGCGCCGGTGCCGCCTCCGCCCCGTCGGCGGGCTCGCCCGCGTCGACCAGGCCGGCGGCGAGCAGCTCGGCGAGAAAGAGGCCGAGATCCGCGCCGCCGCTCTCGGCCGCCCAGGCCGCCAGCTCGGCAGTATCGCGCCCGGCGCGCAGCGCGTCGAGCAGCTCGCCACCCGCGGGGTTGAAGCCGTAGACGCGGCTCTGCCGCAAGTCGACGACGATCGTCTCCTCGCCCACCCGGCGCTGCGCCAGGTGGTCGACGCGGCGCAGCCGCTGCGGCAGCGGGTTCGACGCTCCGGTCATCTCAGGGCTCCATCCGGAAGGCAACCGCGGGCGCGCAGGGTTCGGCGGCGCCGTCGAGGCGGGCCTCGACGCGCCACTCGCCCCACAACGCCGCGTCGGCGATCGACGAGCCGGCCACCGGCAGGCGGTCGGCGACCGTGACGACGCTGCCCAGCTGCGGCCGCCGATTCTCGACCGCCGGCCGCACGGCGACCGGGAAGGGGTAGCCGTCGACCCGGCGCTGCGAAGCGGCCGGTGCCGCGCCGGCGGTGAACGGCACGGCGACGCTCTGGTAGAGGCCCTCGCCCGGCAGGTACCAGGCGAGCTCGAGCAGATGGTCGCCGGTCGTGCCGCCGTCGAGGTCGACGGCGATGCCGAGGTCGTCGGTCGCCGCGATCGAGAAGGCGGGCAGGCCCGGCTCGCTCCAGCGCAGCGCGTCGCCGCTCTCGAAGCCGTCGGCGAAGACCGTCGGCCCGGCAACGCCGCTCAGCGCGACGGCGAGGCAGCCGCCCTGCGCGGCGAGAGGAGTGGTCAGCGCGCCGCCCAGGGCGACGGCGAAGGTGAAGGCGCGAATCAGCGGCGAGGGCATCGTCGTCTCCTCGATCACGGTAGCGGCAGCGCCACCGCCACCACCCGCCCGGAGCGGGAGCCGGCGTGGAGCAGGTTCTGGCTGCGGTCGATGGTCACCGGTCCGAGGCCGCCGATGCCCGCGAGGTCGACCGTCTTCGGAGTCGCCCAGGAGTTGGCGGCGTCGAGCTCGATCACCCGGCCGTTGGCGCAGGCCACGTCGGCGCAGGCGCCGAGGTAGGTGCGCGTGGTGCCGAAGTGGAGGATCGGCCGGGTGGGTGAGGTCAGGCCGGAGACCACCCAGTCGCTGCCGGTGGCGCCGGAGGCGGGGATCGCCCGCACGCTCGAGCTCGACGCGAAGTAGAGCCGCGCCGAAGTCGGGTCGTAGTAGATCCAGCTGCGGATCGCGCCGTCGGCGAAGTTGCGGCTCCAGACGGTGGCGCCGGTCGTCGGCAGCAGCGCGTGGACGGCGCCGCCGCTGGTGCCGACGATCACGCGATCGCTGGTCCAGTCGTGGGTCGGCGCGCCGTCGATGTCGCCGAGGTCGCGCCGCCAGGCGAGCGAAGTCGAGCCGGCGGTGATGTCGAGCGCCCAGACGCTGCCCGGGCTGCCGCCCGAGCGCGTGCGGCTGGCGAAGACGACGCGCGAGCCGAGAATGAGCGCCGGGCCGCTGATCATCCCCATCGTCTGCCCGTTGCCACCCTGCGGCACCGAGTTGGTGAACGACCAGGCGGTGGCGCCGGTCAGCACGTTGATGGCGTGGAAGCCGTTCGCGCCGACGGCGTTGCGGCTGCCGACCAGAATGCGATCGGTCGCCGGGTCGAACATCGGCTGCGCCTGGACGAGCCCGAAGCTGGCGACGCTGCGGCCGCCCGCCGGCCAGCCGCTGCAGCCGCCGCCGGTGGCGGCGTTGAAGCAGTAGACGTGGCCGTCCTGCGAGCCGAGGAAGGTGGCGTCGTGCGGCAGGCCGGTGTCGGCGGCGAGCATGACGACCGGCGAGCTCTGCGCCGGCGCGTTCATCGCCGCCGGCAGGAAGCCGCTCTTCCAGGTGCCGCCGGCGGCGCCGATCGCCAGGGCGTAGAAGGCGCGGTCGTTCGACGGCACGAAGACGCCGAGGCCGCGCCCCTGGATCGGCGGCGCCAGGGCCGCGGCCGGGGTGGCGAAGTTCCACTTCCAGCTGCCGGCGGTCGCCTGCGGCAGGCCGGAGACCGCGCGCCGCGCCGAGTAGACGTTGGCCCCCGAGTTGGCGAAGGCGGCGTAGTGCTGCACGACGCCGTTCGAGCCGGCGCCGGCGACGTGCAGGTAGGCCTCCTTCTGCCCCGCCGCCCCCGGCTCGTCGATCAGCAGCGTCCCGGCGGTCGGGTCGGCGGGAATCGCCGCCGTGCTGGTGCGCAGCCGCGTCGAGGCGAACGGCCCGGCGGCCGGATTCACCCACTCGACCGTCGCCTGCTGATCCTTGCCGGTCGCGGTGAGGAACGAGACCGCCGACGGCGCCGCGGTGCAGGCGGGCAGGGGATCTCGGGTGAGCTGTACATTGTCTATGTACCAGCCGTTGCGGTCGATCGTGTTATCCGACAAGCCGATCCACGCGACGTGGACTGTCTGACCGGCACAGCCACTGCTGGCCCCCGTGACGACGTTGCACACCGCATCGAGATCGATCGTCGTCGTTTGCATGGTCTGCGATCCATAGCCCGTGCTGGTACCAGTCCACGCGCCGACGTTGTACGAGTTCAGTGTAGTGAGTGCGGGTCCCCCAAGAATGGCCGCCGCCGGGAGGATCGTGTAGGTCGTCGGATCCACCGAGTCCAGCGCGACACCGATTGTGCCGCCGTCCCAGCCCGCCTCGAACTCGTAGCGGTGCTGGAAGGTCAGACGCACGGCGGTACTCTGGACAGTAATCGTGATCCCGTTGCCGTTGCCCGGCTCGCGCCCGATCACGTTGCTGACCGCGTACCGAGAAGCGGGATTTGTCCCCGTACAGGTCCCACCGCCGGTGAGCGTGCCGCCGAAGCGGAAGATGTTACCGGAGCAGTTCTGCTTGCCACGCCAGGAATCGTTCGTGGTGCCGAAGTCGACGGCCACCCAGTCGAAGAATGGCGCTCCAGCCACCGCCTCGAAATCGTTGCCGTAGATCGTGCCGCTCATCCCGGTCGAGCTGGCGAAGCCGGTGTCCTCGACGAGGTTGGCGTCGACGTTGCCGCTGTTGCAGGGGCCGGCGCCGATCGAGGCGCCGTCCTCGGCGCGCACGACGTAGTAGACCGACGTGTCGAGCGGCATCGTGGTGTCGTCGAAGGAGGTGCCGGAGAGGCAGGCGGCGAGCTGGTTGGCCGGGCCGGGGGTGAAACCGGGGGCGGTCGAGCGGTAGACCGCGTAGGTCACCGCACCGCCGCACTGCGCCGTCGCGGCGTTCCACGCCACCCGCAAACCGCACCCCTGGCCGCCGCCGAGGTTGGTCACCGACTGGAGGCCGGCGAAGGTCGGCGGCAGCGTGCACTCGCCGGTCGCGGTGGCCGAGACCTGGCTCGAGTCGGGTGACTGGCAGCCGCCCGGCGCGTTGGCGCGCACGATGTAGAAGTAGGTCAAACCGCCCGAGACGGTGTTGTCCTGGAAGCTCCACGGGCCCGCGCCGCCGTCGGGGACGTTGCCGACCAACACGTACGGCCCGCCCGAGACCGCCGCGCGCAGCACGTCGTAGGAGGTGACCGACCCGGTCGCCGAGTCGTTCCACGACACCGTGATCTGGTTGGGCGCGGTCGCCGCGGCCGCGACCCCGGTCGGCGCCGCCACCGGGGCGCAGGCGGTCGGCGTCGCGTTGACGCACGAGGAGGCCGCCGAGCCGCAGGCCTCGTTGCCGGTCGGGTGCGCGATCATCTGGTAGTAGTAGGTCAGGCCGTTGGCGACCGTGGTGTCGACGTAGGGCGAGGCGGTCAGGTCGTTGGCGATCTTGACGAAGCCGGCGCTGCAGCCCGCCTCGTTGCGATAGAGGTCGTAACGCAGCCCGCCGACCACGGTCCACGCGACGGAGATCTGGTTGTTGCCCGGCGTCAGCGCCAGGCTGGGCGGCGCCGGCGGGGTGCAGCCGGTGAAGCAGACGTTGGCCGCGGTATCGGTGGTGCAGGCGATCAGGTGGCGGTTGAATGCGTCGTAGAGGTCGCACGAGTGCGGCGTGCCGTTGGTGAGGTCGCCGTCGTCGTCGTCGGCCGCGCGCATGGTGCGCCAGTAGGAGGTCGCGAAGCAGCCGTTCGAGCTCCAGGTGCCGCCGGTGGTGCAGGCGAAGGCCGCGCCCGCCGTCTGCCGGGAGAGGTACCAGAGGCGTTCGGTCACCGACCAGGCCGATCCGCTGCCGGGGTTCGGCAGGTCGCGCATCGGGAAGTCCCACAGCGCCTCGGAAGAGACGAGCGACTCGCAATGCCCCTCCTCGCCGCAGGGACCCTCGTAGGTCGCGCTTCCCGGACATCTGGGCTCCGTGAAGTTGACCACCGTGGAGGGCGCGTTGGCGACGTGCTGCGCCCAGTCGATGTCACGGATTCCCGAGCAGGAGGTGCAGGTGTTGCCGTAGCCACCGCAGTTGCCTCCGGACGCATCGAAACCGCCACCGACGCACGAATCGTGGGTGGCGAGCGCCGCGGTGAAGTCGCCATAGGTCTCGCCGGTGCCGTTGTCGGGCGAGCTGCCGCTGCCGTCGTTGGTGTCGAAGCCGTGGCCGTACTCGTGGAGCGATACGCCGGGCAGCTCGCCGGTGTTGCCGCAGCCGCCGCCCGAGCGGTAGAAGTTGACCGTCGCGCCGTTCCAGAAGGCGTTGCAGGTGTTGTTGATGTTGACGTTGGCGTCGAGCTGGGCGTTGAGCCAGGGGCGAGTGACCCAGCCGCGCGCCTGCTCCTTGGTGCGGTTGAGCCAGTAGAACTGGGTGCGCGCCGACTTGGTGTTGCCGGCGCCGCCGACGCCGGGGGTGGTGCAGTTGGTCGCCGCCTGCGGCGAGCTGCCGAACAGGATGTCGCCCGAGCTGTTGGAAGCCATCGAGATGGCGCCGCAGTTGTCGTTGATGCCGACGTACTGCCCCTGCAGCGTCGAGGTGATCCCCGCCGAGGTGCCGCCGTAGAGGCCGGCCGAGTTGGTGAACGGCCCGCCCGAGGAGACGTCGGCAAAGGGCATCGGCAGCAGGGTGTCGGGCGGCAGGTCGTCGCCGTTACGCACGCCGCCAGTGACGACGCCGTACTCGTTGGTGTCGCGGAAGTCGAGCAGCTCGCCGCTCGTCGCGTCGACGCGCGCCCGCCAGGTGCCGGCGTCGCCCTCGCGGCGGAAGGTGAACTCCCAGACCTTCACCAGCTCGAGGCCGGCGCCGAACGGAATGGCGCCGCGCATCGCCTCGGCCGAGGGGGCAGCCGGCAGCAGGCGCAGCGTCCCGGCGTCGAGCAGCGTGTCCCAGGCGGCGTCGAAGTTGCCCACGTGGTCCTTCACCACCGCCAGCGCGGCGGTGGCGTCGAGCACCGCCTTCGGCGTCCGCGCCCCCGGCGGGGGGACGTTCTCGGCGCCGAGCTGGACCAGGTTGCCGTTGTTGACCCGGAAGACGACGCGCGAGCCCTCGAGCACCAGGCCGTCGAGGATCAGGTCGAAGTCGACGTACCAGAGGTAGTCCGCGGCGCGGCCGGATCGCCCCGGGTTGAGCCGCAGCGCCGCCGGATCGACGCCCAGCAGCGTGCCGTGCGCGGCGAGAAACCGGCGCGCCAGGCTCTCGAGGGTCGCCAGATCCGCGCTCCCGTCGTCGGCCAGCGGTGCGCCGACCCGCTCCGGCGTCAGGTCGTTGCCGTAGCCCGGAATCCAGGCGAGTCCCGAACCCTCGACGAAGCCGACGAGGCCGTTGCGCGGGTCGAGGTCGGCCTGCCAGCTGCCGCCCGACGCGGCGAGGAAGCGATCCCACGCCGCGACCAGCTCCGGCGCCAGCGCGTCGGCGTGCGCCGACCACGCCACGTTGCGGCTCGGCGGCTGCAGTCGCTCGCCGGCGACGACCAGCGCGTCGAGGTCGGAAGCGCCCTGCTTGACCACCACCGCGCGGGCGGGCGCTCCGACTCCGAGACCTGCGCAGAGCACGCCGATGGCGAGCGGGAGTCCGGCAAAAGAAATCGCGCGCATCCTGACCTCCGGGACTGCGTGCCGGCGGCGCCGGCTGGGCTGACAAATTGCTGTCAGCCTAGCAGATTGTCAGCGCTGCCGGGCGCCTCCGGACACCAGAATCGGAGATCGAGGCGCAAGAGCGATCGCCACGGCGACGCGGCCGGATGGTGTGCACTTTCTCGCCCTCCGGAGCACCGGTTGCACAGGCGGACCGGAACGGGCCGGAAGAGCGCAGCCGCTCAGGCGGCGGGTGGTGGCGCGCCGGGGGCCGCGACCGGTTCGCCGGAGGGGTGCGGGCGCAGGGCGCGCCGGAGGCGCAGGCGCAGGCCGTCGAGCTCGGCGACGAGCCAGAGGCGAAGGCCGCGCGCGCCCATCCGCCAGGGGGCGAGGCCGAGGTCGAAGAAGGCCCGGATGCGGCGGCCGTCGTTGCGCCGGCCCGTCTCGCCCGCCTCGCGGCGCAGCTCGGCGAGGCGACGGAAGCGGGAGTGATAGAGGCGCATCAGGTAGTAAGCGAAGAAGGCCTCTTTCGGGCCGAGCACCGGCATCCAGTGGAAGCGGCCGAAGAGGCGGTAGGCGGGGGTGACGACGAAGATGTAGTACTGCGCGGTGTCGAGCAGCATCGCCGCCGAGAGCAGGTCGGCTTCGCCCATGTAGAGGTACTTGCCCTCGTAGACCGACTCGAAAAAGCGCCAGTACGAACGCAGGAAGGTCTCGTTGTGCTCGGCGATCGCCGCCGGAGTCAGCCGGCCGAGCGAGTCGTCGAGCACCTTGTTCACGGTCGCCTCGACCGAAAACGCGACGTGGTCGAGCCCCGGCGAGTAGTAGGGGTCGAGAAACGCCGCGGCATCCCCCACCAGCGCCCAGCCGTCGCCCATGTACTGCTTCGTCGCATAGGCGAGCGTCGAGTAGTACCGGAAGTCGCCTTCCCGCATCGTGGCGCGGTCGAGCAACTCGCTCGCCGGGCGCAGGGCGGCGAGGAACTCGCGGTAGGCCGCCTCGCGGTCGGCGCGTTCGTGCAGGTCGACGAGTCGCCGGTCCCAGACGATGCCGATCGACGTCTCGCCGTTGCCCAGCGGGATGAACCAGACCCAGTAGCCGCGTCCGGTGTAGTGGTTGGTGCCCAGCCGGCGCGACGAGACGTTGCGCTGCGCCAGGCCCGCCGACGAGCGCGCCGCGACGTCGTCGATGTGCCGCACCCCCTTCCAGCGGCACCACATGGCCGCCGTCGGGTGGCGCTCGTTGCGCTCGATCAGCCCGAGAGTGCGGCCGAGCAGGCAGGCGCGGCCGGTGGCGTCGATCACCCAGCGACAGGCGACCCGGCGCACCTGTTCGTCGCTCTCGATCTCGACCTCGTGGGCGAAGTGGCCGACGCGCACGTCGCGCACCCGGGCGGGGCGCGCCAGCTCCACGCCTTCGGCCACCGCCAGGTCGAGCACGTGCTGGTCGAGCGCGTCGCGGCGCAGCTGGAACGAGGGGACGAGGCTGCGCACGAAGCCGCCGGTCTCGGTCGCCTGGTCGTGCCGCTCGACGCGCGGGTTGGCGAACCAGTAGCGCAGCCCCTCCTTGGGCAGCTGCTCGGCCTCGAGGTGCTCCCAGAGCGCCAGCCGGCGGGTGAGGAACATCCCCGACATCTCGGTCGTCGCCTCGCCCACCTTGGCGTCGAACTCGCGGCTCTTTTCGACCACCAGCACTGACAGCGACGGCCGCTCCCGCTTGAGCAGCAGCGCCGTCGCCGCCCCGGCGATGGCGCCGCCGAGCACCACGACGTCGTAGCGGTCGCGCCGCGGCGACCCGGAGCTTCCGTTGCCGTCGCTCATTCGCCGCTCCTCATCCGGAAAGCGCGCCGAGGGCCGCGCGGTCGGGCTTGCCGCGATCGGTGCGCGGCAGCTCGGCGACCACGACGACGCTGCGCGGCACCTTGTAGGCGGCCAGGCGCTGGCGGCAGAAGTCGATCACCCGCTCGCGGTCGACGACGCCGGCCGGCGCCGCGATCACGGCGCGCAGCAGCGTGCGCGGTCCCTCGGGGCCGTCGACGCCGAGCACCGCCACGTCGGCGACGCCGGGCAGCTCGCGCAGCGTCGCCTCGATCTCGCGCGGATGGATGTTGCGGCCGCGCACGATGAGCACGTCGTCGGCGCGGCCGAGCAGCCGAACTTCGCCCGCCTCGAGCGAAGCGAGGTCGCCGGTGAGGAATCGACCGCCCGCCAGCTCGGGCCCGGGATCGGGCAGCCAGGTCGTCGCCACGGCGCGCGAGCGCACCGCGAGACGGCCGGTCGCCGCGTCGACTGCCACCTCGACGCCGTCGACCGGCGCCCCCACGGTGCCGCGCTCGGCGGCGTCGCCGACCCGGTCGAAGGCGATGCCGCCGCACTCCGAAGCGCCGTAGAAGACCTGCACCGGCAGCCCGGCGACGGCGCGGAAGCGTGCCGCCGCTTCCGGCACGAGCGGCGCCCCGGCGGCGATGACGCGCCGCACCGTCGCCGGCCAGGCGGGCGGCGAG
>JAIOJQ010000362.1 GCA_019911865.1 Thermoanaerobaculia bacterium
ACGCGCGCCCTCGCCACCACCCACGTCCGGTTCTCCTTCTACCTCGGCGGCGCGTGGCTGGCGGCCGGCGACCTGCGGCGCGCCCTGCCGGCCTTCCTGGTCGCCACCGAGGCGCGGCCCGACGAACCGGTCGCCTGGTACAACCTCGCCTGCGTCGAGGCGCGGCTCGGGCGGCTCGACGACGCGCTGGCGTCGCTCGAAAAGTCGCTCGCCGCCGGCTTCTCCGCCGGCGCGCAGATGCGCAGCGATCCCGATCTCGCTGCGCTCGCCGGCGACCCCCGCTTCGCCCGCCTGCTGGCGCGCGCCGGAGCCGCCGCCCCGCCGGGCTGAGCCGGCGCGGCGCCGCTGCTTGCGGGCGGGCAAAACAGCGCGCGGCGAAATCCTCTAGCATTCGAGGCATGCGCCGCGGCACATCGTTCTGGGTGCTCACCACGGCGGTGGTCCTCGGTCTGACCGCCGGCATCGGTTTCTACACCTTCGCCTACGCGCGCGGCGCCTCCTATCTGACCGACGATCCGGGCGCCTGCGCCAACTGTCACGTGATGGAGGAGCAGTTCGCCGGCTGGACCAAGTCGAGCCACCGCTCGGTGGCGGTGTGCAACGACTGCCACACGCCCCCGGGCCTGGTCCCGAAGTACGCCACCAAGGCGCTCAACGGCTGGAACCACTCGTTCGCCTTCACCACCGGGCGCTTTCCCGACCCGATCCGGATCACGCCGCGCAACCGGCGCGTCACCGAAGCGGCCTGCCGCAAGTGCCACGCGTCGATCGTCGAGACGATCGACGGCCACGCCGAGTCGGCCGATCTCCAGCTCTCCTGCATCCGCTGCCATCGCAACGTCGGCCATCTGCACTGAAAGGACCCGGCCATGTCCTCGCACGACCTCCCCGAGCCCCCCCGCCGCCGCGGCCTCGTCGCCGTCGCCCTGGTCGCCGCCATCGCCGGCGCCGGCGCCGCCGCGCTGCTGGTCAACATCTTCGAGCACAAGCAGGAGGCCAAGGCGCCGTTCTTCAAGGTGGTCGCGCTCGACGACGAGACGGAGGACCCGGCCCTGTGGGGGAAGAACTTCCCCGTCCAGTACGACTCCTACGGCCGCACGGTAGACCAGCGCCGCACCCGCTTCGGCGGCAGCGAGGCGACGCCGCGCACGCCGACCGACGCCGATCCGCGCTCGGTGGTCGCCCAGTCGCGCCTCGAGGAGGACCCGCGCCTGAAGACGATGTGGGCCGGCTACGCCTTCGCCACCGACTTCCGCGAGGAGCGCGGCCACGCCTTCATGCTCGACGACCAGACCTTCACCGAGCGCCAGGTGGTCGCCAAGCAGCCGGGCACCTGCATGCACTGCCATGCCTCGGTCTACGTGCCCTACAAGAAGCTCGGCGACGGCGACCTGATCGCCGGCTTCGAGAAGATGAACCAGATGTCCTACTTCGAGGCGCGCGAGCTGGTCGGCCACCCGGTGGCCTGCATCGACTGCCACGACCCGCAGACGATGCAGCTGCGGGTGACGCGCCCCGGGTTTCTCGAAGGGATCCGCGCCCTCAAGGCGTCGCAGGGCGTCGAGAACTACGACCCGAACACCATGGCGACGCGCCAGGAGATGCGCGCCTACGTCTGCGGGCAGTGCCATGTCGAGTACTACTTCAAGGGCCCGGAAAAGCGACTGACCTACCCGTGGTCGAAGGGGCTCAAGGTCGAGCAGATCCAGGCCTACTACGACGAGGTCGGCTTCAAGGACTGGACGCACGGCGAGTCGGGGGCCCCGGTGCTCAAGGCGCAGCACCCCGAGTTCGAGATGTGGAACCAGGGGATCCACGCCCGCTCGGGGGTGGCCTGCGCCGACTGCCACATGCCCTACGAACGGGTCGGCGCGCAGAAAGTCTCGGACCACTGGGTGCGCAGCCCCCTGCTCAACGTCCAGAAGGCCTGCCAGACCTGCCACCGCTGGCCGGAGGAGGAGCTCAAGGCGCGGGTGGAGTCGATCCAGCAGCGCACCTACGAGCTGCGCGACCAGGCGATGAACGCGCTGGTGGCGCTGATCGCCGACCTCAAGGAGGCGCGCGCTGCCGGCCGGACGGACGAGCAGCTCGCCGTCCCCTGGCAGTTGCAGCGCCAGGCGCAGTTCCGCCTCGACTTCGTGGAGGCCGAGAACTCGACCGGCTTCCACGCCCCCGAGGAGGCGGCGCGCATCCTCGCCGAGTCGATCAACCTGTCGCGCCAGGCACAGCTCGTCCTGCGCGACCCCGCTTACGTCCCGGAGTTCACCAACCAGAACTCGATCGACGGCGTGCCGCCGCCGGGCGCCCGGATGGAGGTCACCACGGACGCCGCCCGGAGGCCGGCATGACGGCGTCGTCCGCGTCTCCCCTCGCCCGCCGGGTGCCGGCGATCGTCGCCTTGCTGTTCGGCCTGGTGACGATCGTGGCCGGCACGCGGGTGCTGGCCGGCGCCGATCCGGGCTACCTGGTCTTCCGGCCGCTGCTGCTGTTCAACACCTTGATGGGGGCGGTCTACGTCGCCGCCGGGCTGGCGGCGTGGAAGAGCGCCCGGCGTGGCCGCTACCTCGCCGGCGGCATCCTCTCGCTCAACGTCGGGGTGCTCGGCATCCTCCTCTTCCTGCGCGAGACCGCGGACGTTGTGGCTGCCGAAAGCGTTCGCGCCATGCTCCTGCGCACCGTCGTCTGGCTGATTCTCTTTCTCGCTCTCATCGCTGCCGCTCGCCAGCAGCCGGATTGAGCTCGCCTCCGGAGAGGTCCCGCGGGCGATGTTAGCGTTGGCGCAACCCTGCCTCGACGAGGAGGAGCTGCGATGAGTCTCGCGATTCGTTTCGCCTGTCTGCTCGCAGCCGCGGTCGCCCCCGCGGCTGCCGCAGGCTGGCTGCCCGCCGGAGCCGAGGAGGCGACGGCGCGCCAGCTCGCCGGGCGGCTGGTCGAGGCGGGGCTGGCGCCGGGCGAGACGCCGGAAGTGCTCTCCGCCAGCCGCGAAATGGTCGCCCACATGATCGCCACGATCGAGCGGTGGAAGGTGGCCGGCACGCGCGAGCGCGCGCCCGAGTTTCCCGGCCTCGAGCTGCCGCCGGCCGGCGAGCCGCATCTCGACGCCATGGCGCGCTACCAGGTCTGCACCATGGCGCTGATGATCCAGCACGGGGACTCGGCATTCGACGACGACCTCAACGCGCGCCTCACCGCTTCGCTCGGTCTCACCGCCCTCACCCTCGCCGTTGTCCGCCTGCGCGAACCCTTCGTCCGCCAGGGGGGTACCGACGCGCAGATCGAGGCGGCGCTCACCAGCGCGGCCCACGAGAAGATCCTCACCGGCATCCAGGAGGATCCGGCCGTGCGCGCCCACGTCGAGAAGCAGTGCACGCCGGTCACCGTCGCCCTGCTCAGCGACGCGATCGGCCGCATGGCCGACGACGGCTCCCCCGGCGAGCCCTGAGCCGCCGCTGTTCTCCGGCGAGCGACGTGCTGCGACCACGGTTCAGCCCGCCCGCGCCGGCTCCCAGGCGAGGGCGAGGCGCAGCAGGCGGCTGACCAGGGCCGGGTAGTCGAGCCCGGCCTGGTGAGCGGACTCGGCGAACTCCTCGCCGTGCGCGATCTGCGGGTTGGGGTTCGCCTCGATGATGCACGGCTGGCCATCCGCCGTCAGCCGCATGTCGATGCGCGCGTAGCCGTTCAGGTAGAGGACCCGGAAGACGCGCTTGGCGAGGCGCTGCAGCCGCGCCTCCATCCCCTCCGGGAGGTCCTCGGCCGGGCCGATCATGATGCCGTGACGCTCCTGGTACTCGGCGTTCCACTTGGTCCGCTCGGTGGCGATCTTGTGCGATCCCTCCGGCATCTGCTCGAAGAAGAGCTCCCAGACCGGCAGCGCCGTGAGGCGGTCGTTGCCGATCACCCCGACGTAGAGCTCGCGCCCCTCGATGTAGCTCTCGACCAGGGCGTCCGTGCCGCAGCTCTCGTGCACGAAGCGGATGCGCTCGTAGAGCTTCTCCTCGCTGTCGACCACCGAAGCCTGCGAGATGCCGATCGACGAGTCGAGCGCCAGCGACTTGACGAACAGCGGAAACTGCAGCTGGCGCGGCCGGCGGAAGCGGCGGCCGCGCGGCGCCACGGCGAAATCGGCCACCCGGATGCGGTGGTAGGAGAGCAGTTTCTTGGCCACCGCCTTGTCGCGCGCCAGCATCAGGCCGCGCGCGTTGCACCCGGTGTAGCGGATCTTCTGCAGCTCGAGGTAGGCGACCACGTTCTGGTCGAAGTGGGCGACGTCGTCGAAGCACTCGATGAGGTTGAACGCCACGTCGGGTGGCGAGTCGCGCACCGCGCGGCGGATCGGTTCCAGGTCGTCCGCCACGCCGACGATCTCCACCCGGTGGCCGAGCGCCTCGAGGCAGCGGGCGACGTCGAACTCGGTGCGCCACGGCGCCTCGAGCGCCGCCTCGGCGGTGGCCTCGGCCGGCGGAATCAGGTGCGCGTGCACCAGCATCAGGACGCGCAGCCGCTTCACAGCGCCACCCGGTGCCGGCCGCCATGGAGGTAGTTCATCGTCTGCACGGTGACCAGCAGCGCCAGCTCGCCGCGCGTCTGCTCGGGCGGCGCGGCGAGGCGCAGGCCGAGCTCGCGACTGCGCTCGATCATGTCCTCGAGAACCTGGTCGATCGTGTACTGGTACTCGTTCGTCCACTTGCTGACCAGCCGGCGGATCTCGCGCCGATGCCGCGAGATGAACCCGGCCGCCGACGGATTGCCGGCTTCCTCCGGGCGATCCGAGAAGAGCCGGCGCAGGTCGCGGTCGTGGAACGACGGGCGGTCCACCCCGTAGTGGGCGCGCTTCTTGTCGTAGTGGCGGCGCAGCGTGCGGCGGATCGAGCGCAGCGGATCGACCTCCTCGCCGCCCGCCACCTTCGGCTCGCGCCCGGCCAGCTCGCGCATCAGCTCGTCCATGTACTCGAGCTTGCGCAGCGCCGGCCAGCCGGCATAGCGCTCGCGCCAGCGCGACTTCGGGTCGAGCCAGACGGCGAACGTCTCGGCGAAATCCTCGTCCGCATGCGCCTGCGCGTACCAGGCGTCGAGGTGGACGACGTAACTGCGGCTGTACGGGCGAGGCGAGTAGAAGTCCGGGTAGGGCTCGCGCGTGCTGCCGAACAACTCGACCCGGCGGCGCCGGCGGCGCAGCCCGAAGGCGTTCTCGATCGCGTGCCCCGCCTCGTGGCGGAGGATCTTCAGGCACCAGGCCCGCGTCCCCCCCTCGACCTCCAGCATCTGGTGCTTCTCCAGCCGCGCCAGCCGCGGGTGCGCCAGATAGAAGGGAATGGCGATCCCCGGCACCCCGTCCGGCGTGAACCACTCGTCCGACAGCCAGAAGTGCGGCCGGAAGCGCAGCCCCCGCGCCTCGAGCTCCGCGCCGAGCTCGGCGATCCGCGCCGCCAGATTCCCCTCGATCCGCAGATCCAGGTCGCGCAAGCGGAGCGCCAGCAACTGCTCGTCACTCCACCCCGCCCACGCCTCGGGCGGTAACCGCGGCCGCCTCGGCCTGCGGACAGGCAGTGCCTCCTCCACCATGCAGGGGATTCTGCCACCACCGCCAACGGCAGGCCCTCGGGCCGCGTGGATGCTGGAAAGTGAGCTCTCGTGTCAACGAGAAAAGACAAGGCCTTTTTGTTCAAGACAAAGCCAAGGCAAAAGCTTCCATAGAAGGGAAAGACCAGGACCGGCACCTTCTCCTGGCTCACGCGGCCTCGAGCCCCCACCCGCCGCTCCGAGGCCGGGGTGACGCTCGATCCTCGTAGCGAAGTGGCGGGGGGTCCCCGTCCTCCAGATGTCTTTGTCCAATAGATCCGGGGTACCGACCGAAGCGAAGAGGAACGAGCGTCACCCCGGCCCCCCACCGCCGCAGGAGCCGCCGCGATCAGTCCGCCGCCGCCCCCGGCAGCGGGAACCCGCGATCGCGCATCAGCGCCTCGATCCCCGCATCCCGCCCGCGGAACGCCCGGTACCCCTCGGCCGGATCCACCGTGTTGCCCACCGAGAAGACGTGCTCGACCAGCCGCTTCGCCATCGCGCGGTCCCACGCTCCGCCCGCCGCGGTGAACGCCTCCCAGGCGTCCGCCGTCAGCGTGTCGGCCCAGAGATAGCTGTAATAGCCGGCCGAATAGCTGTCGCTCGAGAAGACGTGCGAGAAATGCGGCGTGCGGTGGCGCATCACGATCTCGCGCGGCATGCCGAGCGCCGCGAGCGTCTCGCGCTCGAAGGCGTCCGGGTCGATCTCCGCGTCGCCGGCCAGGTGCAGCTTCATGTCCACCAGCGCGCTCGCCAGGTACTCCACCGTGGCGAACCCCTGGTTGAAATTCGCCGCCCGCTCCAGCCGCTCCACCAGCGCCGTCGGGATCGGCTCGCCGGTCCCGACGTGCGTCGCGAACTTGCCGAGTACCTCCGGCGTCGACAGCCAGTGCTCGAGCAGCTGCGAGGGAAACTCCACGTAGTCGCGCGCCACCGCCGTGCCGGCGAGCGTCGGATAGGTTACCCGGGACGACAGCCCGTGCAGCGCATGGCCGAACTCGTGGAAGAGCGTCTCGGCGTCGTCCCAGCTCACCAGCACCGGTTCGCCGGGACCGCCCTTCGCGAAGTTCGAGTTGTTCGACACGATCGTCGTCACCTCGCCGTCGAGCCGCTGCTGCCGGCGGTAGGTCGCCATCCACGCCCCCGAGCGCTTGCCGGTGCGCGCGTAGGGGTCGAAATACCAGAGCCCGACCGGGCGACCGCTCTCGCGGTCGGCCACCTCCCAGACGCGAACGTCCGGGTGGGCCACCGGAATCCCCGTGGCCGGCGTGAAGCGGAAGCCGAACAGCTCGCCGGCGACGTGGAACATCCCCTCGCGCAGCCGCTCGAGCTGCAGGTAAGGCTTCAGCTGATCGGCGTCGAGGTCGTATTTCGCCCGGCGGACCTTCTCGGCGTAGAAGCGGTAGTCCCAGGGCTCGATGGTGATCGGCGCCGTGCCGGCGGTCGCCGCCTCCGCGTCGGCGATCGCCTGCATGTCGGCGACCTCCTCGCGCGCCCGCGCCACCGCCGGCGCCCAGACCGCCTCGAGCAGCTCCATCGCCCGCTCGGGCGTCTTCGCCATCGCGCGCTCGAGCCGCCAGTGGGCGTGAGTCGCGAAACCGAGCAGCTTCGCCCGCTCGGCGCGCAGCCGCAGGATCTCGCGGATAAGGCCGTTGTTGTCGTGCGCGTCGCCGTTGTCGCCGCGGCCGTAGTAGGCGCGCCAGACCTTCTCGCGCAGGTCGCGCCGCGCGGACGAGGCGAGAAACGGCTCCATCGACGAACGGGTGTTGAGGATGGCGAAACGCTTCGGCTGCCCCCGCTCGGCCGCCGCCGCCGCGGCCGCCGATCGCTCCGACTCCGGCAGTCCGGCGAGATCCCCCTCGTCGAGCCAGAGGACCCAGCCCGTCTCGTCGGCCAGCACGTTCTGCCGGAAGCTCGTGTAGAGCTCGGCCAGCCGCTGGTTGATCTCCGACATGCGCTTCTTTCCGGCGGCGTCGAGCTTCGCCCCGGCGCGGATGAAATTCGTCGTGTGCAGCCACGTCAGCCGCTGCTGCTCCGCCGTGAGCCCGGAAGTTTCGCGCGCCGCGTAGACAGCCTCGAGGCGCGCGAAGAGACGTTCGTTCTGGGTGATCGCGTCGTCGAGCGCCGCCTGCTTCGGCGCCATCTCGCGCTCGACCTCGCGCAGCTCCGGCGTCGACATCGTGCCGGCGAAGACCGAGTAGATCGCGGTCACCCGGTCGAGGGTGGCGCCGGCGCGCTCGAACGCCGCGACGGTGTTGTCGAAGGTCGGCAGATCCTCGCGGGCGGCGATCGCCTCGATCTCGGCCAGCTTGGCGGCCATCGCCGCCTCGAGCGCCGGCCGGAAGTGCTCGACGCGCACGGCGTCGAACGGCGGAACGCCGCCGTGGGATCCGCTCCACGGCGCCAGCAACGGGTTGTCGGCGGCGGCAGCCGGCGCGGCGGCGAGCAGCGCGGCGGCGCCCAGGCGGGCAAGGAGCGACTCGGACATGTCGGCGGACTCCGGAGAGGCGGGAAGGCGATCGTTCATCGTCGGGAGGCGCGACCGCCGCAAGACGGCGCCGCGCCCGACGATTCTACGCGCCCGGAGCCCGAACCGGCTCTGCGAGCGGATCGTCCACCTACGGAAGCGATTCGTCTTCGCTCGTCCCCTCGTCGACCTCGGCTCCGCGGCCCAGCCAGGCACGCACTTCCGACATCGCCGCAGCGAACGCGGCTGCGTCACCGCGCCCGATCCAATCCGACCAGTCGGCGAGCGCCGCCGCCGTGCGCCCGTGGACTTCGGCCGTGAACGGGTTGAGCTTCTGGATCCCGTAGTAGAGCTCCGGGTTCTCTCCGGCCACGGCTCTCGTCGTGGCGACCTGCGCGGCGTACGTCGTGGATCCGATCACTCCGAGCTCCGTCGCGGTCAATCCGCTCGACGCGAGCGCCCGCGCGAACACCAGGTTGATCAAGTGGGAGAGCCCCAGTACCCAGGCGGCGACCCGGTCGTGGCGTTCGAGGTCGAGTTCGATCAAGGTCGCCGCGGTATCGCGGAAGAGAGCGGCCACGCGCCCGGTCGCCGCCGGAGCGCCGCAATCGCAGACCACTACGACCCGACCGGAGAGGGTGCGGACGCCGGGACCGAACATGGGATGCAGGCTCGCCACCGCAGCGCCGGCCGCGCACGCGCGGTCGAAGGCCGGCTGCAGATGCTGTTTCAGGCTGGCGATGTCGCAGACGATGCCGCGAAAGCCGGCGGCGACGACTTCGTCGATCGCCGTCGCCGTTCGTTCGAGCGGCACCGCGATCAGGACGATCGACGCCCCCCCGAGCCCCTCCGCCAGGGTCGGTGCGAACACCGGGTCGCCGGGCGATCCCGCGGGATCGAAACTGCGCACCCGATGACCCTGGCTCGCCAGGAATCGCACCAGCCAACGCCCCATCTTCCCGGCGCCGCCGATCACCAGCACCGACTCGGCTTCTCCGGAGAAGGCGGAGTAGTGCTCGACCTCCTGGATCCGGCACGACTCGTCGATCAGCGAGCGCATCAAGTCGCGGGCGAGAGACGACTCGACGCCGAGTTCCGTTGCGCTGTCGGCGGCGCGCTGGAGGACCCGCTTCTCGACCTCGAAGTCGCGCAACGGCACGCCGCGAGAACGCTTCTCGCGGCCGACCTCGCGCGCCAGTTCGATGCGCTCGGCGACCAGGCCGAGCAGCGCGGCGTCGAGGTTGCGGATGCGCCGTCGCAGCCGTTCGAGACGGTCCTCTTCGTTCATGGCCGAGCCGTCCTCCGGAAGAGACAAAAAAAGCGACGGGAGCCGTTTCCGGCCCCCGTCGCGGATCGAAGCGCGAACCAGCCGGTCAGTAGTAGATCGACGGGCGGTACTGCGAGGTGAGCGCGTGCATGCGGTCGGACTGTCCGGTCGAGAACTCGTTCATGCAGGCGTCGTCAGTGTAGTCCATGAAGTTCTTGATCGGGTCGAGGCCGGTGCTCGAGCAGGTGTCGCGGCCGGTCGGGCAGCCGTAGGCCGGGCTCGCTTCGAACGGCGTGTCGGCCACCGAGTCACCGGGGTTCGTGCAGCCGCCCTGGAACGTGTGGTAGAGGCCGAGGTAGTGGCCGACTTCGTGGGTGCCGGTGTCACCGAGGTTGTAGGGCGAGGCCGCGCCGCCCGGCAGCGACTGGTCGAGCAGCACCACGCCGTGCATGTAGCTCGACTCCGGGTAGGAGTTCGGGAAGCGGGCGTAGCCGAGGATGCCGCCCGAGGGGCTGCAGGAGTAGACGTTCAGGTTGTTGGCGGGGTCGATCGCCAGCGCCTGCTTCATCTTGCGCTCGGTGCCCGAGCTGTAGCAGCCGGTGTACCAGCGCTTGTTGGTGGTGCGGTCGGTGCTCGCCAGGTAGAACGAGAAGCCGGTGCCCGAGTAAGCCTGGTTGAGCACCTGGATCTGGTTGGCGATCATCGCGTCGGAGATGTTTCCCTGGCTCGCCGAGGTTCCCGAGCGAACGACGTGCCAGCGCACCGGGATGCTCACCGCGACCGCCGAGGCGTTCTGCTGGCGGCCGAACATCTTGACGAAATCGGCAACGACCGCGCCGGTCTCGGCGATCTCGGCCTGGCCCGGCGTCGGCGCGGCGCAGCGGACGCCGCGCACGAGTTGACCTTGGCTGCCCAGGAAGTGGATCTCCGACCGCTCGGCCGCGTTCTCGCTCGCCGCAGTGGCGGCGAGGAGCAGCGACGGGGCGAAGATCAGGCAGCACACGACTCCCACGAGACGCTTCGACATGGACCTTCCTCCTGGACTCTGAAAAGCCGGATTGAGGTACTGCAACCGCCTGCAACGGAAATTTGGCGGACCGTATCACCGACCCGAGCGGCCCGCAAGCCCCCGATCCGGGATTCCGTTCAGGCGGGATTCAACCGGCCGTCGCCGGCGCCGCCGAACGGCACGGCGGTGGCCAGCAGCCGTTCGAACTCGCCGCGCGGCAGCGGCCGGCTGAACAGGAAGCCCTGCATGCGGTCGCAGTGCAGCATCTCGAGCACCGCCATCTGCCCCTCCTCTTCCACCCCCTCGGCCACCACCTCGAGGCCGAGGCCGTGGGCGAGCTGCACCACCGCGCCGACGATGCGCGAGTCGCGCGGGCGTCGCCCGAGGTCGCGGATGAACGAGGAGTCGAGCTTGACGATCTCGATCGGCAGCTCGCGCAGGTAGGAGAGCGACGAGTAGCCGGTACCGAAGTCGTCGACCGCCACGCGGGTGCCCCGGGCGCGCAGTTCGCTGAGTCCGGGCGCCGGGTCGTTGACCTGAAGCAGCGCCATCGTCTCGGTGATCTCGAGCTCGAGGGCGGAAGCCGGCAGGCCGAACTCGGCCAGCACCGCGCCGACCTTGGCGGCGAGCTGACGGTCCTCGAAGGCGCGCGCCGTCAGATTGACCGCCACCCGCAGCTCGGCCCCGAAGCGCCGACGCCAGGCGGCCACGGCGGCGCAGGCTTCGCGCAGCACCCACTGGCCGATGGCGTCGCTGACCTCGGCGCTCTCGGCGGCGAAGAGGAACTCCGGCGGCGAGAGCAGCCCGCGGTCGGGATGACGCAGGCGCAGCAGCGCCTCGGCGCCGACGATCTCGCCGCTGCCCGAGCGCACGATGGGCTGGAAGTGGAGCTCGAGGTCCTCGCCCAGCCGCCCCTCGCGCAGCGCCCGCTCGAGGGCGAACGGCTCGCGCGCCGCATCGAGCCGCGCGGCGTCCCAGATCTCCGCCCGCCCGCCGCCGGCGGCCTTGGCGCGACGCATCGCCGCGTCGGCCTTGCGCAGCAGCACGGCGGCCTCCACGCCGTGTGCCGGGCAGAGCGCGGCGCCGAGACTGGCTTCGATCCGCAGCTCGTGGCCGCCGATCTGCAGCGGCTCCCGCAGCCGCTCGAGGATCGCCCCGGCCCGCCGCGCCACGCCCGCGGCGTCGCCGCCGCCGGGCAGCAGCAGCGCGAACTCGTCGGCGCCGAGGCGCGCCACCGTCTCCCCTTCCGCGACGCTCTGCAGCAGGCGGTCGGAGATCGCCGCCAGCATCTGGTCGCCCGCCTCGTGCCCGCCGCGGTCGTTGACCGCCTTGAAGCGGTCGAGGTCGAGCGACAGCAGGGCGCCCGTCCCGTCGCCGCCGCTCAGCCGGGCCAGCCAGCCGCGCAGCCGCTCGACGAAGAGCTGCCGGTTGGGCAGGCCGGTCACCGGGTCGTAGAAGGCCAGCCGCTCGATCTGGCGCGCCGCCTCGCGCAGCCGGTGCTGCTCCTCTTCGAGCAGCCAGACCACGATGCCGACGCCGAGCAGGCCGGTGAGCAGGCCGTCGAGCGGCACCTCGATGCCGACCGGGATCGCCGGCAGCCAGCCGATCAACGAGCCGAACAACGCCAGCTGCTGGGCCCCCTTGGCGATGAAGGCGAAACGGACGAAGCCGGGACCGGCGCCGGTGCCCGCCGTCCGCCGGGCGACCCGGGCGAGGACGAGCCCGGCGCCGAGCAGGGCCGCGCCGATCACCAG
>JAIOJQ010000363.1 GCA_019911865.1 Thermoanaerobaculia bacterium
ACTCCCGTCTCCGTTTCGACACCGGACACCTCCCGCCCTATCTTGGGCGAATTTCGGTGTCCACAAAAGCGGGTCAAGCCCAGTCCTGCCCTTCGTCAAAAACCGCGCGGCAAGCTACTTGCGGGAGGAGTCCAGATACGAGGGGTTAGGCGACAATCCGGCTGGCCTTCAGTCGCACTTCTCATAGAGGTCCTCAAGTGCGCTGCCCTTGGATAGCCAGAAGTCGTCAACCCAGACGCGGAGCTCTTGGTCAGCAGTGATGTTGTAGACGTTCCTGAAGCCGTACTCGTCGAAGTCGCCAACGATCTCATCGCCCTTGTCAGGATCGTTGCCGCCGTACCACTCAACGAGGGCGTAACCGCTGGGAAGATCGATCAAAAACCAATCACAACCCGAGATGCGGTGGCTCACAGGGCCCTTCTCGGCTGCCGCAGGCGAGGCAAGGGCCGCGAGGCTGAGACCCACAAACAATGCCACGACGCGCATGCGCATACTCTCTCCTCCTTCGTTCAGTGAGAAAAGGGACTTGATGGGCGGATGACCCTCTCCGTCGCCTAACGGCTCATGAGTTGAGCGGCGCGCCACCTGCGGCCGACCGCGAAGCGGGCCACAGCTGCGGAGCGCGTCCGCTCGAACGAAGGGTTAGCCCGCACGCCACTAGACTCCGAACTTGAACTCCACTTCGCCAGTCCGATCATTGACGAAAGCCCACAACCCGTGGTGGGGCGGAAACGGAGCTGTGCTTGAGAACGACACTACCCAAGTTCCTCCGCCCAGCTCGCGCTGGAACTCAGCTTCGGGCGGCTTGCGCTCGGACAAGTCGATTCCGGCCGCAGCGGCTGCCTGCACTGCGAGATGAATGGCCTCCTCGGCGGTGTGCCTGCGGGAGTCGCCTGAGCAAGATAGCTGGATGAAGAGCGCAACCAGCGCGATGCCTTGCAGCCGGAGAGAGCTTCGAAGTCCTGTCATGTCGATTGTGCGGGCTAACTCTGAATTCGACGGCACTGCAGGTGGATAGAGGTGAGGGCGAACGCTGCAGAAGGCGCCGCGTTTGCCGTGGGGGCTCGGAAGCAGTGGGCTGCCATAGGCCGCCGGGATTGCATGGTTTGCCGAGAGTACAGTCGGATCGGGGAGCGCGTCAAACGCGACAGTTCCTGGCGGTTTAGCCAGAGGGAGTCTGGAGGCAAGACGGGTGGTGGGTGCTTGGCGTCGGGGCGGAGGGGAGTTGGGGGGTGGACTCTCGGACGCGGTTGGCGGCTCGGGCGAGGAACCAGCGCAGGCCTTGCGCGCCGCGCAGCTCCGCTTCGACGGTATTCTGAGGGCTGACCAGGAGTGTCGTAGGAATCGTCTGGAAGTCGAAGTCCGCGAGATCTTCGTGACGACCGGCGAGCAATGTCGGGAAGTTCACGCCCTTGGCCGCCACGGCGCGACGAAAGTGTCCGAGCTGCTCATCGACGGGCATCTCCGCCGGGTCGAAGAGGTAGCTGACGCCGACGACCTCGATCTCCGGGTGCGCAGCGGCGAACTCTTCGAGAACGGGTAGCTCGTCGAGGCAGGGGCCGCAGTAGAAGTGCCAGTAGTTCACCACCGACCAGCGACCCGCCGAAGGCGAAACATCTTCGTTGATCGTAGCGGCCGGCGAGATGAGCGGAACCTGGCGACCGAGCTCCGGCATCTGTTCACGGTCGAACGACGCAGGAGACCCACCACAGCCCCCGTGGATAGCTGCCAGCCAGAGCACGGCGGCGAGTCGCGAGCTCACTCGTGGAGTATACGAGGCCGGAACCAAGGCCTACCTGTGGCTCACGATCTCAGTAGCGCGCTTCTCGGCGACCCATCGGCAGAACAGGCCAGAGTGCATGTTCGCGCGGCCGGTTCCGTGACGAGAGGGACGACTTCTGCCTCTGAGGCGGTGCCTGACGTGCTCGAGCCGAGGGCGGTCCCGGAAGGCGGGACGGTCTCCGATTTTGGGAGCTGGGAGACGCTCTCGCCGCTTCGGCAGGACTTCGGGAGCGGCGAGGTCGACTTTGGAAGCTGCGGTCGACTCTGGCGGTCGGCTGGGGTCAGTCGTCGAGGGGTTCGATGCCGAGGCGTTCGAGGCGGGCGAGGCCTTCTTTCATGGCTCGGAGGGCTTCGGGGGGGTGGGCCTGCCAGTTCTCGACCTGGCCGGTGACGCGGAGGGGGTGGCGGGAGCGGAAGGACTTGGTGGGATTGCCGCGGAACTTCTTGTCGGTGAGGTTGGGGTCGTCCTCGATCGGTCCGGTCGGCTCCACGAGGTAGATCCTGCCGGGGCCGTCGCCGGCTGCCAGCTCGGCGCCCCAGATCGCCGCATCGAGCGTGCGGGTCAGGTAGACGTACGTGGTGAGCCGGTCCCGGCGGCCGAAATTGGGGGCGTGACCGGGCTGGATCAGGTCGCCGGGCTCGAGAGCCGCCCGCGTGCCGTGGTAGTGGAGCCACTCCGTGACCTCGGCCACCACCCGCAGCGGCTCGCGAGAGCGGTACGGCGCCCAGCGGGAACCCGGAGACAGCTGGCCGGTCGGCTCGGGGGAAGGCTCCATCGCGCCGACCGGCTCCACCACGTAGACGCGGCCCGGGCCCTCGCCGGGGGCCAGCTCGGCCGACCAGATCGCCCCGTCGAGATCGGGCGTCAGCTCCACCCAGAGCGCCCCGTCGTGCTCACCGCCGGCGAGCGAAACGCCGGGCTCGATCCGGTCGCCGGGCTTCAGGTCGTCCCGGGTTCCGTAGTAGAGGCGCTGCGGCTGCGAAGTGTCCGACGTACCCATCGTGGCTCGGTCTCCTTCTGGCTCCCCGGGAGAGGCGCTGCGCTCGACCGCGACGCTCCAGGCGACCGCTGCGAGCGAACGCTGAACCATGCCGGGGAAAGTGGGGCGCCCTGCCGTGGGTCTGCAACCACAGAGCGCGGTTGGTGCTCGATCCACCCTGGAGCGCGGTTAGCGCTCGATCCACCCGAGAGCGCGGTTAGCGCTCGATCCACCCTGGAGCGCGGCTAGCGCTCGATCCAATAGTTCGGGGCTTCCTTGGTGATGACCACGTCGTGGGCGTGGCTCTCCTTGAGGCCGGCGGCGGTGATGCGGAGGAAGCGGGCGCGGGTGCGCAGGTCGTCGATCGAGGCGGAGCCGGAGAGGCCCATGCCGGCGCGCAGGCCGCCGGTCAGCTGGGGGAGCATCGTGTGGACACTGCCCTTGTGCGGCACCATCCCCTCGATCCCCTCCGGGACCAGCTTCGACAGCGACGTGCCCGACTCCTGGAAATAGCGGTCGGCGCTGCCGCGCGCCATCGCCGAGAGCGAACCCATGCCGCGATACGCCTTGTACGTGCGCCCCTGGTAGAGGATCGTCTCGCCCGGACTCTCCTCCGTGCCGGCGAACAGCGAACCGATCATCACGCTGCCGGCGCCGGCGACGATCGCCTTGGCGAGGTCACCGGAAAACTTGATGCCGCCGTCGGCGACGATCGGCACGCCGCGCTCGCCGGCCACCCGGGCGCAGTCGCCGATCGCGGTGATCTGCGGCACCCCGGCGCCGGTGACGATGCGCGTCGTGCAGATCGAGCCCGGGCCGATGCCCACCTTCACCACGTCGGCGCCGCGGTCGATCGCGTCGCGCGTGCCCTCGGCCGTCGCCACATTTCCGACCATCATCGCCACGTCCGGGAACTCCGTGCGCAGCCGCTCCGTGGCCTCCAGCACCCCCTTGCTGTGGCCGTGCGACGAGTCGAGCACCAGCACGTCCACCTTGGCGTCCACCAGGGCGCGGGCGCGCTCGAGATAGTCCCCGGCGGCGCCCACCGCGGCGCCGACCCGCAGGCGGCCGAGGGCGTCCTTGCAGGCGATCGGGTACTCGATCATCTTCTGGATGTCCTTGACCGTGATCAGCCCCTTCAGATTGCCGTCGCGGTCGACCACCAGCAGCTTCTCGATCTTGTGGCGGTGCAGGAGCGCCTTGGCCTCCTCCAGCGTCGTCCCCTCGGGGACCGTGACCAGGTCGTCCTTGGTCATCAGATCGGCGATCCGCCGGCTGGTGTCGGACTCGAAACGCAGGTCGCGGTTGGTCAGGATGCCGACCAGGCGGCCGGCGTCGTCGGTCACCGGGACGCCGGAGATCTTGTAGCGGGCCATCATGTCGAGGGCCTCGGAGATCAGCTGGTTGGGGCGCATGGTGACCGGGTCGACGATCATCCCGGCCTCCGACCGCTTCACCTTGTCGACCTCCTCGGCCTGCAGGGCGATCGGCAGATTCTTGTGGATCACCCCGAGCCCCCCCTCCTGGGCGAGGGCGATCGCCAGGCGGGACTCCGTCACGGTGTCCATCGCCGCCGAGAGGATCGGGATATTGAGCCGGATGTCGCGGCAGAGGCGGGTCGAGAGGTCGACGTCGTTGGGGTGCACCTCGGAGTAGCCGGGCGCGATCAGGACGTCGTCGAAAGTGAGGGCCAGGCGGGGAGGTCCGTCGCTCGTCGTCATCGGTTCCGAGGGGGGTGCGGGAGCGCCGGGGGGCTCCGGAGCTCCCGGCGAGGTTATCAGAGCTACAATGCGCCGGGTAAACCCCACTCAACGGAGGAGATGGAGATGATCAGAACGCACGGGAAGCGCGCGTCGTGGTGCCTCGCCGCCGTCGCCGGATTCGCCCTGGTCGCCGCCGCCGGCGCCCAGGAGGGGGCCGCCCCCCAGATGACCCCCGAACAGCAGGCGATGATGGAGGCCTACCAGAAGGCCGGCACCCCCGGGCCGCAGCACGCGGCCCTGGCCGCCGGGGCCGGCACCTGGGACGTGGTGGCGAAGAGCTGGATGGAGCCCGGGGCGCCGCCGGTCGAAGAGGCGGGCACGGCCACCCGCTCGATGATGCTGGGCGGCCGCGTCATGGTCGAGGAGTACCAGGGGTCGATGATGGGCCAGCCGTTCACCGGCCACGGCCTGCACGGCTACGACAACGTCTCGGGGAAGTACTGGTCGACCTGGATCGACAGCATGTCGACCGGCCTGATGGTCAGCGAAGGGACCTGCGACGAGGCCGGCAACTGCCAGTTCACCGGCTCGTGGAACGACCCGGTCACCAAGGGTCCGGTCGAGGCGCGCATGGTGCTGCGGGCGGTCAGTGAGACGGTCGAAGTCTTCGAGATGTTCGGTCCGGGACCGGACGGCAAGGAGACGAAGATGATGGAGCTCACCTACACCAAGCGGTAGGGCGTCTCCCTCGGCCGGCCCGGCGCCCCGAGCGGGTGACCGGGCCGCGCCGCGGGCGGCGTCAGCCCGCGTTGGCGCCGTGGCACTTCTTGTACTTCTTGCCCGAGCCGCACCAGCAGGGGTCGTTGCGGCCGGGGATCTTTTCGGCGCGCACCGGCAGGTCGGCGGCGGCTCCGCTCGCGCTCCATCTGCTCCTCGGAGACCGGCTCGATGCGGAACAGCGTCTTGACCACCGAGTCCTCGACCCGCTCCTTGAGCGCCCCGAAGAGTTCGTAGGACTCCCGCTTGTACTCCTGCAGCGGGTCGCGCTGGCCGTAGCCGCGCAGGCCGACGCCCTCCTTCAGGTGGTCGAGCGCCAGCAGGTGGTCCTTCCAGGCGAGATCGACGAAGCGCAGCATCACGTCGCGCTCCATCGTCCGCATCAGCTCGGCGCCGAGGCGCTGCTCTTTTTCCGCGTACTTCGCCTCGACCAGCTCGCGCAGGCGGGTCGCCAGCGGCCCGGGCTCGAGCTGCGCCGGGTCGAGGTCGGTCTTGTGGATGTCGATGTCGAAGTAGCCGAGCACGTCGTTGGCCAGCTCGCTGAGCGCCCAGTCGGCGCGATCGATCTTCTCCGGGCAGTGGGTGGCGACCACGGCGTCGACGATCTCGCCCGACAGGCCGAGCAGGTAGTCGCGCCCCTCGCGGCCGTCGAAGATGTCGCGCCGCATCGAGTAGATCGCCTCGCGCTGCTTGTTCATCACGTCGTCGTACTCGAGCAGGTGCTTGCGCATCTCGAAGTTGCGTCCTTCGACCTGCTTCTGCGCCCGCTCGATGGCGCGCGAGACCATGCCGTGCTCGATCGCCTCGCCCTCCTCCATGCCGAGGCGCCCCATCAGCCCCTGGATGCGGTCGGAACCGAAGATCCGCATCAGGTCGTCCTCGAGAGAGAGGAAGAAGCGCGACGAACCGGGGTCGCCCTGGCGCCCGGCGCGGCCGCGCAGCTGGTTGTCGATGCGCCTCGACTCGTGGCGCTCGGTGCCGATGATGTGCAGGCCGCCGGCCGCCAGGACCTCCTCGCGCTCGCGCGCGCAGAGCTCGGTGTAGTGGGCGAACGCCTTCTCCCAGGCCTCGCGCTCCTGCTCCGGGTCGGCCTCG
>JAIOJQ010000032.1 GCA_019911865.1 Thermoanaerobaculia bacterium
AAGCGTACGACGCTCGCGGTGGACCCGGCAAAGGCCGTGTTCGAGGTCGCGTTTTCGGACCGGCCAGGTGACCTTGCCAGCGCTCCGTTCGCGGCAGCGTCGGCTGCTGCCCGTCGAAACCGCACCGAGCCAGTACAGGTAGGCAGAACGCCCTTCTGCTTGGAGATCCGCTTTCCCAGACCGCGGTAGGAGGTCCCTCACCTCTTCTTCTTGGGCCACGGATCCGAGGTGCCGACGGCCTTCGGCCGCGCCGCATCCCCCAGAGGGTGCATGCGGCGCGAACCGAAGCGCCGAGAAAGAACCGGGAGGAGAAGGATGGTTCCAAGCCTGGCAATCCCCGCGGAAGCTTCCGCTTTCGCCGTTCCGACCTTCGACCCGGCGGTCCGGAGGACGTTTGTTGGAGCCTCGGAGTCGGCGTCGCTGTTCGGCCTGAACCCCTGGAAGTCACCGCTCGAACTCTGGATGACCAAGGCTGGGCTCATCGACGAGCCGGACCTGTCGAGCAACGAGCGCGTCAAGTGGGGCAAGCGCAACGAGGACACCGTTGCCAAGGGGCTCGCCGAGGACTACGGGTGGCAGGTGCGCCGCGTGCAGCGCGTGATCCCTCACCCGACCGTCGCCAACATGGCCTGCACCCCCGACTACGAGATCGTGAATCACGCGAAGGGTCCGGGGCTGCTGCAGGTCAAGACCGTCGATTCCTTCACCTTCCGGCAGCACTGGCCGGGCAAGGAGCCGCCGATCAACTACGTGCTCCAGCTCCAGCACGAGATGGCCTGCACCGGACGCGCATGGGGGATTCTGGGAGTGCTGGTCGGCGGCAACCAGGGCCTCGTCTTCGAGTACGAACGCGACCTCGCCACCGTCCGCGACATCGAAGTGGCGGTGGCCGGCTTCTGGGCGTCGATCGCCGCCGGCGTTTCTCCCGACCCGGATTTCCGGGCCGACGCCGAGCTGATCCTCAAGCTCTATCGCCAGGTGACGAAGGGCGAAACCAGAACGCTCGATGATCCCGAGCTCGAGACCGTGATCGCGGAGCTGGTCGCTTTGGGTGAGGCCAAGGCGAGCTGCGAGAGGAAGCACAAGGAGTTTCGCGCCCGGCTGCTCGAGGCGATTGGCTCGGCGGAGATCGCCATCTGCGGCGACTGGGAGGTCCGATCGCGCGAAGTGCCCGAAGTGGTCGTGCCGGTCACGACGCGGCGTGGCTACCGCACCCTCAACATTCTCAGCCGAGTGGCGTCTGCGGCCGAGTCCACCGACGCGGCCAAGGCTGCCTGAAAGGCGAAAGGAGTCGTCTTAGATGCACATCCGATCGAACTCCCCCGTGGCGGTCCAAGGCGCCGCCATTCCGATCCCCGGCGAGGCCGGGAGCTTCGAAGACACTGCCCTCGGAATCCGGCAGAGCGACTCGGCCGAGCTTTCCGTGGCGAGCGCGCAGGCCGAGGAGACCGCGCTCATCCAGTCGGCCGTCGTGGCGGCCCACCGGTTCCCCCGGGACGAGGACCGGGTCGGCCGAAGGTTGCATGCGGCCTGCGAGCGGCCCTCCTTCGCCCAAGAGGCCGAGTGGAGCTTTCCCCGCGGCGGCGAGACCGTCCGCGGCCCGTCGATCTACTTCGCGCGCGAGGCCTTGCGCATCTGGGGCAATACGCGCTCGGGCATCGCCGTGGTCCGCGACGACAAGTCCAGCCGGAAGATCCGCGCCTGGGTGCTCGACCTCGAGGACAACAACTACATCTCGCGCGAAGCCGAGTTCGCCAAGCTGATTCAGCGCAGGCGCAAGGGAGGGCAGACCCAGTGGGTGACGCCCGACGAGCGCGACCTGCGGGAGCTAACCAACCGGCTCGGGGCGATCGAGCTGCGCAATGCGATTCTCTCGATTCTCCCGAGCTACCTGGTCGACGAAGCGATCGAGCGCTGCCAGACGACCGTCCGCAAGGCGGCCTCGTCGAACGTGGAGGCGGCCCGCGACCGCATCCTCGGCTCGTTCGCCAAGATCAACGTTTCCCGCCAGGACCTGGAGCAGTACCTCGGGCACGCCTGGGAGACGACCTCGGCCGACGAGCTCGCCGAGCTCAGGGGCGTGGGCAAGTCGATCATCGACGGCAACTCCACTTGGGCCGAGTACGTCCGTTCGAGAACGGCCGTTCCTTCCGTGGGGCCCTCCCCCGGGTCGGGCGAGGTCGCGGACGGCGCGTCTCCCGCGGCACCTTCGACGGGGAGCCTGAAGTCCCCGTTCGCCAAGCCCGTCGACGCCGGCCCGTCGCCGGTCGCCGACGACGACGAGCCGGGACCACTCGACGGCTGATCCGTGCCCGCCGCGCTGCGGGAGGCTCTCCGGAAGCGGTCGTCACCGCCCCGGGGGGCCTGCCGCACCTACTCGTGGAGCCGCGCCATGCTCGCGATTCGTCTTTGCGCCACCGACCACCCGGATCGGCGGTTCCATCTCGTCTACGCCGGGTCGCTTTTGGTCGCCCTCCCGTCCAGGGCCCTCGCCAAAGAGACCGCGGCGCTGCTCGAAGACTTCCCGTGGGAACGGCTCCTGGCCCCAGGTGCCTCGCACGGAACTCGCGCGGCGACCGTGCGTCTGATCGGCTCCGCGGGTGCTCTGGCGGCATTCTGGTGCTCCTGCCGCCGCGAGCTCGCCGAAAGCTCTCGGACTCATCACCGGGTCTATCGCTCGCTGCTCGACGAGTTTGGCGCGGCGAGCGCGTGCGCACGCGGGTCTCTCGAAATGTCTCTTCGGGACGCGGCCTGAGGCCGGGCCGCTCGCTCGGTTGGCGTTCCCGCGCCGCCCCGCCGGGGCGAGCGGAACGGAAACGCCGCCCCAACGGCTCCCGCAGGGAGAGAAAGGAATCGCTTCCCCCCATGAACAAGGTCATCCTTCTCGGCAACGTCGGCAGCCCCCCGGAGTCGCGGAGCCTGCCCAACGGTCAGGCGGTCACGACGCTTTCGCTCGCCACCAACCGGAAGTACAAGTCGAGCTCAGGCGAGCCGAAGAAGGAGACGGAGTGGCACAAGCTCGTCTGCTACGGCAAGACGGCCGAGATCGCCGCTCAGTACCTCAACAAGGGCTCCCAGGTGCTCGTCGAAGGGCGCCTCAAGACCTCCTCGTGGGAGGACAGGCAGACGGGCCAGAAGCGCTACAAGACCGAGATCGTCGTCGACTCGCTTGAGTTCGTCGGCGGCCGCGGCTCCGGCGCCGGCCGGTCGGAGGAGAGCTCCGACTTCGCCGGCGCGTCGGAGTCGAGCGCCGGTGGCTTCGCAGACGACCCTTCGGACGACGACATTCCGTTCTGAGCGCCGGTCGCTCTCTAGCCGGGGTCGACTCGAGAGCGCATACGCGGCATTCTGACGCTGGCCGCGTGGCGCTCTCCCCGGTCGCCGAATGGCCGCCTTCAAGCCGGACTCCGGCGAGGGCCGAAGCTGCGACTCTGAACGGATCCTGTTCAGTCCGTAGGATTCTTAGTGACTTCCCAGATTGAGGGGCCGGAGGGTGTTCTGCGTTCCGGCCAGAGCGCATTTCCTGATTCCGCTGGTTCAGTCGCCTGCAGCCGCGACATCAAGCCAGCCGCCGCTCTGGAAGTGCGTCAAAAACTGACGTAAGGCTCTGATCAAATCCACGCCCATGTGTGGACCCGATGCAGATGCCTCTCAGGAAGCCGCGCTGCTGGCGGCACGCTCCGGCCCCAAAAACGAGAAGGGCCGGTTTCCCGGCCCTCTCTGATTTGGTGCATCTTTCAGCTTGTTAGCGGAAAGAGCGCATTTCCTGATCTGCTAGCTTGTGGCACGATAAGTCGGTTCTCGACCATTGTCAAGAGGGGGCAACGAGATGGCGAAGGTCCGCTACCGCCTGGGGCTCGACATCGGTACCAACTCGCTCGGCTGGTGCGTCTACGACTTGAGCGACACGGCGGAACCCATAGCCATTCGACGCTTGGGAGTCCGGATCTTCAGCGATGGGCGAGAGCCGAAGAGTCTGGCCTCCAAGGCCGCCGACCGCCGGCTGGCCCGGCAGATGCGGCGCCGGCGAGATCGGGTCCTGAAGCGGAGGCAGCGCCTTCTCGATGCTCTGGTTCGCTTCGGGCTCATGCCTTCTGACGCGGCTGAGCGAAAGGAATTGCAGCAGCTCGATCCGTGGGTCCTTCGCGCGCGTGCCTTGGACGAGGAGCTCTCACCCTTCGAGGCCGGGCGCGCCCTCTTTCATCTGTCCAGAAAGCGGGGCTTCCGGAGCAGCCGCAAGGATGGCCGTGACGCCGAGGCCGAGAAGGAGCGCGGGAAGGTCCATGCCGCGATTTCCGAGACGCGGCAGCGAGTTGCCGATGCCGGCTTCCGGACGGTCGGAGAGTACCTGGCCAGTCTCCATGCGGAACGTCAACCCGTCCGCGCCCGCCGCAGTCCGGACGGCGGCTATGTCCTCTACCTTCAGCGCGACATGGTCAGCGAGGAGTTCGACCGGATCTGGGCAGCCCAGGCGAGCCACGCCCCGGCGGTCTTCACCAGCGAAGCACATGCGGCGCTCAAGGACATCCTCCTCTTCCAGCGGCGCCTCCTCCCCGTGCGCCCGGGCCGTTGTGTTTTCGAGCCCAGCGAGCCTCGGGCCCGGCTCTGCTCGCCCCTCCAGCAGCGCTTTCGAATGCTGCAGGAACTCGCGAACCTGAGGATCCGCGAGGGTCTTGCCAGCCGGCCGCTTTCGCTCGACGAGCGAGATCGCATGCTGGGGCGACTGGCGGAGGATCCGGGAGTCGTCTCGTTCACGGCCCTGGCCAAGTCCGCCGGATTCAAGAACTCCACGGTCTTCAACTTCGGGAATGATCCGAAGCGGAAGGGATTCCGGGGAGATGTCGTGGGCGCGGGCTTCTCCCGCAAGGACGCACTCGGGGCTGAATGGAGGAAGCTCGATCCGGCGATCCAGCAGGGATTTGCCGTGCTGGTCGAACAGGCGGATCAGCAGGACGCACTCGTCGCGGCTCTCTTGGCGCTTCCGGCAAACACCGACCCGGCGGCCGAGATTCTCGGCAAGCAGGAGGACGCCCCGGACGTCCTCAAGGCCCTCTCACGTTTGCCGTTCACGATCTCGGAGCCCGTGGCCCGCGTGCTCGCTGGCCTGAAGCTGCCGGACGATTTCGGAAGCGTCAGCCTCAAGGCACTTCGAAGGATCGTCCCGGAGCTCGAAAAGGAGGTCGTGACTTTCGACGTGGCGGTCCAGCGGGCCGGCTACACCCACCACTCCCAGTTCTACGACGGCGTCCTCCACGATCTCTTGCCCTACTACGGTGAGCTGCTGCGTGGCTACACGTCGCCGGCGGACAAGGCCAAGGACCCCGGCGAACGCGAGTTCGGGAAGATCGCCAACCCGACCGTGCATATCGGCCTCAACCAGGTTCGGCAGCTGGTCAACGCTCTGATCCGCCGTTACGGCCACCCGGCCGAGATCATCATCGAGTTGACGCGGGAGTTCGGCGCTTCGGGTGAGAAGCGGAGAGAGATCCTCAAGAAGCAGGCCGAGAATCAGGAGCGCAACGAGCGCTACGACCGGGAACTCGAGGCACTGGGAGTTCGGGTCAACCGCGAGAACCGGATCAAACTCCAGCTCTGGGAGGAGTTGGGCAAGGACGACGCGCTCGCCCGCTACTGCGTCTACTCCGGCACCCGCCTCAGCAAGGCGGCGCTCTTCAGCGACGAGATCGAGGTGGACCACGTCCTCCCCTTCTCCAGGTCGCTGCACGATGGCATCGGAAACAAGGTCCTCTGCACTCGTCAGGCCAACCGCGACAAGGGAAACCGGACTCCGTTCGAGGCATCCGGGCACACTCCGAACTGGGACGGGATTGTCGAACGGGCTGCTTCTCTTCCCGGGCGCAAGCCCGAGCTGTTCGCCGAAGCCGCGCTCGAGACGTTCCTCCAAGGTCGCGACTTCCTGGCCCGCCACCTCACGGACACCGCCTATCTCGGCCGGGTTGCCAAGCAGTACTTGTCGGCCGTCTGCCCACCGGATCGCGTCTGGGTTTCGAGCGGCCGCCTGACCGGCATGCTGCGCGGAAAGTGGGGCCTGTCCAGGTTGCTTTCGGACGACAGCCAGAAGAATCGCGACGATCACCGGCATCACGCCCTCGATGCCGCGGTGATCGGCGCCTGTTCCCGGAGCGTGATCCAGCGAATCGCCACGGCAGCTGCCCGCGCGGAGGCAGGTGGCGAGCAACGCCTGCTGGAACGCCTGGAGCTGCCCTGGACCTCGTATCGAGAGGATCTGGCCGAGAAACTCCGCGGAGTCAACGTCTCCTACAAGCCGGATCATGGCCGCGAAGCCGCACTGCACAACGACACCAACTACGGAATGCGCGAGCCAGCAGGCGACAATCGGAATCCCTTGGTCGGCCGACGCGTGCCCGTCGAGAGCCTGGACTCGGTGGCGAAGGCCGAGACGATATTCGACGAGCGGCTTCGCTCGGAACTCGTCGCCCTGCTCGCTCCCCTGTCGGGAACCAAGGAGATCCGCGGCGCCCTGGCCGCCTGGATCCAGAAGACCGGAACGCGGCGCGTCTTCTGTGTCGAGCGCCTGAACGTGATCCCGATTCATGACCGGCGAACCGGGCTTCCCTACCGCTACGTCAAGGGGGACAGCAACTACTGCTACGAGATCTATCGCCAGTCGGACGGCAAGTGGGGCGGCGAGGTCATCAGCACGTTCGAAGCGAACCAGCGCGGCTTCGACCCACACGCCAGTACCTCTCGGAGCGGCCAGCCGCTGCTGTTTCGGCTTCACAAAGATGACGTTCTCGCGCTCGAGGCGGACTCGAGCTTCCGGCTCGTTCGCGTGGCGAGATTCACCGACGGCATGATCGCGCTCATTGATCTGCACGAAGCAAACGTCGACGCCCGCACCCGAACAAAGGGGGGCGGCCTGAAGTACCTCTTCAAGGCTCCAGGTACGCTGAGACCGCTCAAGGCACGCATCGTCGGAGTGAACGTCCTCGGGTACGTCAACGACCCCGGCCCGTTGGAGTAGAGATGCTCGGCAGAATCGTCGAGATCGCGGAGGATGAGTGCGCCCTCTCGCTCGACCGGGGGTTCCTCGTCGTTCGCGGCGCCGAGGGGGAGCGGGGCCGGACACCGGTTGACGACGTGGCCGCGTTGATCGGGAATGCTCACGGCCTGAGCTACTCGAACAACCTCCTCGTCGCCCTTGCCGAGCGCTCTATCCCCTTCGTCCTGTGTGCGCGCAATCACTCGCCGGTCGGACTGCTCTGGCCGGTTGCCGGGCACCATCGTCAAGGTGCCCGCATGGATGGGCAGCTCCGAGCCACGTTGCCTTTGCGCAAGCGCCTGTGGAAACAGCTCGTGGCCCGGAAGATCGAGATGCAGGCCGCGGTCCTGGACTTTTTCGGTGAACCGGGCCCACGGGTCCGGCGCCTGGTAGCGGAAGTCCGGGCCGGAGACCCCGGCAATGTCGAGGGTCGGGCGGCAGCCGCCTACTGGCCGCTCGTCATGGGTCCGCGGTTCCGGCGGGATCGGCACGCGGACGGCGCGAACTCGCTGCTCAACTACGGCTACACCGTCCTGCGCGCAACGGTAGCTCGACACGTGATGGCCGCAGGGCTCCACCCCGGGATCCCCCTCCACCATGGCAACGAAGGCAACGCCATGCGCCTGGTCGACGACCTGATGGAGCCCTTCCGGCCGCTAGTGGACGCCTGGGTGCGACGGTTGGTTGTCGGAGGCGCGGAACGCCTCGACCGCAGCGAGAAGCGGGCTCTCGCTCTGCTGCCGATTCGGCTGCTGGTCAGCCCGCGAGGCGCCGGCCCGGTGACGGTGGCCATTCAGCGTCTGACGGTCTCGCTGGCCCAGATCTACGAGGGCCAACGGAGCCAGCTCGAGCTTCCCGTGGGCACGCAGGCCGCCTTGGCGCGACTATTCGATGAGCCGGGCTCGGAAATCGACGAGGCGACGCCGCCCGCGCCGTGAGAGCGCGCTCAGCGGCTATCGCCTGATGTGGCTACTCGTGATGTTCGACCTTCCCGTCGAAACCCGAGAGGAGCGCAAGCAGGCCAACCGGTTTCGCCACGATCTCCTGGGTCTCGGATTCGAGCGGTGCCAGTTCTCGGTCTACCTGAGGTTCTGCGAAGGCCGCGAACAGGTCGAGACGGCGACCCGCAGAGTCGAGAAGGTGCTGCCCAAAGGCGGACTGGTCTACTGCCTGGCCTTTACCGACCGACAGTACGAGTCGATCATCCGTTTCGACCACCGAAAGCGCCTTCCGGGCCTGAAAAGCCCGGACCAGTTCCTCCTCTTCTGATGATGGGGAGTCAGTTTCCCGGCCCCCAAAAATGGGGCAACCCCCTCAATTTCAGGGGGTTGCGTGAAGCCGGAAGCTAGCAGATCAGGAAATGCGCTCTGGCCGGAACGGAACCGCCGCCGGAGCCACCACACGCTGCGAAGCTAGCAGATCAGGAAATGCGCTCTGGCCGGAACCGGGCGGACATCTCGAACGCACCCGGCAGGAAGCTAGCAGATCAGGAAATGCGCTCTGGCCGGAACGACAATGGAAGTCAAGGTCGACGCGCTCGAGAAGCTAGCAGATCAGGAAATGCGCTCTGGCCGGAACAGCTACGGCAAGGGGCCGGAAGTGGCGATGGAAGCTAGCAGATCAGGAAATGCGCTCTGGCCGGAACAACCACCGCTTCGAGCAGCCGATCCAGCAGAAGCTAGCAGATCAGGAAATGCGCTCTGGCCGGAACTGCAGATCCACTTCGGCCCAGGTCAACTCCGAAGCTAGCAGATCAGGAAATGCGCTCTGGCCGGAACCGTTCGGGTAGCGGTAATGATTAGCGATTCGAAGCTAGCAGATCAGGAAATGCGCTCTGGCCGGAACCTGAATGGAGTAGTGCCCACCGCACTGAAGGAAGCTAGCAGATCAGGAAATGCGCTCTGGCCGGAACCCGCAGACCATGCATTCGGCGTCCGCGACGGAAGCTAGCAGATCAGGAAATGCGCTCTGGCCGGAACCTGAGCGATCGTCAATACCACTAGCCCGTGAAGCTAGCAGATCAGGAAATGCGCTCTGGCCGGAACCCACGGGTTGAAACCAGCACGACGAACCGAGAAGCTAGCAGATCAGGAAATGCGCTCTGGCCGGAACGGAGCGACGATGCTGGACGGCCCGGTTTCGGAAGCTAGCAGATCAGGAAATGCGCTCTGGCCGGAACCGCCGCGTCCTGACGACTCGCGGGGAAGAGGAAGCTAGCAGATCAGGAAATGCGCTCTGGCCGGAACCGCGGTGTCCTTGGACCAGCCGTCGAGCAGAAGCTAGCAGATCAGGAAATGCGCTCTGGCCGGAACCGCGTGGCGATTCGCCGCGGCGGTCGACCAGAAGCTAGCAGATCAGGAAATGCGCTCTGGCCGGAACTTGAGCGAGCGGGCGAAGGAGCCGGTGTCGGAAGCTAGCAGATCAGGAAATGCGCTCTGGCCGGAACCTCGCCGCGCCGCGGTCGCCCGTCGCGCTCGAAGCTAGCAGATCAGGAAATGCGCTCTGGCCGGAACAAGTCGATCAGCGCCTTGTCGGCTGACGGGAAGCTAGCAGATCAGGAAATGCGCTCTGGCCGGAACCACCACGGCAAGCTCGGAACGCTTCCGTGGGAAGCTAGCAGATCAGGAAATGCGCTCTGGCCGGAACTCGTACTCCTGTTGGAAGACGAGCGGGTCAGAAGCTAGCAGATCAGGAAATGCGCTCTGGCCGGAACCGCTCGACGCTGCTGCTCGGCGACGCCGAGGAAGCTAGCAGATCAGGAAATGCGCTCTGGCCGGAACGTAACCCCACGCGAGTAAACGGATCGCCTCGAAGCTAGCAGATCAGGAAATGCGCTCTGGCCGGAACCAGTGGAACTGGAGCCCAAGCCCCGCGTACGAAGCTAGCAGATCAGGAAATGCGCTCTGGCCGGAACTCTGGCGGTAGCGATTCCCGTCGGCTCCGAGAAGCTAGCAGATCAGGAAATGCGCTCTGGCCGGAACTGCGCGTTCCACCGCTCCACCACGGCGGCCGAAGCTAGCAGATCAGGAAATGCGCTCTGGCCGGAACGCCGTCGAAGATCTGGTAGAAGAAGGTGGCGAAGCTAGCCCTCGGTGGACACCCAAAACCGGCCATTAATGGACACCTCAAAACCGGCCATTTCCTGAGGCCGTAGGGGCCGAGACGTTGACCGCGACGTGGAGCTTGTGGCTCCCTCCGTCGCATGGGGAACGTCTTGGATCCAGGC
>JAIOJQ010000364.1 GCA_019911865.1 Thermoanaerobaculia bacterium
GGCGGCGCCCCCCGGCCCGGGGGACCGTCAGCTCCCGGGTCGGAGGCTTTGATTCTGGTGACTTACGGAGCGGGCGGCGGATCGCCGAACGATCCCGCAGTCCTCCCGATCATGGGCCCTACGTAGTGACGGAGCGTCCAGTAGATGCGCTCAACGTCGTCTTCACTGAGGCGGATCGCTTGTCCGCGGGGGAATGAGATCGACGTACGTTGCCGTCGCATTCCGAGGGTCTCTCCGCTGGCCTCGATCGGAAGTTCGGATGGCCGGATCTCTCGGTCGCCGAGAAAGATCGATAAGCGGACTATGTGTACTTCGAAATCCTCGTCAGCGTGCCCGCCTCTGTGCTCAAGGTACCTCCTAAGTCTGAAGTACGACTCCGCACACATTCGAGCGTACTGGTCACATAGGTTGATCTCGTCGAGCTTGCCCCCGCTCGACAGCTTTACCTGGCGCGCGACTTCTAGGTACTTCTCCTTGAGCTTTGCCCTCGTGAATTCCAGGAGCGCGTCCTTCCCGACGCGGTCGCCCGTAACTGGTATTTGCAGCTCGACGCCAACCATACGCTTGATTGCAACGATCCAGTCCAGTAGCTCGACGAGCGACCGGTTCATCCCTAGGAAGGCCCTCCGGCAGGATTCGTCGAACGCGACAGTGTCGCGCTCCGGACGGTGGGCGATGGAGAACCGGATGAAGTCGTCAGCAGCGGCACGCTCGGCAACGCGGGCGGCGTAGGACCCGTCTTCAATCGCTCGGAGAGTGTTCCGCATGTCCCCAACGTGGACACTCAGTTCACGGTAGAACTTCGCAAGGTGGGCGTCCGGACGGATTGTCACTTCAATCATTGAGCCTCCGACGGTCGAATCGCTCCCGCATTAGACGCCCATGCGCGCAAGTCCTCACAGCGCCCCGTCTGGGCATCGGCACTTCGCTGAGAGGAAACCCCCCACCCCTCCGCCGATCGCCTGTCCTGCGCCCGCGTGGCGCGCGGGCGGGGGTATCTACAGCGCGATTACAGCGAGCCAGCCCGGAGCCCCGTCGGGATTGACTTGCGGCAGGATTTTAAGTCCCCTGCGGCTGCCATTTCGCCACTCCGGCCGGGGTGCCGGGCGATTCTAGTCCGGCGGCCGCCGCCGGCGGGGACGGGGCGAGGCGGGGGCGGCGGAGAGGAAGGAAGGGGTGGAGGCGACGGCCGGAATCGAACCGGCGAATGAGGGTTTTGCAGACCCTTGCCTTACCACTTGGCTACGTCGCCCCGGGAAAACGACGGGGGCCGCCCGATCGCTCGAACGGCCCCCGGAAACGATCAGAAACTGGAGCGGGAAACGGGACTTGAACCCGCGACCCCAACCTTGGCAAGGTTGTGCTCTACCACTGAGCTATTCCCGCCCGGGCCGCGGCAAGATATCCAACCCGCCTCCCGCCTGTCAAGGCGAACCACACCTCAGCGGACCCGGAAGGCATCGCGCACCAGCGTCACGTCCCAGCCGCCGTCAGCACGCCGATCGAGCCCGACAACGTCGAAACGGCAGGGGCGCTGAGAGCGGTTGCGGGCCAGGAACATCGACGCGGCGCGCACGATCTTCTCCTGCTTGCGGCGACCGACGGCGCCGATCGCCGGACCGAATTCGGCGGAGGCCCGTGCCTTGACCTCGATGAAGCAGAGCGTTTCGCCGTCGAGGGCGATCAGGTCGATCTCCCCGACCCGGGTCACCAGGTTGCGTTCGACGATCCGGTAGCCCCGGCCCACCAGGAACCGCTCGGCGGCCTCCTCGGCCGCCGCGCCGCGGGCCCGCGTGTGCGGCAGCTCGCCGAAGCCGGGCAGGCGATCGCTCAGGCCGCGCCTCGTCCGCTCAGTCGGAACGCCGCTTCCACCGCGTCCCCCGGGGGGTGTCTTCGAGCACGATGCCGCGCGCCGCCAGCTCGTCGCGAAGGCGGTCGGACTCGGCGAAATCGCGGCGCCGCCGGGCCTCCACCCGCCGGGCGAGGATCGCCTCGATCTCCGCGTCGTCCGTGCCGCCGCCGGCTTCCCTGCCCGCCTCGTCGACGAACAGGACGCCGAGGACCGAATCGGCCTCGCGCAGCGCCGCCTCGATCACCTCGCGATCCTCTCCGCCGATCCGGCCGGCCTCGATCTCGACGTTGAGGTCGCGCACCAGCTCGAACAGCGCCGCGAGCGCCGCCGAGATGTTCAGGTCGTCGGCGAGCGCGGCGGCGAAGTCCCGGCGGAAGGTCTCGAGTCTCGGCGTCAGTGTTTCCGACGGCGCAGCCGGCGCGGCCGCGTGGGCGAGGCGGAAGCGCATCTCGTCGACCCGGCGCAGCGCCGCGGCGCCGGCGCGCACGCCGTCGAAGGTGAAGTTGAGCTTCTGCCGGTAGTGCACCGCGATCAGCGCGAAGCGGATGGCGCGCGGCGACAGCCCGCGCTCGAGCAGCTCGCCGAGAGTGAACTGGTTGCCGAGCGACTTCGACATCTTCTGCCCGTCGACGATCAGGTGCTCGGCGTGCAGCCAGATGCGCACGAAGGGGCGGCCGCTGGCCGACTCGCTCTGCGCGATCTCGTTCTCGTGGTGCGGGAAGAGGTTGTCGACGCCGCCGCAGTGAATGTCGAAGGTCTCGCCCAGGTAGCGGGCGCTCATCGCCGAGCACTCGATGTGCCATCCGGGGCGCCCCGGCCCCCACGGCGAGTCCCACGCGGGCTCCCCCTCTTTGGCCCCTTTCCAGAGCACGAAGTCGCGCACGTCCTCCTTCTCGTACTCGTCCTGCGCGACACGCGCTCCCTGCCGGACCTCCTCGAGCCGGATGCCGGAGAGCTTGCCGTAGTCCTCGTCGGCGGCGATGCGGAACCAGACCGACCCGTCGGCCACGTAGGCGACCCCCCGTTCGATCAGCCGGCCGATCATCTCGATCATCTCGGGGATATGCCGCGTGGCGCGCGGATAGACGTCGGCCGGGTCGACTCCGAGACGGTCGAGATCGGCGAAGAAGGACTCGATGTAGGGCGCGGTGAACTCGTCGAGCGACACGCCGCGCTCGCGCGCGCCGCGGATCGTCTTGTCGTCCACGTCGGTGAGGTTCATCACGTGCAGCACCCGGTAGCCGAGCAGGCGCAGGGACCGCTTGAGCAGGTCCTCGAACAGAAAGGTCCGCAGGTTGCCGATGTGGGCGTGGTTGTAAACCGTCGGGCCGCAGGTGTAGAGGCTCAGCGAGCCGGGCTCGATCGGCTCGATCGGCTCCAGCCGGCGACCGAGGGTGTTGAACAGGCGGACCTCCGCCGGCGCCGGCCGAGGTGCCGCACCGGACCCGGCCTTCATGCTCCCGCCTCGCGGACGTAGGGCAGCCGACGCAGCCGGCGCGCCATCGACTCCTTGCGCAGACCGGTGAGCCGATCGACGAACAGGATGCCGTCGAGGTGATCGATCTCGTGGCAGATCGCGCGCGCCAGCAACCCCTCCGCCGCCAGCTCGAACGGCCGCCCGCCAGCGTCCAGGGCACCGACGGTCACCCGCGCCGGCCGGTCGACGCTGTCGGTCACCCCGGGGATGGACAGGCACCCCTCCTCGCCCGTCTGCCGACCTTCGCTGGCGAGGATGCGCGGGTTGACCAGCACGTGGAGCCGGGAGGCCGGCGTGCCGACCTCGACGTCGACGACCGCGACCCGCATCTCGATGCCGACCTGCGGGGCGGCGAGGCCGACTCCCGGCGCGTCGTACATCGTCTCGGCCATGTCCTCGACCAGCTCGCGCAGCCGGGCGTCGAACTCGCCGACCGCTTGCGCGACCCGGCGCAGGGTCGGATCGGGGAAGAGCAGGATCGGGCGAACCGCCATCAGGCGGAGGAAGTTAGCAGCTTCTCCACCGCCGCCGCCACTTCCCGATCCTGGCGCTGGAAGCGCAGCGCGTCGAGCAGCTGGCGCGGATCGGGATTGCCCGCCAGGGCCCGCTCGAGACCGGCGCGGTCGATGCGCAGCAGCCGCGTCTTCTCCAGCGTGCGAAAGGTCGCCGGCCAGGGCTTGTGCTCGAGCAGCGCCCGCTCGCCGAACAGGTCGCCGGAGCCCAGCACGCGCAGCTGGGCCAGTTTGCCGTCCGGCAGCGCCAGCACCGCCTCGACCTGCCCCTTGACGACCAGGAACATGCGCTCGATGCCGCTGTCGCGCTCGGCCACCACTTCGCCGGTCTCCCAGATCATCAGGCCGGCACCGAGGAAGAGACGGCGCAGCTGCTCGCCGGGCAGGCGGCGGACCAGGTCGGACGAGGCCACGCTCTGCCAGATCTGCTGCGCCTCGATCGGCGAAAGGCGGGAGAGCGGGTCCTGGTCGGCCTGGCCCGCCATCAGCCCCTCGATCGCCAGCACCCGGCTGCTCTCGAGCAGCTTGAGCCGGTGCAGCCGCTGCTGGCGAGCCAGAATCTGCTCGTCGCCAGGGGAGAAACGCGCGATCTTGTTGAGCAGAGCGAGGGCCCGGTCGTGAAACCCGTCCTCGGCATAGGAGTCGACGACCAGCAGGTACTGATCGAGCGCCTTGGCCCCTTTGCCCGTCTGGGCGAAGGTGTCGGCCAGCTTGAGCTGGGCATGCAGATCGCGGGGATGCGACCGGACGCGCGCCTGCAGGCGCTCGATCGCCTCGTCCCAGCGCTCGAGAACGATCAGGTCGTCGATCGAGTGCTCGGGCTCACTGGCGGCGGCCGGCTGGCGCACCTCCCCCTTGCCGAACAGCTTCTTGAGCATGTCGAAACCCTCTCCTCACGTGCTCCAGAGGTTGCCGGCCGGGATCTCCGCGGCAAGCCTAGCAGTGGCGGTGGCGGCCTGTCGAGACGCTCGGAGGCGCGCGGCGAGCGACGTCGCGGGGAACCGGGGCACCCCTGGCGCGAACTTTGCTCTTCCCTCGGTCGCGCGCTGTCCGCGCAAGAGGAGCGGCCATGAACCGACACAACCGGTGGACTTCGATCACGAGCGCCCTGCTGCTGCTCGTCTCGGCCGCGGCGGCGCGAGCCGATCGCGACCTCGACGAACTCGAGAGCTACTCCTACGTCCGCGCCCTCGACGGCACGGCGACCTTGGCCTCGGCCGGCTACGGTCCCGGCGAAACCGCCGAACTCAACCAGCCGCTGATGGCCGGCGACACCGTCCGGGTGGCCCGCGGTGCGCGGGTCGAGATCGCGCTGGCCGACCGCAACCTGCTGCGGGTCGGTGGCGACAGCACCGTGGTCCTGTCGAGCATCGCCTTCTCGGGCGACCGGGGAGACCGCGTGACCCGGCTCGACATCGAGCGCGGCGAGGTCGTCCTGGTGGTCAGCGAGGAGGCGCTCGGCGACAGCCTGCCCGAACTGCGCAGTCAGGGCATCGAGGTCGTCATTCACGAGCCGGGCGTCTACCGGGTCGAGGCGGACGCCACCGGCTGGACCGAGGTTCTGGTCCGCCAGGGCTACGCCGAAGTGGTTTCGAGGCGCGGCTCGACCATCGTCCGGACGGGCGAGGCGGCCACCGCCTGGAGCAGCGGCCGTGCGGTCGACCTCTACGCCGCCGGCGGCGCGAGCGCCCTCGAGCGCTGGGGAGATGAACTTTCCGGTCGGGCCGCGCGCGCCCGCCGGGCCACCCTCGATGTCGAGCCCTCCCTCGCTTACCAGGCAGCGCCGCTGGCCGACTACGGAACCTGGGTGTCGATCGACTCGGTCTCCTACTGGCAGCCCCGCGTCGAGGTCGGCTGGCGCCCGTACTGGCGCGGTCGCTGGGCCTGGACGCCGAGCGGCCTGACCTGGGTGTCGAGCGAGCCCTGGGGCTGGGTGCCCTACCACTACGGAACCTGGACGATGCTCGGCGGCTACGGCTGGGTCTGGCGCCCCGGGCGCCTCTACTCCCCGGCGTGGGTCTACTGGCACGTCTCCGACGCCTGGACCGGCTGGTGCCCGGTCGGCTACTACACCTCCTGGTACGGCCGCCGCGGCTGGGATCGCGGCTTCGGCTGGGGCTCTTACGGCTGGGCCGGCGGCTCCTGGAACGACTACTCGAACTGGTGCTTCCGGCCGACCCGCCGCGTCTGCGACCGCGACTGGCGGCGCTGGCACCGGGGCGGCAGCGATCTCGGCCGCGAACACGGCGGCCGGGTGCCGCGCGGCATCCTGACCACCGATACCCGCGGCCTGCCCCGTGACGGGTTCGACCGCCCGGGCATCCTCCAGGAGTTCGAACGTCGGGCGCGCGGGCGATTCCGTGACGGCGTGCCGGACGTCACCGACTTCGTCGCCCGCAAGGGGGACCTGCCGCCCACCGTGGTGCGTGCCATCGAGCCGCGGCCGACCGACCGCATCCGCCTCGCCGAAGTTCCGCGCACGGCGCGGCGCGACGACCCGGCGGTCTACGGCCGCCGCGGACCGGCCGCCGGTACGCCGGTCACCGACCGCGAGCCGGACCTCCCCGGGGGCCGTCCCTGGGTCGACCTCGGCGGCGGCGACAAGGAGCGGACGGATCGGCCCGACACCGCCCGCGTGCGTCCGCAGACCGGCACCGGCGTCGTCCTCGACACCGGCCGCAACGACCGGCCGGCGACCGATCGCCCGGTCACGCGGGAGAATCTGCCCCGCCCGGTGACCCCCGGCCGACCGGTCTTCGACTCGGACGACCGGCGCACCTACGACACGGATCGCCGCACGACTCCGGCTGGCGACGATCGTCAGCAGTGGCGGCGCTCTCCCGAAAAGCCGGCGGTGGAAGTCGACGATCGCCCCCGCTCGACGCCGATCGGCCGCCTGCCGGAGACCGATCGCCGGCCCACCGTGCGGCCGACGGCGCCCAACGGCACGACCGTCCGGGTGCCGCCGGCAGCCACCGGCGGGCGCCCCGTCTCGCCGCAGAACGACGACCGGCAGGGATGGCGCACCGATCGGCCGGCGCCACCCGCCACGCGCGACGACCGGGCCCGTCCGGTGACC
>JAIOJQ010000365.1 GCA_019911865.1 Thermoanaerobaculia bacterium
GGCGGGTTGCCGGCGAGACCGGGCGCCCGGGTGCCGGCGGCCGCTCCTCGAGTCGCCGCGGTGCCGGCGACCCCGGCGGCGGCAGCCGATAGCACCAGCAGTCTCCGAGGTCGACCGGGCGCAGCCGCTCCTGCACGCGCCAGAGGGTCTCCGAACCGCCGAGAAAGACGACGCCGTCCGGCGCCAGGCGGCGCTCGACCTCGCCGACCACGGCGCGCTGCAGCTCCGGGCGGAAGTAGATCAGGACGTTGCGCAGGAAGATCAGGTCGAAGCGCTCCTCGGCCAGGCGCCAGGGCAGCCGGGAGAGGTTGATCGGGCGGTAGTCGATGCGCTCGCGCAGGCGCGCGTCGAGCTCGAACAGGCCGCCGCGCGGTGCCAGCCACCTCTCGCGCAGCGCCGGCGGCACGCCCGCCACGGCGCGCTCGCCATAGAGGCCGCGGCGCGCCTGATCGAGCGCTTCGGGATCGAGATCGGTGGCGAAAATGCGCCAGTCCCAGCCGGCGAGCAGCGGCGAGTCGGCGAGCACCATCGCCAGAGTCGCCGGCTCCTCGCCGGCGGCGCAGGCGGCGCTCCAGCAGCGCAGCCGCCGGCCGGCGGCACGCGCGCGCACCAGCTCGGGCAGCAGCGTCGTGGCCAGCCGCTCCCACTGCTGCGGGACACGGAAGAACGTCGACTCCTTGATCGTCAGCAGGCTCGCAAGCGCCTCCCACTCGCCGCGCAGCTCGCCGGCGCGCAGGGCGCGCACGTACTCGGCCAGCGAATAGACCTGCCGGCTGCGCGCCCGGCGCTCGGCCGCCTCGCGCAGGAAGGGGTGGCGGCCCGCCGGCAGGTCGTTGCCGGTCTCGCGGCGCACCAGCTCGGCCAGCTCGAGCAGCGGATCGGTCAATCGCGCTCCAGGGCCCGGCGGCCGAGATCCTCGCCGATCGCCGCCGGCGCGAGAACCAGCTCCGCCGCTCCGGCCTCGATCGCCGCGCGCGGCATGCCGAAGACGGCCGCGCTCGCTTCGTCCTGGGCGTAGCAGAGCGCGCCACCGCGGCGCAGCGCCGCCAGCCCCTCGGCGCCGTCGCTGCCCATGCCGGTCAGCAGCGCCGCGGCGGTGGTCGGCGCGCCCAGCCGGACGAACGAAAGGAAGAGCTCGTCGACCGACGGGCGGTGGCCGCGACGAGCCGGCGCTTCGGCATCGAGGCGCAGGCGTCCCTCCTCGTCGATGCGCAGGTGGCTGCCCCCCGGGGCAACCCGCACGGCGCCCGCGGCGGGAAGCTCGCCGTCGAGCGCCACCCGCACGTCGAGCCCCACCGCGCCCGCCAGCCAGTCGGCGAGCCCCGCCTCGAAGCCGCGTGCGATGTGCTGCACCACCGCCACCGGGAACGGCGGCGGCCGGGCAGCGTCGCGGCAAGCTGGCGCCAGGCCTCGGGATCCTCCGGCTTGGGCACCAGCTCGACGGCGCCGGCACCCAGCGCCTCGAAGGCGCGGCGGACCTCGGAGCGATTGGCGCGCGAGGTCAGCAACAGGGTCGGCAGGGCGTGCCCCGAGCGCACCAGCTGCTCGAGCACGCCGTAGCCATCCAGCTCGGGCATCACCAGGTCGAGCAGCAGGACGTCCGGGCGCAGGCGCTCGACCGCGTCGAGCGCCGCGCGGCCATCGGCGGCCTCGCCGATCACCTTCAGCTCCGGGGGCCGGTTGAGGAAGCGGCGCAGCACCGCGCGCACCGACGGCGAATCGTCGACGACGAGCACCGAAAGCGGCCGGATCACGCGCCCCCTCCGGTGAGACGCCGCACGGTGTCGACCAGGTCGGCGGCGATCAGACTCTGCTTGGTCAAGTAGGCATCGGCGCCTGCACGCAGGCCGCGCAGGCGGTCCTCGGGGCGCTCGCGGGTGGAGACGACGACGATCGGCAGGCGGGCGAACCGCTCGATGCGCCGCAGCTCGGCGGTCAGCGCGAAGCCGTCGAGACCGGGCATCTCGATGTCGGTCACCAGGCAGTCGAAGGACTCGCCGGCCAGCCGGCGCATCGCCTCGTCGCCGTCCCCCGCCACCTCGACGTGGAAGCCGGCGTCCTCGAGGATGCGGCGCTCCATTTCGCGCGTCACCCGCGAGTCGTCGACCAGCAGCAGGCGAGCCGCCACGCGCTCGGCCGCGGCGCTGGCCGCAGGAGCCGCGCGGCGCAGCGACGACTCGCGGCCGAGCGCGTGG
>JAIOJQ010000033.1 GCA_019911865.1 Thermoanaerobaculia bacterium
CCGCCTGCCCGGGGGCGACGTGCACCCGGACCACCGTGCCGGCGCGCTCGGACTGGATCTCGTTCTGCATCTTCATCGCCTCGAGAACGACGAGCGGCGCCCCCGCCTCGACCGCGTCGCCCTCGGCCACCGAGACCGAGATCACCCGCCCCGGCATGTAGGCGCGCACGAGCGACTTGCCCCTGGTGGCGCCGGCGCCGTGCGCCTCCTCGGCGAGGTGCTCGAGCGGGTCGAGGATCTCGACCTCCCCGGTGCGTCCCGCCCAGCCCACCGACCAGCCGCGCTCGCCGTGCCGGAAGACGGACAGCTCGTGGCTCTCGCCGTCGACCCGCAGGCTGCGCACGAACGGCCCGAGCGAGCGTGCGTCGACTTCGTGCAACCGCTCGCCGACGCGCACCCGGTAGAGGTCGCCGTCTCGCTCGATCGATACCTTCTCGATCCGCTCGCCGAGCCGCGCGATCAGCTCCATCGGGCCTCACGCCGCGCCTCGCGGCGCGCCGCGTCCTTCCAGCGCCGCCGCGACCGGGCGCACGGGTGGCGGCGGCCCGCCCGGCGCGCTCGAAGTGGGCGATCGCCGCGGCGAGGATCGGCACGTCGGAATCGGCGCCGCGCTCGGGACGGGCCAGCCCGCCCTCCTCGAGCCGCCGGTCGAGCCAGTGGATGTCGAAACGCGCGGCGCGGAAATCCTCGTCGGCGAGCAGTGCCTCGAACAGCGGCGCGTTGGTGCGGATCCCCTCGACCCGCAGCTCGGCGAGCGCCCGCTCGAGCCGCCGCAGCGCCTCGGCGCGGTCGCGCCCCCAGACGATCAGCTTGGCGATCATCGGGTCGTAGTAGATCGAGATCTCGCTGCCGCCGAAGACGCCGGCGTCGCAGCGCACGCCGGGGCCCTGCGGCAGGCGCAGCCAGCCGATGCGGCCGGGCGACGGCGCGAACTTGCGGTACGGGTCCTCGGCGTAGAGCCGCACCTCGATCGCGTGGCCGCGTGGCCCCGTCGCCGCGACCGCGTCGAACTCGGGCCCCAGCGGCTCGCCCTGCGCCACCGCGAGCTGCGCGACGACGAGGTCGAGGCCGGTGACCAGCTCGGTGACCGGGTGCTCGACCTGCAGCCGGGTGTTCATCTCGAGGAAGAAGAAGGAGCCGTCGGCGGCGAGCAGGAATTCGCAGGTGCCGGCGTTGGCGTAGCCGACCGCCCGCGCCGCCGCCACCGCGGCTTCCCCCATCCGCCGGCGCAGCTCCGGAGTGACCACCGTCGACGGCGCCTCCTCGACCACCTTCTGGTGGCGCCGCTGCAGCGAGCACTCGCGCTCGCCGAGCGACACCACCTTGCCGTGCAGGTCGCCGAGCACCTGGATCTCGACGTGGCGCGGCCGCTCGATGAACTTCTCGAGAAAGACCGCCGGGTCGCCGAACGACGCGGCCGCCTCGGCCGACGCCAGGCGGAACGCCTCGGCGACGCCGCCCGGCTCGCGCACCACCCGCATCCCCTTGCCACCGCCGCCGGCGGCCGCCTTGAGAATGACCGGGTAGCCGATGCGCGCCGCCGCCGCGACCGCCGCGTCGGCGTCGGCCAGCGCGCCGTCCGAACCGGGGACCACAGGCACGCCGGCGGCGATCATCCGCTCGCGCGCCGCCGTCTTCGATCCCATGGCGGCGATCGCCTCCGGAGACGGTCCGATAAAAACGACGCCGCGCTCGCGGCAGCGCAGCGAGAACTCGGCGCGCTCGGAGAGGAAGCCGTAGCCGGGGTGGATGGCGTCGGCGCCGATCTCGACCGCCAGGTCGACGATCGCGTCGAGCCGCAGATAGCTCTCGGCCGACGGCGCCGGGCCGATGCGGTACGCCTCGTCGGCCAGCAGGACGGCGAGCGACTCGCGGTCGGCGTCCGAGTAGACGACCGCGGAGCGGATGCCGAGCTCGCGCAGGGCGCGCACCACGCGCACGGCGATCTCCCCCCGGTTGGCAATCAGGACTTTGCGAAAGCGCCGACGCTCGGGCATGGCGGCGGGGATGCTAGCACCCGGCCGGCGGCCGCTCGCGGCGCGCGGCGCGGCGCACGGCAACGGCCAGCAGCACTGCCGCGACGAGCGACAGCCCCGCGGCGAAGCGACCGAGCGGCGTCGGCCCGAAGCGGGCGACGACCCGGCGATCCCCCGGCGCCAGATCGACGACGATCCGCCCGCGCCCCGCCTCGGTGCGGTGGGCGCGCGGCGTGCCGTCGACCTCGACCCGCCAGCCGGGGAAGTCGAACTGGTGGAGCGCCAGCGGCGCGGCGGCAGTGACCGCCACCTCGGCGCGCACCTCCGGGTAGCCCCATCCGGCGGTAACGACTTCGATCCCCGCCGCGAGCGGCTCGGCCGCCGGGCCAGCCGGCGGCACCCGGGCGGTCACGCTGCGCGGCAGGTAGTCGTCGGAAGACGTGCCGGTCACCATCCGGCGATGCAGCGTCGCCGCGTCGAACCAGGCATCCGGCGAGACGAGGCGGGGATCCTCCCGGGCCTGCTCGAGCTGAGCGCGCTCGACCCAGACCGGCGCCGCGCGCTCGCGATCGAAGAAGACGTAGCGCGGCTCGAGCAGCGGCCCGACGAGCCAGAGCGCCGTCGCGGCGGCGAGCGCTGAGGCATGCGGGCGCCAGCGCAGGGGCAGCGCCGTCACCGCGGCGCCGGCGAGCAGCGCCGCACCGACCGTCGCGGGCAGCAGCCAGCGGAAGGGGAACTGCACGTAGCGCAGCCCCGGCACGACCTCCCAGAGCGGCCGGGAGAGCGGGGTCGTCATCGCCAGGGCCGCAACCGTCAGCGCGGCGAGCAGCCAGACCCGTCGCCGGCGCTCCGGCGCCGTCGCCCCGGCGCGTCGCGCCACCCACGGTGCCGACAGGAGCGCCAGCCAGAGCAACTCGCCGAAGCGCACCGGGCGTTCGGCCCCCGCCGCCGAGGGAAGCACCACCGCCGCGCGGCCGGGCAGCAGATCGGCGAGCGCCAGGAAGTGGCGGTGAAAGTCGAAGTGCCCCGTGGTCAGGCTCTCTTCGGCCCGCACGTCGCCGGTGCCGGCGAGCGCCGGCAGCCAGAAGGCAGCCGACAGCAGTAGCCCGAGCGCCGCCAGCGTCGCGACGTGACGGCGCGCCGGGCGCGGCCCGGCGATGGCCAGGGTCGCCAGCGCCGCGGCGCCGAACAGCGCCGTGATGTTGTGCGCCAGCACCAGCGCCGCGGTGGCGAGGGCGCCGCCGGCGAGGGTGCGCGGCCCTGGCCCTCTCGCCCCACGGCCGAACCAGCTGCGCGCCGCCCACGCTGCTCCAGCGGCGGCGAGCAGCCAGAAGAGGGCGAAGGTCGCCTGGATCGCCGCCGAAGCAGCGAATCCGCATGCGCGCAGCAGCTCCACCGGGACGTAGGCGAGCGGCGCGTAGTAGATCGGCAGGGGACTGCCGTGCCGCCCGTACAGGTCGGGCAACCAGCGCGGCAGCAGGTCGCCAGCCGCCACCGCGAGGTGGATCGCCTCGACCCGCACCAGCTCGATGAGCGAGCTGTGGCCGCCCATCGAGGCCGGCGAGGCGAGCGGCAGCAGGGCCGTCGCGAGCGCCACGAGGAGCGTCGCGGCGGGCAGCACGCGGCGCAGCATCAGCCGGCCGTCGTCCGCCGGCCGTCGCGCCGCCAGAGAACCACCAGAGCGGCGAGCGCCAGCAGCGCCACCGTGCCCGAGATGCGCAGCGGCCAGCGCGAGATCGAAAAGACCACCCGATGCGGCCCCGGTGGCACTTCGACGGCGAGGCGGGTGAGCTGGGCGATCACCGTAGGCGCCGGCGCGCCGTCGATCGTCGCCCGCCAGATCGGCAGGTGAGCGCGCCGCAGGATCAGCACGCCGCCGGAGGGGGAGTCGATTTCGACTTCGACGTGCTCGCGCTCGGAGACCGCCAGCCGCGCGGTGCCGGGCGGCGCCACCACGGGTGGCCCCGAGCCTGGGATGACCGCCGTGCTGGAGGGGTCGAAGCCGGAGATCCAGATCGCCTCGAGGGCGGCATTCATGTGGGGCGCGCGCACGATGGCACCGGCGAGCGCCACTTCGGGCAGCGGCGCCGGTACCTCGTAGACGTGGACGGGCCGCGCTAGGGTCTGCACCGTCGTCAGCCGCCGCGCTCCACCGGCTCCCTCCGGAACGAGAGCCCTCCCCAGCAACAGCCGATCCACTCCGGTGGCCCGCAGGACGGCGATCCGGCGGGTATCGTCGAAGTGGCTCATCCCGCGCGCGGTCGCCGCACAGACGAACGTATCGAGCCCTTCGGGTGAAATATCGAACTCCAACCGCCTTCCGGCCTCCAGCGCGGCAAAGGAGAGCAGTTCGCTCCAGGCGATTCGATGCAGCCAGCGCACGTGTCGGTCCGGAAACAGCGGCGCGAGGTCCGAGATATCCTCGTCTCCGAACAGCTCGGTCACCGCCCCCTGAACCAGGACGGCTGCCGGGTCGACCTCGCCGGCGATCGCCGGCGGCCGGGAGAAGCCGGCGCTCTCGTCGTCGGCCAACAGCGGACGCAGGAACGCCAGTTGCGAGCCGGCGTGCAGCGTCAGCAGTAGCGCACCGGCCACCCGGGGGCGCCGTCGCAGGGCAAGCAGCGTCGTCGACACGAGCACGACCAGGGCGGTGCCGAACATGGACAATCCCGCCCAGCGCAGGTGCCTCTCGCCCCAAGCCGCCCTCGCGTCGAGCTCGGCGAAGAGACGGACGAAGAGGGACTCGCCACCGAGCGCGGCGACGCCGAACAGCAGCCAAAGCGTGCCGCCGAGTGCCAGGACGCCGCCGAGCGCCAGCGCCAGGTGGCGCGGGCCGTCGCCGCGGACCAACCGGTCGAAGGCGCAACCGGCCGCCAGCGCGAGCGCCAGAGCGGCCACCAGGAACGCCTTCTCGGGAAAGCGCAGCAACTGCCCTCCTGGTAGCGCGGTGAGCCAGCCCGGAATCGGAGTGCCCCCCGAGAAGGTCACCAGGGTGGCCAGGCCGGCTGCTGCGGCGAGCCATCGCCCTTCACGCCGGCGGGGCACCCCCGCCGCGGCGGCCAGCGCCAGGGCGAGCCAGCCGGGCGCGAGGGTGAAGTAGATCGGCGGATGGCCATCGAAGATCGCCTTGCCCCAGATGGCGCCGACGTCGGGCCGGCCGAAAAAAAGCGGAATCAGCAGATCGAGAACCGCCCGGGGATCGCGCACGCCCCCCCCCGACTCGGCGTACCCCTGGACCGCCCGATAGCTCATCGGCAGGATGCGCAGTGTTTCGACGATCTGCGGCAGCGCCAGCAGGGTGCCGAGCCCGAGCGCCAGCGCCAGACGAGCCCGCGGCAGACTTCGGCCGTGCCGGGCCAGGGCGAGGAGGAGTCCGGAGCCGAGCCCGACGAGAGCGACGATCGGGTCGCCGCCCAGCACCATCAGCCCCCAGGCGAGACCGGCCACCAGCAGGCCGCGCCGCCGCCGTTCCGGTGTTCCCGCCTCGAGCAGCGCCGCCCAGAGGGCGGGCGCCAGGGAGACCGGCGCCACGGCGTTGTAGAAGTTCATCTGCGACAGCCAGTAGCCGGAGAGCGCGAAGACGACGGCGCCCGCGATGCTGCCTTCGCGAGCGAGCCCCCACGACCGACCGAGCCAGTACGCCGCGAGGAAGGCGAGCAGCCAGTGCAGAACGAAGTGCAGGTTGAGCTGCCAGAGGTTCGACCCGACCAGCAGCAGCAGGTTGTCGGGATAGAAGGCGAGGACGTTGGCGTTGCCGGCGAGCGCCTGGCCGCCGCTGCGCAGTGGGTCGACCAGTGGCAACTCTCCGCCGCGCAGCCCATCGGCGAGACCCACCCGCAGTGCTGCGTGGGTGTTGAGCACGTCGCGCAGGATCAGTGTGCGGGCACCGGTCACGAGCGGCAGGACCTGCAGCACGACCAGGACTGCCACCGGCGCCACCAGCGCGAGGGTCCGCCAGCGCCCCGGGCGGTCGGTCATGCCGGCTCCTGCGGGCGGCGAGCGCCGACGGCCAGGGCGAGCGCCGCGGTCAGGGCGGCGACCGCGAAGCCGCCGGCGAGCTTCTCCGCCCCGCGCGGGACCTCGACCGTCACCCGATGCCGCCCGGGCGGAATCTCGACCCCCATCAGGGTGATCTCCGCTGCCTGGGTGGCAAGCTCGGTGCCGTCCTCGAGCCGCGCCTTCCACAGCGGATGCCAGCTTGTCTGCAGGATCGCCAGCCCCCCGTGCGAGTCCACGTCGAACACCCAACGATCCGGTTCCCGCTCGAGCAGCTCGAGCCTCCCTCCGGGTTCGTGGGCGATCCGGCGGCTCACCAGCGCATCCTGCGGCGGAATGTCCCCATTGGCCGCGACGACGAAGGCCCAGATCGGGTTGTCGGTCCACAGCAGCTTTTCCGGCCAGCGCAACGGCGGCGCCGGATCGGGTACCCGCAACAGGACGACCGGCACGCCGAACTGCTCGAAGCGCGCCACCCGCTCGAGGCCCTCGACCTCCTCCATGTCGTAACGGATCACCCACTGGACACCGAGACGGGAGAGCCACCGCACCCGGCCGGCCCAGGTGCCGAGCTGCAGATTGCGCATCAGGAAGACGTGCAGCGGAGAGTTGAGTCCCTCGACGTCGGGCGCCAACGGATAGGAGATGCCGAGCGGCACGCCGAAGGCCGGCTCGAGCTGGAACCAGGAGACCCGCGCCTGGCTGCGCGGGTTGAGCGCCTCGAGCGGATAGAGCAGCCGGTCCTCCCATCCCGGCTCGTTGTGCGGCACCGGCAGCAGGGTGAGCGGCTCGTTCATGCGAGCGAAGGCGGGCGGCGGTTCGTGGTATGCCGCCGCGCTGTCGGTGACCAGGATCGGCCGCAGCTGCAGCAGGCCGAGCAGCTGGAGCGCCACGATCAGCACCGGCCGGCGGCGGCCGATCGCCCACCCGGTCGCCGCGACGAGAACGCCGGCGACCGCCAGGCCGATCGTCCAGAGAACAGCCTGCGTGTAAGCCAGCGGCGCCTTCCCTCCGTCGGCCAGATGGATTCGCATCGCCTCGGCCAGTGGCCCGCGCAGCAACCAGAACCCCCCGGCGAGCGCCAGCAGCAGCGCCCCGGCCGCGGCGAGGCCACGTGCCACGCGGCGGCTGCCCAGCGCCGCCTCCAGCCCCCAGCCGGCGAGCAGCGCCGCGGCGAAGGTGAACAGCACGGCGGCCTTCTGTGGATAGCGAAAGATCCCAAGCGTCGCGCGCAGCAGCAGCTCGGGGTTGGTGCCGGCGAACATGGCGAAGAGCAGCGCGGCGCCAGCGAGCGCCGCCCAGGTGCGCCGCCGGCGCACGGCAAGCAGCGCGAGGACGCCCCCCACCGTACCGATGTGGATGCTGTAGATGAAAGGGACTTCGAGCGTCACCACTTTCGACCAGTAGCCGAAACGGGTGTAGTCGGAGGGCCAGCCCCAGGGGAGCGGCAGCAGCAACTCGAGCAGGCGAGCGGGAGCCAGGCTCTGCCAGGCCGCCTCTACCGCCTCGAGCCCGTGCGCCGCGCGGAAGGTGAACGGCATGACGAGCAGTGTGGCGACGATCTGCGGCGCCGCCACGGCGAGCGCCAGGGCACTGGCCGCCAGGCAGGTCAGTGCCCCTTTTCGCGCGCCGTGGCGCGTCAGCGCCACCGCCAGCATCGCCGGACCGAGCAGCGCCGCCGTCATCGGCTCGCCGCCGAGGACCATCATCCCCAGCGCCACGCCGGCGAGAGCGATCCCCCGCCGGCCGCCGCGCGCCAGCCCGAGCGCCGCCACCGGCGCCCAGGCCGCCACGGTGAGCAGGTTGTAGAAGGCGAGCAGGGTGAGCACGTAGCCCGAGCCACCCCAGGTCAGCCCCGCGAGCAGCGCCGCGGGCGGACTCTGGCCCAACTCGCGGGCCAGAGCCCGCATGGCGAAAAAGGCGAGCAGCCAATGCAGCGCGTAGTGGAGGTGAAACGCCACCTGGAACGGCAGGAGGAGATAGAGCAGGTTGCCGGGGTAGAACGGCAACGCGTTCGGGTTGCCGGCGAACGGCTGCCCGAGCGACCAGGTGGGATTGACGGCCGGGATGCGCCCGAGCTTCAGCTGCTCGGCACCGAAGTACTTGAACTGGCTGTGCGAGTAGAGGACGTCGCGCAGGATGAGGCGCTCGTCGCCGAGCAGCCACGGGAGGGTCGTCCAGGCCCACAGCGCGACGATCGCGACGAGCAGACCCCGGACGAGCACCGCCTGCCGCGCACCCTGGTCTCCGCCGCTTCCGGACGTCTCCGACTCGCTCACTCAGCTCTCCCCGTTCGCTGCCGCGCGGTGCTCATTCTCCCCCACCCGGTCTCCATCGCTCGCCGCCGCCACCTCGAACAGGGACCAGGTTCCGGCGGTCGGCCCGGAGCGCAGGACTCCCAGGGAGCTGCTCCACTCGCTTGCCAGTGCCGGCTCGGCATGGACGAGCACATGGGTGAAGCCGAGCAGGTCGCCGGGGCGCAGGAACGCGGGCCGCCAGAGGAAGAACTCCGAGAGCGGCCGCCGCGAGGCCGGGTCGACCCAGCGCAGCAGGTTGTTGCCGGGGTCGGCGAACGTCGACTCGATCCGGGCGCCCCGCTCGACCGCCGCCCAGGCGTAGAGCTGCAGGACCGGCGGCAGTCGGAACGGCGGATAGTCGCGGACCAGGTCGACGCCGAACAGGCGGGCCTCCTCCGGCACCGTCGCCAGGACCTCCTCGAAGCCGGCGAGAACCCTCCGTTCGTACTGATTCCACGCCGACCCGGTGACCACGAGGTGGGTGGCGACCAGCGACGCGGCGAGCGCCGTCAGGAGGTTACCGTTCACCTTCGGCGCCGGCAGCGCGAGCAGCAGGCAGGCGAGACCGACCCCTCCCCAGCGCGACGACACGAGGACCATCTTGTCCACCTCCTCGGGTCCGCAGATGGCCACCGTGAGGAAGCAGGCGCCCGCCGTCAGCAGGAAGGGCTGTACGCCCGCACCCCGCTCGCGGATCGCCCGCGCCGCGGCGAGCACCAGCCAGCCGAGTGCGGCGAGCAGCAGTGCCGGCTCTACGGCGTGCCGGATGCCGCCGAGGGTGAACGACGCGGCGACGCCGAGCGAGGTCACCCGCTCGAGCGGCGCCACGACCAGGCCCCAGCCAGACTGCCAGTCACCGGCTGTCCACCCGCCGGCCCAGTGGTGCGTCAGCAGCAGTACCGGCAGGACACCTGCGCCGCGCGCCGCCAGCTCCTGCCAGCGGAACCGGTGCAGGAGCACGAATGTCGCAATGGCGAAGCCGCCAATCTGCAGCCAGGCGACGTGGGCAGCGTAGAGCAGCAGGGCGCCCACCAGGGTGGAGAGCGCGATCCTCGCGGGAGACCGGCGCCGCCGCGGCTCTTCCAGCTCCCACGTCCAGTAGAGAAGGGCCGGGACGCCGGCGAGGAAGTTGAAAAAACCCGCGTAGAAGGGCGACCCGAAGAGCAGTGGCGAGACGAGCAGCGCCGTGGCGACGGGACGCCGGCAGCGCGCCGCGAGCGCATGCACGGTACCCAACCAGGCGGCCGCCAGGAGGATCAGCGCCAGCCGCGGCGCCCACTCGACACCCGCCAGCCGGCGCGCCAGCAGGACGAACGCGACGCCGAGCTTGTTGGGACCCGTCCAATCGATGCGCAGGTCCGGACGCTCTCCGGCCAGGACCGCCTCGAAGCTCGCCGCCTGTTCGAAGAGCAGCGGCAGATCGAGAACCGGGGGGCGCCGGACCGAACCGATGAGCAGCGCAACCAGCGCGAGGACCAACGCCAAGGCCACGAGACGCTCTCGCGGCTGCCGCCCGCTCCCGGCCGGCAGGGGCTCGCCGATCGCCGCACCCGGCCGAGCCGCCGGCCCGGCGCTCAGAGAGACCTCCGGGCCCGCACTAGAATGTCCCCCATGCTCTCCGCCCTCGTGCGTTCACTGCGCCCGGCGCAGTGGGTGAAGAACCTCTTCGTCCTCGCGCCGCTGGTGTTCGCGCACCGGCTCGAGGATCCGGAGCCGCTGCGGCGCGCCGCCCTCGCCTTCGCGAT
>JAIOJQ010000366.1 GCA_019911865.1 Thermoanaerobaculia bacterium
GAAGCTGCGGACGGCGCCGCCTGCACGTCGAGGGCGAGGCGCACGCCGCCGTGCGGGCCGGTGTCGAAGTCGACCAGCGACGAGGGCGTCGGCAGCGGCAGATCGCGCGGAAACCCGTCGGGCAGCACGCCGGCCACGCCGGGCACCGAGGCGACCGCCGCCGGCCGGCGTTCGACGCCGTCCCCGGCCAGCGAGGCCGCGGCGTCGATCGGCGCGCTCACTTCGACGGTGGCGAGCTCGTCGGCGGCGCCGGCCTGCCGCGGCTCGCGGGCGCAGCCGGCGGCGAGCAGGAGCGCGGCCAGGCTGGAGACGGCGATACTTCCGGTCAGGTGCACGATCTCTCCTCCGCGGCCCGGTCCGGGCGACGCGCCGGGCCAGTCTAATCGAGCGCCGGGAGGCCCGCCGGCGGAGCCCTTCACGCCGGGGCGGCGCGGCGCTCCGGTATGCTGCGCCGCGTGAACCCGACCGCGCGCCTCTTCCTGGCCGCCGTGCTGCTGGCGGCCTGGATGCTGCTGACGATCTTCGGCATCGCCTTCGGCGGCGCGGTCCACCTGCTCGCCGTCGTGGCGCTGATCCTCGTCCCCTGGCGCCCGGCGACACCGCCCCCACCGGAGGCCTCATGAAGCCCGCCAGGATTCTCGGACTCATCCTCGTCGCCGCTGGCATTCTCGCCCTCGTCTACAAGGGCTTCAGCTACACGGAGGACACCCACCAGGCGAAGCTCGGACCGCTCGAGCTGTCGGTCAAGGAGAAGGAGCGGGTGTCGATTCCGGCCTGGGCGGGCATCGTGGCGATCGTCGCCGGCGCCGGGCTGATTCTGGTTCCCGGCAAGCGCTAGTCGTCGCGCTCCCAGCGCCCCCCCGGCGGCTGTCGCCAGGTCTGGCGCAGCTGCGCCGCGGTGCGCAGCGCCAGGACCGCGAGCACACCCACCGCGAGCCCGGCGATGAGGGCCAGGCCGACCGGAAAGCCGCGTCCGAGGTAGAGCGCCAGCGCGGCGATCAGGCCGGCGAGGGTCGCCAGCGCGGCGCGGCGGATCTTCACGCCCCCCGCCAGGCTTCGACCGGCGCCTCGAGCACACCGACGCCGGAGACTTCGACCTCGAGGCGATCGCCGTCGGCCAGCGGCCCGACGCCCGCCGGCGTGCCGGTGAGCACGACGTCCCCCGGTTCGAGCGTCATCATGCGCGAGGCGTAGACCAGCAGGTCGACGATTCCCCAGATCATCTCCCCGACGTGGCCGCGCTGGCGGACCTCGCCGCCCAGCCGGGTCTCGACCGTGAGGTCGGCCAGGTCGGGCTCGACGAGGATCGCCGGCCCGAGCGGGCAGAAGGTGTCGAACGACTTGGCGCGCGCGAAAGTCGCGTCGCGCCGCTGCAGATCGCGCGCCGTGACGTCGATCGCCGCGGTGACGCCGAGTACGGCGCGCGCGCAGGCGGCGGCGTCGGCGCGCGTCAGCCGGTGACGCAGCACCACCGCGATCTCCCCCTCGAACTCGACGCGCGAGCTCTCCGGCGGCAGGACGATCGGCGTGCGCGAGCCGATCACCGAACCGGGGGACTTGAGGAAGAGCAGCGGCTCGGCCGGCACCGGGTTGGCGAGCTCGCGGGCGTGCTCGCGGTAGTTGCGGCCGATGCCGAGTACTTTGCCCGGTACGACCGGCGGCCGGATCGCCTCGGCCGAGATGTCGAGGGTGCGGCCGAACTGCCAGGCCGAAACCGCCGTCGTCAGCGGGTCGGAGTGCAGGATGCGCAGCGAATCGAGCGTTTCGCCGGCGGCGTGGAACCCCTCGGGACCGTAGCGCAGGAGCAGCATGCGGCCATTCTAGTGCGGGCGGTGCAGGCGGGCGCGGGCGCGCGCCGACAGCGGGGTGACGACGAGGCCGCCGGTCAGGTCGTGGACGTCGACGTAGACCTCGGTGCCGTAGAGACGGGTGAGGTTGGCGTAGGTCAGCACGTCGGCCGTCGCGCCGGCGGCCGCTACCCGCCCGGCGCCCAGCAGGATCACCCGGTCGCAGTACTCGGCCGCCAGGTTGAGGTCGTGCAGCACCGCGAGGATGCCGCGCCCTTCGTCGGCCAGCTCGCGCAGCAGGTCGAACAGCGCCACCTGGTGGCGCAGATCGAGGAAGCTCGCCGGCTCGTCGAGCAGCAGCAGCGGCGTCTCCTGCGCCAGCGCCCGGGCGACCACGACGCGCTGGCGCTCGCCCGAAGAGAGCTCGGCGATCGGGCGCTCGGCGAGGTCGGCGGCGCCGACCCGGGCGAGCGCGGCGAGGGCCTTTTCGATGTCGGCCGCCGACTCGAAAGCGAGCCCGGCCAGGTGCGGGTGGCGGCCCAGCAGCACGACCTCCAGCACGGTGAAAGGGAACTGGAAGACCGGCTCTTGCGGCACCACGGCGACGCGGCGCGCGATCTCGCGGCGCGCCAGAGCGCCAATCTCGTCACCGAGCAGGCGGATCGAACCGGTGGCCGGGCCGACGGTCGCCGAGAGGGCCCGCACCAGAGTCGACTTGCCGGCGCCGTTGGGTCCCAGCAGGCCGACGATCTCGCCCGCCGCGACGTCGAGGTCGACGCCCGCGACGCCGTGCTCCCCCGCCCAGGCGAAGCTGACTCCCCGCGCGCGGAGCAGCGACTGCTCAGCCACGGTGCCCCCGCCGGCGCAGCACGAGCAGGAAGAACGGGCCGCCGACCAGCGCCGTGACGACCCCGACGGGCAGCTCGCGCGGCGCCAGCACCATGCGCCCCACCAGGTCGGCGAGCACCAGGAAAGCGGCGCCGCCGAGCGCCGACAGCGGCGCCAGCAGGCGGTGATCGGGTCCGGCGAGGCGGCGCACGACGTGCGGCACGACGAGGCCGACGAATCCGACCAGGCCGGCCCACGAAACGGCCAGTGCGGTGGCGAAGGCGCCGGCCACGAAGACCTCGCGCTGCAGGCGGCCGACGTCGACGCCCAGCTGCAGCGCCCCCTCCTCGCCGAGCGACAGCGCGTTGAGCGCCCGGCCGCGCGCCACCAGCAGCGCCGCCACGGCGAGCGCCGCGCCGG
>JAIOJQ010000367.1 GCA_019911865.1 Thermoanaerobaculia bacterium
TGCGCCGCCTGCGCCGCGCCCTCGAGCGGCTCGGCTACGTCGACGGCGAGACGCTGCGCTACTTCGAAGAGCCGGGCGGCCACCACCACGAGCCGGCGTGGGCCCGCCGCCTGCCCGCGGCGCTCGCCTGGCTGCTGGCGCCCTGACGCCGCCAGTCAGGGAAAGGCGAGCGACCAGCGGGAGAGGTCACCGCCCTCGAAGCCGTCGGCGAACGGCAGGCCGGCGAAGACGAGGAGGTTCTGGTGGGTCGGGGTGCCGACGCGCGGCCACCCGAGGTCGCCGCCGGCGGCGATGCGACCGTCCGCCACGGCGAGGGCCCAGGCACCGCCGGCGCCGGCGGGATCCGGGTTCCACCCGGCGAGCTCGCCGGAGGCGAGGTCGAGCGCGAACAGGTCGCGCTGCCAGGTGCCGAGGAAGAGGGGATCGCTGCCGCACGGCGTTGCCGCCGGGTCGGCGGGGGTGCCCGAGTCGAGCCAGGCGCGCACGCAGTCGAACTGGCCGCCGACGACCAGGCGCGCCGACCCGTGGTCGAGCGCGCAGGCCTGGACGCCGCCGTCGGTGCCGACCCAGAAGTCGAGGTCGGCGGCCCCGAGGGCGACGTCGAAGCGGTTGACGTTGCGCTGGTCGTGCTCGCCGCCGATCCCTTCGGTCGCCCACCAGTCGCCACAGACGTAGATCCAGTCGTCGGTGACGGCGAGGTCGTGGACCTGGACCACCGGGTCGAGCGGATCGGCGTCCTCGAGGCGCGGCGCGAAGGGCGCCAGGACGGCGCCGGTGGCCGCGTCGACCGCCGCCACGGCGTCGCGCGCCACGCCGTTGACGGCGTCGAACTCGCCGCCGAGGAAGAGGGTCGCGCCGTCGCTCGACAGGCCGAGCGCGCCGACCGCGGTGAAGCCGCCGCCGGAGGTCGTGATCGCGGGAGCGAAGGCGGCCTCCACCGCGCCGCTCGCCGGATCGGTGGCCGCCAGCATCGCGTGGCAGGGTGCCGGGGAGCAGCCGCCGACGGCGGTGAAGCTGCCGCCGACCCAGACGCGCGAGGCGTCCGGCGCGATCAGGAGCCGCAACACCCGCCCGTCGGGCGAGGGGTTCCAGGGGAGGACCGCGGCGTCGGCGGCGGCCACCCGGGCGGCGTTGCGGCGCGCCTGGCCGCCGACGTGACTGAAGCGGCCGCCGAGGTAGATCGAGCCGCCGTCGGGCGCCACCGCGAGGGTTTCGCCGCGCAGGTTGATGCACGAGCCGGTGGTGCAGGTGGCCTGGGGATCCCAGGGGAGCACGGCGCCGGTGGCGAGGTCGCAGGCCGCGAACCAGCGACGCAGGACTTCGGACGGGTCGCCGGGCAGGGTCCCCGGCGGCCGCGCGTGCTCGAAGCGCCCGGCCAGGTAGACGACGTCGCCGACCACCCGCAGATCCTCGACCTGGCCGTCGACCAGGCAGGTGGCGACGGGCGAGGCCGGCGGGTCGGCGGCGGCGGCGCGACCGAACAGCAGCGCGACGGCGAACGCCATGCGCAGGGACGGCGAGAGCGAGGGCGCCATGAACGGTCTCCGGCTGCGACGGCAGCGGTTCGCTGCCGCGCGGACGCATGGATTCGAGGTCTGAAAGCGGGCAGAGGCTAACACGGGGCGGCTCTCGCGGTGGCCGCAGGGAGCGGTCCCGCGCGTCTCCGTCGGGTAGACTGAAAGCGCATGACCGGTTCCGAGAATCCCGCCGAAAAGAGCCCGGAAGCGGGGTTCCGGCCGCGTCCCCTGCACCTGTTCGCCCTCTCCGCCCTGGCGGTCGCGCAACCGCTGTTCGACCTGCTCTCGCGCGGCGCGACCTTCTTCGTCGAGCACGATTTCTCCCCGCCGGCGCTGCTCCTCTTCGTCGCCCTGCTGCTTCTGCTGCCGCTGCCGCTCGTCCTGCTGGTGGCGGCCTTGCGGCGGGCGAGCCCGCGGACGGCGCGCGGCCTGCATCTGGCGGGCGTCGCTCTGTTCGTCACCCTGCTCGCCGCACAGGTGCTCGGACGGCGCCTCGACGCGGCGGCGGTCGTGGCCGCTGGCGCGCTCCTCGCGGGCGCGGCGGGCGCCGCGGCCTACCGGCGCTGGGACGGCGTTCGTCAGTTCACCTCGCTGCTCGCTCTGGCGCTGGTCGCGGTGCCGCTCGCCTTCCTCCTCTCGCCCCAGGTGCGCGGCCTCCTGCGCGGCCCCGCAACGGTGCCGGTCGCGGCGGCGGGGGCCCCCGAGGGCGGCCTCGCGGTGCCGGTGGTGGTGGTCATTTTCGACGAGCTCTCGCTCGGCTCGCTGCTCGACGACGAGCACCGCATCGATGCCGTTCGCTTTCCGAATTTCGCCGCCCTGGCGGGGCGCTCGACCTGGTTCCGCGACGCCGTGGCGGCGAGCGACCGCACCGAGTACGCCCTGCCCGCCATGCTCACCGGTCGCCTGCCCGAGGCCAGGCAACTGCCGACGTCGCGCGAATTCCCGCGCACGCTCTTCACCGCCCTCGCGGGCACGCACCGGATCGTCGCGCACGAGGCGTTGACGCGCCTCTGCCCGGCCGAGCTCAACGAGTCCCGGGCCGAGCCGGCCCCATCGTCGCGCCGGTGGTCCCGCTTCGCCGGCGACCTGATCGTTCTCTACGGACACCTGGTGACGCCGCCGGCGTGGCGGCCGCGGCTGCCCGGCATCGCGTCGGCCTGGGGCGGATTCGCCGCCGCCGGGACGCCGCTGCCACCGGCCGCGGCTCCTCCCGAGGAGACGCAGCTGGCGCCGTCGGAGCTCGCGCCGGGAGCCGACCTGTTCAAGGAGACGCTCGCCGCGCTGGGCCGCGATCGGGCGTCGGGGGTGCGCGGCTGGATCGCGCAGATCGGACGCGGCGAGCGGCCCGGGCTCTTCTTCCTGCACGTCCTCCTGCCGCACTATCCGTGGGAGTACACGCGGGACGGGCGGATCTACCCGGTGGCCTCCGGCGGCGTGCCGGGACTCAACGAGCTCAAGTGGACCGGGCCGGAGCACCTGGCGGCGCTGGCGCACGAGCGCTACCTCCTGCAACTCGGGTTCGCCGATGCGTTGCTCGGCGAGCTGACCCGGCAACTGGAGCGGCAGGGGCTCGCGGATGCGGCGCTCGTGGTGACCGCCGACCACGGCGTCAGCTTCCGGCCCGGCGACTTCCGGCGCGAGCTGTCGCCGACCAACGCGGGGGACGTGCTGCCGATCCCCCTCTTCGTCCGCGCGCCGGGCCAGCGGGAGGGGCGCCTCGTCGACCATCCGGTTTCGGCGCTGCAGCTGCTGCCGACGGTGCTCGACATGATCGGTGTTGCGCCGCCCTGGCCGCTGGCGGAGGGCTCGGCGCTGCGCGGTCCGGCGGCGACGCCGCGGCGGGTCCTCGTCGGCGGACACCGCGAGGTCGAAGTCCCCGGGAATCTCACCGCGGCGATGGACGAGCTGCGGGCGGAGTACCGGCGGGCGAGCGTCGCCGCGGGCGGCCTCGCGGCCCCGCTGGTCGGCAGGGAGGTGGCGACACTCGTCCCGGTTGCCGAGCGCAAGGTCGATCGGCTGCGGCTGAGCGGCGCCGCCTTCTTTCACGACGTCGACCTGGACGCTCCGGTGCTGCCGGTCTACGTCGAAGGGACGCTCGGCGAGCTCGACGGGAGCTTCGACGTCGCGATCGCGGTCAACGGCACGGTGCGGGCGGCGGCGAAGCCCTTCCGGCTCGACGGCGGCGACCTGCGTTTCGCGGCGCTCGTCGGGGAGGAGTTCCTGGTCGCTGGGGAGAACCGGGTGGAGCTCTTCGCGGTCCGCCCGGCGGACTCCGGGGTGGGATTCGAACGCCTGAGCGGCGCGGAGGAGCCGCGGCTGCGCATTGTCGGAGCCGCCGAGGGCGGGCGCGGCACGATCGAGGGCACCCCGGAGCCGACGCCGATTCTCGCCGGGCAGATACAGGGCTACTTCGGCGTCCGCATCGAGGACGGACGGGTCATCCTCAGCGGCTGGGCGTGGGACCGCGAGGCCGGGCGAACGGCGCGCGACATCCTCGTCTTCCTGCGCAACGAGTCGGTGGCCACGATTCCGGTGAGCGAGATCCGCGGTGGCAACCTGCAGCGCCACCTGGGTGTGAGCCGGCCGGTGCGCGCCGGATTCAGCCTGCAGCTGCCGGTCAGCGCGCTGCCGGGTCTCGAGCGCGACGGCCTGCGACTGTTCGCGCGGCCGGAAGAGGGCGGTGCGGTCGAGCTGCGCTCGACCTTCGAGCTGGACGAGGTCGCCGCGACGCCGGCCAGCGGCGCGGGCGAGAGCCGGATCCGCAGCTCTGACGGCCGGGTCTTCCGGGTGAGTGCGGATCGGCTGATCGGCGAGATCGGTCGCGTCGGCCGGCGGCCCGACGGCCGGGCGGGGCGCGAGGTGCGCGGCTGGGCGGCGGACACCCGCGCTCCCGGCGCCGCCGTGCGGATCCTGGTTTTCCGCGACGGACGGTGCATCCTGCCCAACGGCCGGACCGGAGAGGCGAGGCGGGGCACCGCCAGAGCGCCGGCCCCCGCCGAACTCGCCGGTTCCGGCTTCACCCTGCTGCTCGCCGACCCGGGCGCGCGGCGCGGCAACATCCGGGTGTTTGCCGTCAGCGAAGACCTCGAGGCGACCGAGCTGCTTCCGAGAAGCGCGGCCGCACTCGCAACTCCCGCGCCGGTCGACCGGGCTCCCGCGAAACGTGGGAAGGCTCCGAAGCGCCGCCCCGAGTCACCCGGATCCTGAGCTCAGCGGCCTCCGCCGGTCTCCCCGGGCTGCGGCGGGAGAACGGCGATCTCGAGCTCGGAGGCGACACCGCCGGCTGCCGCGAAAACACGGATCGGCAGCGTCTCCCGGGCGCTCTCCATGCCGAGCTCGTAGCGGACTTCCGCCGGGCTGTCGGAAGCTGCGGCTTCCGGCTCCTGGCGGCGGTCCTGCGCCAACGCCGCGGCGGCGATCGTCCCGTCGGCGCGGAGGACCACGATGCGCACCGCACCGCCTGCGGCATCGGCGCGGACCCGCCCGGAGATCCGCAGCGCCTCGCCGATGCGGTCGACGTTCTCGACGCGGCCGCGCACGACCCCCGCGACGAGCGGCAGGAGCCCGGGCGGATCGGCGAGCCAGTCGTCGCCGAAGCGGTCCCGGAAGAGGCCGGCGGGGACGGGGCGATCGGGGTCGAAGATCGGCACCTCGGCGGCGCGATCGCGCAGCAGCGCGAAGTAGCGGACCGCCGGGTCGAGGGGGCTCGAGCGCAGGCCCCCGGGGATGAGGATGCGGAAGTACGCCGGATCGTCCGCCCGCTCGAAGTTGCGGCCGGCCGGCCGGTCGCCCGGCGAGACGTCGAGGATGAGCTTGCCGTCCTCGAAGGCGAGCAGGCGGTCGGCCGGCTCGCCCGTCGTCAGGTCGGCGACCCAGCCCTGCAGGTAGATCTTCTCGGCCGCCACCGTGACGAAACCGCGCAGGCCGTCGCCGTTGCGGATGGGGACCCGCGCTCCGTCGGGGAGGATCAGCGCGTCGCTGGCGAACCAGTTGTCGTCGAGGCGGGTGCGCGACGCCGTGGCCGCCTCGCCGCCCGCGATGCGGCTGAGGCGCGGTGCGCCGGGTGGGCCGGTGAAGACGGCGATCTCGATCCGGTTCGCGCCGGGCTGCCAGATCTCCTCTGGCAGCATGGCGGTGAAGGCGCGCCCGCCGCGTCCGCGCTCGAAAGTCCAGGTCGTCGCCCGGATGCGGCCGTTGACGGCGATCGCCAGCGGCAGCGCCGGCAGGCCGCGGGAGCCGGGCTGGAGAATCCCCCGGACCTGGCAGGGGAGGAAGCGCGACTGCGGATCCACCGCGGCGAAGGTCCACGGATCCTCGAGGATCCAGCCGAGTCCGGCCGCTTCGGGCGCCTCCGCCGGAAGCTCGCTGCCGATCCAGTCGCGAAACGGTCCGAGCGCGAGCAGGTCGCCCTGCGGGAAGAGCCGCGCGATCCGGCGCGCCGACTCGCCGACGTCGAGGCGGGGCGGGAACTCGCCGTGGCGCAGCGCCTGCTTGTTTTCCGACAGCAGCGCGACGGTCCGGGTCGGAGGCGCCGGCGCCGCGGAGCGCAGGTCGCGTCCGTCGACGCGCCACGGCACCCGGGTGTCGAGCGCGGCGGCGATGGTCGGCAGCAGGTCGATCGTCTGCACGACCGAGTCGTCGATGGCACCGGCGACCTGGCCGGGGTACTTGACGAACAGCGGCACCTGCAGGATGTCCGCCTCGGTGCCCGGGCTCACCGTCCGGCGGGGGAATCCGGGGCGCATGCTGACGCCGTGATCGGCGGTGAGGACCAGCAGCGTGTCGTCGGTCGCCGCGAGCTCGCGCAGCCGGTCGAGCAGCTCGCCGACCAGCCGATCGACGAAGCCCACCTGCAGGAGGTGGCGCTGCAACGCCTGGTCGCTCTCCCACTCGTTGTCGACCTGCCGGCCGCCGCGAATGCCATGCGGATGCGTCGCCTCCGAGGTCGGGCCGTAGCGCCGGCCCGACGGGAGGAACTGGTACGGCAGGTGGGGGAGGTTGATGTGGACGAAAGAGAGCGTTCCGCGCGGATCGGCGGGGAGTCCGTCGAGAAAGGCGCGGAACGACCGCTCGGGATCGAACCGTGCGCTGCGGGCGTCGTCGTCGCCCGCTCCGAAGCCGCGCCAGCCGGCGGCGAGGGAGGGGAGCCGGGAGCTTGCCGGCGGCGGGGTGACGATGTGCGCCCAGACCAGCGCGAGGTCGCGCGCGAAGAAGCGCCAGTCGCCGCGGCGCCAGCGCCGGGCCGGCGCGGCGCCGCACAACGCTTCGGGGCAGACCTGGGTCAGTGTCTCGACGACGTTGACGCGGCCCGGCCGGCCGAACAGGGTGAACAGGCTCTGCGGATGGCTGGCGGCGGTGGCCGGCCGCAGGTCACGCGGCACGATGCCGGTGAGCAGTGCCGGAATCGCCTGGGTCGTCTGCTCCGCCACCGTCGTCGCCTGGCGATACCAGGTGGAGGTCGCGGCGAGACGGGCGAACGCCGGCAGGCGGCGCGCGTCGATGCCGAGGTCGGCATCGAGCAGCGACGCGAGCGGCAGCTCGTCGAAGACCACCACGACGACGCCGGGGCGCGACGCTGCCGCCGCGTCTTCGATCCCCGCCGGCGCTTCCGGCGGTGCGGCCGCGGCGCCGCCGAGCCGCCGGATCCCCGGCGACGCCAGGAAGAGCAGGAGCATGACGGCGGGGGCGAACGAGAAAGCGCTCACGGCGCTGCGCAGCAGCGGCAGCCGCAGGTAGAGCCCCGCCAGGAGGACGCCGAGCCCGGCGGCGAGCGGCACGGCGAGGGCGGCGTGGACTTCGGCGCGCACCAGCGGCGCGAGCGCCGTTGCCGCTCCCAGGAGGGCGACCGCCGTGCCGAGGGCGACCCGGCCGCTGCGCGGCCCGACGGCGAAGGCCGCCTCGACGGCGAGGACGAGCGCCACGGTGGGGACGACGAGCAGCGCCACCGCGGCGACCGCCGCGCCGGCGAAACCGAGGCCCCAGGCGACGAAGAAGTCGGCGCCCGAGGCGAGGACGGAGTAGAGCGGCTGGGCGATCGCCAGCGCCACGAGGGCGAGCAGGTGCAGCCCCCGCCAGAGGCGCGCCGGCGTGGAGGGCGGAGCGCTCAACGTCTCAGCGCGTCGCGATCAGGCCGATGCCGACCAGGGTCAGCGCCATGCCGGCGAGGGCGCGCGGGGAGATCTCTTCGCCGCCGAGCAGTATCGCCGCGGCGGCGCCGAACAGCGGCGACGTGAAGGCGATCGGCATCACCTGCTGGATCGAGCCCCCCTTGAGCGCCGCGTAGAAGGCGAGGATGCCGACGCCACCGGCCAGCAGGCCGCCGCCGAGGACGATGGCAGCGAGGGCGCGCGGCGGCGCAGCGGCCAGCTGGCGCAGCTGCGGGCCGCTGGCGATCGCCAGCACGACCAGCGCCACGGCGGTGCGCAGGGCGGCGCCGACCGCCGGCGACAGGCCGCCGGCGTGCAGCCCCTTCTTCTCGAAAAAGCCGCCGATCCCCCACGCCGCGGCGGTGATCAGGGCCAGTGCGATCGGATGCATCGAAGCCTCCCGGAGGCACCCGGAAGCGAGCACCCCGGCGCCATGCTACGACGGGTCCGGCGCGGCAGTGCTAACGTCCGTGCCGTCCCTCTCGACCCGCGGTACCGATGCAGAAACGGAAAGGAGACACCATGAGAGCCCACGCCCTGCCACTCGCCGTCGCGCTCCTCGTCCTTCCGGCGGCGGCCAACGCAGACCGCGACGCCGTCGCCCGCGAGCTCGCGGGCCTCGAGCCCGCCGCGCCGTCGGAGAGCTGGCTGCTGATGCCCGATCCGGCGGCCCGCGAGCAGGCCCTCGCCCTGCTCGG
>JAIOJQ010000368.1 GCA_019911865.1 Thermoanaerobaculia bacterium
CCGGTGGCCGCGTCGGGAGCGGCGCCGGCGTGCAGGGCCAGCGTCGCGAGTTCGGGGCACAAGTTGGACGGCGGACTGCCGGTGGCGGACATGGACGAACCTCCGGAGGGAGGACACCCGCGCGCCATGCCGGAAGCAGAAATGCCCGCTCCTCCGGCATCGAGAGAGCGGGCATTCGCCTCGGACACTTCGTTGTCGCTTTCGCGACCACATCGCCGCGCGGCTGCGCGGCATGGCACCTTGGGTGTCCGTCCCAGGTTGCCGGACCCGGAGTCATTCCGGGCCGCTCTGGATGCGGGAAGGAGCTTGCCACGGCCGGCGCCGGGAGGTCAAGGGAGGCCACCGGGCGCGCCCTTGCCGCACCGCGGCGTTACACTTGGGCGACAGGAAGGGGGGTGTCGTGACCCAGGACCTGCAGCTGCGCCCCGGCGTCGCCGGAAGCTATCCGGACCTCTTCACGGCCGAGGCGCTGGCGGCGCTCGCCGCGCTGGCGCCGCTCGACGACGATCGCGCGGCGCTGATGGCCGAGCGCATCGCGCGGCGGCGGGCGCGCTTCGGCGCCCGGCGCCGGATCGACTTCCTCGACCCGGAGGTGCTCATCCCGCGCACCAACCTGCGGGTCGGCGACGCCCGCGCCGGCAAGTTCTCGGGAAGCGAGATCCCGCCCGACCTCGAGCGCCAGTGGATCCAGGGAACCGGCCCGGCGACCCGGCCGCGCGCCGGCGCCGACGACAGCCTGCGCAACATCGCCTACGCGCTGCTGTCGGGAGCCGACGGCTGGATGTTCGACGGCGAGGACGCACTCGGACAGGTCGAGACCATGTCGCTCGACAACCTGCGCAACCTCCGCCTCGCCTTCGCCGGGGAGCCGCGCTTCCTCGCCGTCGCCGAGCGGGTGGCCGGCGAGATGAACGACTGGGCGCGCGGCTTCTTCGGCCGCGAAATCGTCGCCGACTGGCGCGCCCAGCTCGACTTCACCACCCGCATCTTCCGCTGCCGCGGCCTGCACCTCGACGACCGCCACGTGCGCCGCGCCGACGGCGCCGGCTTCTCGGCGTCGATCGTCGATCTGGTGCTCTACGTCGTTCACTGCGGCGCCCTGCTGCGGCGCGCCGGGCGGTCGATCGTCCTCTACCTGCCGAAGATCCAGACCGCCGGCGAGGCGGCGCTGTGGAACGACCTGCTCGACCGCCTCGAGGCGCATCTCGACCTGCCCGGCGACACGCTCAAGGTCTACGTGCTGGTCGAACAGGTCGAGGCCTGCTTCCAGCTGATGGAGATCCGCGCCGCCCTCGGCGGCCACTTCGTCGGCTTCAATACCGGTCGCTGGGACTACATCAACAGCGTCTCCGACGCCATGGCGTGGGACCCGCAGTTCGTCAACCCGAACATCGACGCCATCGGGATGACTTACGGCTACATGCGCGTCTACGAGGACCGCGTGCGCCGGGCGGTCAACACGCCCGACCGCAACGGCCGGTGCGCGCTCTGGCAGGGGGGGATGGAGCCCAACATCCCGGTGGGCTCGCCGGACGGCGTCGCGGCGGGAATGCGACGCGCGGTGGCCGGCGGCGAGCGCGAGCAGCAGGCCGGAGCGAGCGGCAAGTGGGTGGCGCACTGGAAGATGGTGCACATCGTGCGCCCGGTCTGGGAGCGGGCGGGCGAGGCCAACCAGCTCGGCCGGCCGTTCCCGCCGCTCACCCACGACGGCGCCGACGCCGACGGGCTCTTCCTGCTCGAGCCGGCGCCGCGCACGGTGCGCGGCGCGCGCGACCTGCTGAGCGTCGCCCTGCAGTACGGCAACGCCTTCGGCCGCGGCTTCCAGGCGGCGGCGCTCAAGCCGGCCGACTTCTTCGGCGACGACGACGTCCTCTATCTGATGGAGGACATGGCCACCGGTGAAATCCGCCTCAGCATCCTCTGGGAGTGGCTGCACAAGCAGGCCCGCTTCACCGCCGGCGACCCGGAGACCGGCACGCGCGAGGGCGATCCGCTGACGCCGGAGCTGTTCGCGCGCCTGCTCGACGAGGAGTACGCCAAACTGCTCGCGGCGCGCGACCGCGACGTCCACGACGACTCGAAGACGACGACCCTGCCGATCGCACGCCAAATCGTCGCCACCTACGTCACTCACCCGGTCAAGGCGCCCTGGTACATCGACCTGCTCAATCTCAATCTCGACAATCACGATCTCGCCGAAGCGCGTCGCCGCATCTCCCGCTACGTCGACGCATTCGACCGCGACGGCACGCGCCTCACCGCCAACCTCGACTTCGATCGCGACGCCGGGCAGTGAGGTCCGGCGCCGGGAAGGAGGCCGCTCCAATGACTCGCTCCGATACCACATCGAACCCCGCCCTCTCCTTCGACGACGCGGTCGCCGCGACCGGGCACTGGTTCGCCGGCCCGCGCTTCGCCGGGCTGACCCGCCTGCACAGCGCGCGGCAGGTGGTCGAGCAGCGCGGCACGATCCCGGTCGACTACCCGGTGGCGCGCGAGGCGGCCGATGCCTTCCACGAGCTGCTGCGCCAACGCTTCGCCGAGCGGCGCAGCATCACGACCTTCGGTCCGTACTCCCCCGGCCAGGCGGTGACGATGAAGCGGATGGGGATCGAGGGGATCTACCTCGGCGGCTGGGCGACCTCGGCCAAGGGGTCGACCTCCGAGGACCCCGGCCCCGACCTCGCCAGCTACCCGCTCTCGCAAGTGCCCGACGAAGCCGCGGTGCTGGTGCGCGCGCTGCTCGCCGCCGATCGCAATCAGCACTACCTGCGGCTGCGCATGAGCGGCGAGCAGCGCGCCGCCGCGCCGGCGGTCGACTACCGGCCGTTCATCATCGCCGATGCGGACACCGGCCACGGCGGTGACCCGCACGTACGCAACCTGATCCGTCGCTTCGTCGAGGCCGGAGTGCCGGGCTACCACATCGAGGACCAGCGCCCCGGCACCAAGAAGTGCGGCCACCAGGGGGGCAAGGTGCTGGTCGGCTGCGACGAGCAGATCAAGCGACTCAACGCGGCGCGCTTCCAGCTCGACGTCATGGGCGTGGCCGGCATCCTCGTCGCGCGCACCGACGCCGAGGCGGCGAACCTGCTCGAGAACGCCTCCGACGAGCGCGACCAGCCGTTCGTCCTCGGCGCCACCAACCTCGCGGTGCCGCCGTACAAGGAGGCCTTCCTGGCGCTGATTCGCCGCCTTCACGAGGCCGGCCTGCGCGAGCTCAATGGCCACCTGCTCTACGCGCTCTCCGGCGATCAGCTCGCCGAGGCCGATGCCTGGCTGGAGGGCCGGGGGCTCGACCGCCTGGTGGCCGAGCTGGCCGCGGCGCATCGCGACGGCGACGCCGGCGCGACCGATCGCACCTTCGACCGCGCCGCCTCGGCGCTGGTCGAGGCGTGGGAAGCGGATGCCGGGCTCGAGACCTACGGCGAGGCAGTGGCGCTGGAGATCGAGTTCCGCGCCCGCGAGGAGGAGGCGAATCTCGGTGTCGGCGCCGACGAGTGGCGCGACTTCGCCGCCACGGCCTCGCTGCGGGATGCGCGCCGCCGGGCGCGCGAGCTCGGCGTCGACCTGCCGTGGGACGCCGAACTCGCCAAGACCCCCGAGGGCTACTACCAGGTGCGCGGCGGCATCCCCTTCGCGATCGCCAAGTCGCTCGCCGCGGCGCCGTTCGCCGACCTGCTCTGGATGGAGACGAAGACCGCCGACCTCGCCGACGCCCGCCAGTTCGCCGAGGCGATCCACGCCCGCTTCCCCGACAAGATGCTGGCCTACAACCTCTCGCCGTCGTTCAACTGGGACACCACCGGGATGAGCGACGAACAGATGCGACGCTTCCCCGAGGAGCTCGGCAGCATGGGATTCGTCTTCAACTTCATCACCTACGGCGGCCATCAGATCGACGGCATCGCCGCCGAGGAGCTGGCCACCGCGCTGCGCCAGGAGGGGATGCTGGCGCTCGCCAAGGCGCAGCGCAAGATCCGCCTCCTCGAGTCCCCCTACCGCACGCCGCAGACCCTGGTCGGCGGCCCGCGCGCCGACGCGGCGCTCGCCGCCACCTCCGGCCGCACGGCCACCACCCGGGCGATGGGCAAGGGGTCGACTCAGCACCAGCATCTGGTGCAGACGGAGGTGCCGAAGAAGCTGCTCGAGGAGTGGCTGGCACTGTGGGCCGCGCACTACGGGATCGCCACCCCGCTGCGCGTCCAGCTGCGGCCGCACCGCGCCGGCTCCGAGCTGCTCCAGCTGGCCATCGTCGGCCCGGGGGACGACCGGCTCGCCAACGTCATCTTCGCTCCCATTCACGACCGGCGCGGCCGCAGCATCCTCTCGGTGCGCGACCAGAACACCTTCGCCGAGCCGCTGCGCAAGAAGCGGCTGATGACGCTGATCCACCTCTTCCTCGTCCACCGCTTCAAGGCCGAGTCGGTGCACTACGTCACGCCGACCGAGGACAACCGCTACCAGACGGAGAAGATGAAGTCGCACGGCATCTTCCGCGAGGTGACGACCGAGATCGGCGAGATCATCGTCGCCGACGTCAACCCGCCGCGCATCGCCGAGCTGCTCGCCACCGACCGCGCGGCGCTGCTGGCGCTGATCCGCAAGGAGGACTGAGGCGGCAGCAACTCCATGCCCGGTGGTCGGGCCGGCTGGCGAGCACTTCGCCGGCAGGGAAGCTCGAAGGCCCCATCACCTGAGACCTGGGACGGTACACCCGCCCCAAGTCGGGGCCTGAGCGCAGGCGCGCGCCTGCAGTCCAGGATTTCACGTAGCGCGCGCCGGTTCCCGGCCGGCGAAGTGCTCGCCAGCCGGCCCCTCCGCGGCATCCGGGAGGGTCGGAGGGCGACCCGGTTACTCCGGCGTCTCGACCGCAGCGAGTCTCGCGGTGAGCGCGGCGATGCGGGCCTGGGCCGCCGCGATCGCCGCCTCGGCGTCGCGGCGCTCCTCCGGCGAGGGCGCCTGGAGCACCACCTCCCGGTCGCGCTCGACCATGCGGAAGCGGGTCGTGAGCTCGGCCGGGGGCTCGACCGGCAGCGAGCGCGCCTCGGCGCCGAGCACCAGGACGCGGACGGTGCGGCTCTCGCCGGGGGCGAGAGCCGGCTGGAAGGGGACGAACTCCTCGCCGGCGACCGCGGCGCCATCGGGGATCTCGACGCGGATCTCGAGCCAGGCGGTGTCGACCGGGAAGCCGAGTCCGTTCTCGACCGTCAGGTCGGCCTCCATCTCGGTGTCGCCGACCGGCCGCGCCGCGAAGCCGGTCACCCGCAGGCGGGTGAGCTTCTCCTCGGCGTCGAGTCGCTCGCGGTGCGCCGCTACCAGCGCCTGCTCGCCGGTGCGCTCGCGGCGGATGCCGATCCGCTCGGCCTCGGCGAGCACGGCGGCGGCGGTCATCCCGTCGAGCGCGAAGGCGTCGGTGCCGGCGACCTTCCCGGCGCCCGCCTCGCGCACCAGCGCGATGGCCGCATCGAAGGCGACCTGCTGCTCGTCGTCGAGCGAGTCGCGCAGCTTCGCAATCGAACCTTCGACGTCGGTCGGATCGATCACCGGCGCCCCGCAGCCGGTCAGCAGCAGGGGGACAAACAGCGCGGCGGCGAGGGAAAAGCCGTTCTTCGCGTGTCGCATCTCCGTCTCCACTCCTGGTTCTCCATCAGCCCGGCCGGAACTCAAGCGCCGCACGCGGGAGCTGGTCGTGGACGGCCCGACCCTCGCCCATGGCGGCACGAGCTGGAGCGCCGGTCTCCTCGCCGTGCACCCCTCAGCCGCACCGGGCCTCCGGCGGCTACCCGGTCGTCGCCGTCCAGCGCGCCGTACCGCCGGTTTCGAAACCGTCGCGGAAGAGCGCGTCGAAGCGCCGAGCCTGAACGCTGTAGCCGTCAGCGTCCGGGCCGCTGGAGCTCTCGCTCTGCCAGACGACGACGAAATTGCCGGGATCGTCCGCGGCGAGGGCGGGTCGGGCCTGATCGTCCATCGTCGAGCTGTTGAGCTGGAACTCGTCGCCGAAGGGTGAACCCGCCGCGTCGAGGCGGCGAGCCTGAACGCTGTAGCCGCTCACGTCGCCACCACCCGAACCGTAGCTCTGCCAGGCGACGAGGAAACGACCCCCGCCCTCCGTCGCGACCGTGGGCTTGAGCTGGTAGGAGGTCGTATAGGTGTTGATCTGGCGCTCCGGTCCGACCGGCGAGCCGCTTGCGTCGAAGCGGCGAGCCTGGATGCTCCAGGCGTCCGTGTCCGATTCGAAGGAGCCGAGGCTCTGCCATGCGACGACGAGGTGCCCCTGATCGTCGATGGCCACGGCGGGAGCCATCTGGTCACCCGTGGTGAACGTGTTGACCTGGAACTGCGCGTCGAGGGGTGCGCCGTTGGCCGAGAATCGACGGGCCTGGATGCTTCTGGACGAGGTATCGCCGCCGTTCGACCCGGAACTCTGCCAGCCGATGACGAAGAGCCCCTGGCTGTTCACGTCGATCGAGGGGAGCCGCTGGAAGTTCGTGGTGTAGGTATTGACCTGGAACTCGGAGCCAAGGGGCGAGCCGTCCGCGCCGAAGCGGCGAGCCTGGATGCTCCAGTCGGTCGAGTCCGGGCCGGAGGAGCCGTGGCTCTGCCAGGCGACCAGGAAATTTCCCAGCGCGTCCGCCGCGACGGCGGGGAAGCGCTGGTCGTTGGTCGTGTACGTGTTGACCTGGAACTCGTCGCCGAGCGCCTGACCGTCCGCTCCGTAGCGCCGAGCGTGGACACTCCAGCCGGAGGTGTCGGTGTCGCCCGAGCCTTCGCTCTCCCAGACGACGACGAAGCCACACTGACCGTCCACGGCGACCTCCGGCTCCCACTGCTCGCCCGTGGTGAAGGTGTTGACCTGAAACTGCGGCCCGAGCGGCAGCCCGTCCGCCCGGAAACGACGGGCCTGAACGCTCGCCGAGCTGGAGTCGGTGCCGTCCGAGCCTTCACTCTCCCAGACCACGACGAAGTTGCCTTCGGTGTCCGCGCCGACCGAGGCGTACCACTGCCTGCCCGTCGCCAGCGTGTTGACCTGGAAATCCGGTCCTGCGGGCGAGAACTGGGCCCCGACCAGCCGGGCGAGGCCGGCAATCAGCACGGCGAGCGCCGTGGTCCGCGATCCTGCCCGCTGCAGCCCGCGCCCTTCCACGCGAGAACCGCCGGAGCCACTTTCCATCGAAACCCCTTCCTTCCGAGCGAAACGGTCTCCGATTCCTATCGAGCGCCACGCCGCCTTGTCAACAGGCCCACCGGACCACGACCATCGCGCGCGCTCAGCTGGATCGACCGGCTGTCGGCGCGGAGCTCGGGCGTTCGGCCAGCGCCGCTCGCACGTGGGGCAGCAGCCAGCGGCGCTGCCACTCGTGGAAGAAACGCAGCGAGACGTAGGCGAGCAGCAGGCTCGCGGCGACTGCGGCGAGACCGAGTGCCCGGGCGTGGCGGGCGAGGGCGGTGACGATCGGGACGAGGGCCGGGGGCTCGGTCGCAACGGGTGGCGCCACCACCGGCACCGCAGCACCGCGCGCCGCGGCCGACGCCAAGGCCTGGCGAAGCGTCTCGGCGTAGCGCTGCTCGGAGCGCAGCTGCTCGGCCAGCTCGATGCTGAGCCCGAGCCAGAGCGGCACCAGGTTGCCGAGCAGGCAGAAGAGCAGCACGAGCGTCGAGCCGGCGAGCGAGAGGACCGGAAAGCGCCAGTCGCGCAGCGCTCGCCGGCGCGCCGCCGCCTCCACCCGCCGCTGCTCGCGCCGCGGCAGGGCTGCCAGCTCGGGCACCAGCTCGCACAGGTGGGGCCGCTCCGGGTTCCAGTGAAAAGGCCGCGGCACCCAGCCGCCCACCCCCGCCGCCAGCTCGCGCGCCGTGGCGAGCCGCTGCGCGCGCTGCTTGGCCATCGCCCGCTCGCACAGCTCGACGAGCTCGGCCGGGGCTCTCGGCTCGAGGCGGCGCACGGGGACCGGCGGCTCGGCAATCACCTGGCGCAGCAGCTCGGCGACGCTGGCGGCGGCGAACGGCGGGCGCCCGGTCAGGATCTGGTAGAGCACGGCGCCGAGAGCGTAGACGTCGGAGCGCGCGTCGACCTCGTCGAGCCGGCCGAGGGCCTGTTCGGGCGGCATGTAGGCGGGCGTGCCGAGGGCTTGACCGTAAGCCGTGGCACCGGCCTCGGCTTCTCGGCCCTCGCGCAGGTGGGCGATGGTCTCGGCGACTTCGAGGGCGCGCGGGTCGTCCGCCGAGCGCCGGCGGGCCAACCCCCAGTCGAGCACGACGGTCTCGCCGTACTCGCCGAGCATGACGTTCTGCGGCTTGAGGTCACGGTGCACGACCCCCTGGTCGTGAGCGTAGGCGACGGCCTGGCAGAGGTCGACGAAGTGCGGCAGCAGGGTCAGTCGCAGCGCCAGGGTCGGAGCCGCGGCGATCGCCTCCGCCAGGGTGCGGCCACGTACCAGCTTCATCGTGTAGAACGGCGTACCGTCGGTACGCCATCCGAGCTCGTGCACCGGCGTGATCCCGGGGTGCTCGAGCTGGCCGGTAATGCGTGCCTCGTGGACCAGACGAGTGACGAGCTCGCGGGCGTGCGCGGCCGGGGTGGGGGTGGCGCCCGCGGCTGCGTCCGGCAGCAGCTCCTTGAGGGCGACGTCCCGGTCGAGCTCGTGGTCGCGCACGCGCAGCACGCGCCCCATGCCGCCGCGACCCTGCTCGCCGAGCACGAGGTAGCGCTCGTCTCCCTCGGCCGCCGCAACCCGGAGCTCGTTCGAGACCCCGTGAATCCATGTCGAGTCACCGCCCGCCGTTTCCAGGCCGCGGCGCAGCAGGCAGCTCGAGCAGAGGCTGCCGAGGGCGGTTTCGTCGATCGGCCCACCACAGGTGCGACAGGTCTCGCGGGCGCTCATCCCCTCCCCCTTCGCAACCGCTCCGGCAGCCGGCGGCGAGGGTCGCGGCCGGTCGGGAGCAGCGCTCGTCCTGTTCTCCGGAAGCGGCGCCCGGAAGTTACCGCAATCCGCCGCGCCGGCGGGCGCGGGGCGTGGATCCGGCGACTCCGTCTCAGCGCCCGCCGAGAGAGCGGACGAGGAAGCGCAGCTCGTCGTCGACCTGCTCGGGGCGTACCACCGTTGCTGCCACGGCGGCGCGCAGGGCCGCCGCGAAACGACGCCGCAGCCGGTGCACGGCGACTTTCAGCGCGCCGGCCGTGCTGCCGAGCCGGGCGGCGAGCTCGGCATAGGACTCCTCGAGCTCGCCGTCGAGCGCCCCGCGCAGGGCCGCGAAGACGGCTTGGCGGCCGTTGCGGACGTACTCGCGCTCGACCGCGGCGAGAGCGTGCTCCAGGGTCGCCAGCGCCCAGCGGCGGGCGTAGAGGGACTCGGGCGTCTCGGCATCCGAGCCGGCGTCACCCGAGGACCGGAGCGTCGCCGCCGCGTCGGCGTCGAGCGCCGTGTGTTCGGCGCCGCCGCCGCGGCGCACCGCGCGCGCGCGATCGAGCTGATCGGCGAGGTGGTAGCGGAAGCAGGCGAGCAGGAAGGAGCGGAAGCGGCCACGCTCCCGGCGCGCCCGGGCCAGGGTGTCGCGCTCGAGCAGGTGCACGAAGAAGTCCTGCACCCGGTCTTCGGCAGCGTCCCCGTAGCCGCGGTGGCGCGCGTAGAGGACGAGCGGCGCCCGGTAGCGGGTGAGCAGCGTCGCGAGGGCGGCGCGAGCCGCGGAATCGCCCGACCGCGCCGCGGCCGCCACCACGCTCCACTGCGTGACGGGAAACGTCGCGGCTGCACCGCGGCCGCGTTCCGGCTCCGACCGGGGTGCGGAGGAGCTCATCACACCCCGGGGTTCGCGATGCCGAGCAGAGGGTCGCGCAGCACGGCCCGCGACTCGCAGCCTCGGCTGGGGAGACTTGCCTGCCCGTTCTCGGCGGTCGGTACGAAGCGAGCCTTGCCTGCCGCGTCGGCCGCGATCGCGAGGGGGGGATAGTTGGTCATCTCGGCCTCCGAGCGCCAGCGGTGGATCCAATCGAACTCCTGCATGCTACCCGTCCCAAACCCACGAAAGCTCGAACTGCGGCTCGCGGGCATGGAAGACGTCGCCGGAGTCGACGACGTGGACGTGGCGGAGGCCCGGCCCGCCGCGAGCGCCGCGTCGCGACCCCCCGCTCTCGGGCGAGCGGGGAACACCCGCCGCGTCAGGGGTGGACCACCGGTCGTTGTCGGTTCGGAGCCGGGTGCTGGCCGGGCGGGCGCGCGTCCGCGCGACGATCCGGTGCGGAGTGAGGGAGAACGGACGATCGCATCGTTCTCCTGCAGGAGGGGGGTCTCCGGCCTCCACCCGGATCCGACGCCCCGCGGACCGGCCCAATGACCGCAGCGAAGCTGGCGAGTACAGGGTGGGAGAGCGGCTGCCGATGTCCGGAATCGGCCCAAGACGACGTTGGCGAGTTCAGCGGGAAAACATCGTGAACCTGGATGGAGAGCCCGAAAGGAGAGTTCATGACCTTCGCCATGCAGTTCGAGCCCGATTCCGGGTATGGGGACGGCAGCGCCGAGCCGCGAGGTGCTCGGAGCAGGCAGATCGGCCAGGTACTGCTCTGTCTCGGCCTGATCGACCGGGAGGCCCTGGTTCGCGGCCTGCGACGCCAGTGCGACGAGGGTGGGCGTCTGGGGACCTGTCTGCTCGACCTCGGCCTGATCGACGAACCTTCGCTTCTCGCCGCGCTCGGGGCGGCGCGTGGGGTCGCCGTCGCGGATGGCGACATGCTCGCCGGGGCGAGCGGGGAGGTGACCGAGCGCCTGCCGAGGCGCGCCGCGAGACTGCTCCGCGCTCTGCCCTTCGGGCGGGGACCGAACGGGATCCGCGTCGCGCTGGAGGACCCGACCTCGTTGGCGACTCTCGATCAGCTGCGCGGCATCCTCGGAGGTCCCGTCGAGCCGCACCTCGCCCTGGAGATCCGGCTCGCCCAGGCGCTCGATCATCACTACGGGGTCGAGGCTCCGGGCCGATTCGTGCGCATCCTCGAGCGTCGAGCGCGGCGGAGCGAGGTCGCGCCGTCCGCCGCCGCCTGCTGAACTGCCGAAGCGGCAGGCGCACCATCCGGTCGGCGCTGCCGCTGCCGAGGGAGGCAACGGCCGCCTCCCCCATCCGGGAGTGATCCGGGAGTGACTGGTCAGGCCGCGTCGCGGCGCAGCCGGCGCCGGTGCGCCAGGCCGCCGAGCCAGCCGGCACTCTCGCCCACGGCGTTGCGCAGATCGTCGAACAGGGTGTAGAAGATCGGCACCACGAGCAGGGTGAGCAGTGTCGCCGTGGTCATGCCGCCGACCAGCGTCAGGCCGAAGCTGGTGTACGAGAGGCCGATCGACGTCGTGCCGCCCGACAGCAGCGGCACCATGCCGCAGATGGTCGTCAGGGCGGTCATCATGATCGGGCGGAAGCGGCGGTGGGCGGCCAACGCCAGGGCGCTGCCGCGATCGTGCCCGGCCTCGCGCAGCCGGTGCACGTAGTCGACCAGCACGATGCCGTTGTTGACCACCACGCCGACCAGCAGGACGATGCCGACCACGCCGAGGAAGTCGATGTCGAGGCCGGCCGCGACGTGCGCCCAGGCGACGCCGAGGAAGGCGAGCGGCATCGTCATGACGATCGACAGCGGCAGCACGAAGCTCTCGAACAGGAAAGCCATCAGCAGGTAGATCAGCAGCACCGAGAAGAGCAGCGCCGACAGCAGCGCCATCAGGTCCTCGTCCTGGCCGGCCGGCCGCCGGATGTCACGGGTCACCCCTTCCGGCAGCTCGAGGCCGGAGGCCAGCGCGTCGAGCCGTTCGCGCGTCTCCTTGCGCCCCTCCTCGGCCAGCTCGACCGTGATCGAGCGCGAGGTGCGCCGTCCGGTGCGCCAGATCTCCTGGCTGGAGGGCAGCCACCGCACGCCGGTCAGCGAGGAGAGCGCCACCGACTCGCCCTCCGCCGTGGGCACTTCGAAATCGCCGAGCTCGGCGAGCGAGTTGCGGTCCGACTCCTCGAAGCGCACGCGCACCGGAATCTGCCGCCCCTGGTAGGTGGCGCGCGGCAGCGCCTGGCCGCGCAAGGCGTAGCCGACCAGGCCGGCCACGACCTGCGGGCTGACGCCCTGGGCACGGGCGCGCTCGCGCTCGACTACCAGCGCCAGCTCCTCGGTCGGCCGATCGGCGTTCTTCTTGGCGCCCAGCACGCCCGGCACGCCGATCAGCAGCTTCTCGATGTCGACCGCCACCGCCTCCAGCTGCTCCGGATCGTCGCCGTAGAGCTCGAGGGTGTACTCCCCCTTGCCGAGCTCCTCGTCCTGCCCCTCCTCGCCGGCGTAGAGGCGCCCGCCCGCCTTGCGCGGCAGGGCGGCCAGCACCCGCTCGGTCACCTTGCTGGGGGTCAGATCGTTCGTCCGCGGCGTGTTGAACCACCCCTCGACGCGGCCGAAGTTGGTGCGGTGAAAGACGAACCAGCCGGCCAGGTCAAGCTCTTCGCGCATCCCCTCGATCACCTTCTCGCAGGCGAGAAAGTAATCCTCGGTCTCCTTGAAGGTCGTGTTGCTCGGCAGCTCCACGTCGATATTGAAGCCGCCCCGTTCCTCCTCCTGCATGCCGACGAACTCGACCCTCTGGCCGAACACCGCAAGCGTTCCGGCGAAGGCCACGACGAGCAGGATCAGCGCCTCGGCGCGCCGCGCCAGCGCCCGCTCGAGCAGACGGCCGTAGGCATCGTTGAGGCGGCCGAAGGTCGCCTCGTAAGCGCGGCGCAGCACCGCGTTGAGCCGCTCGTGACCGGCCCGGAAACGCGTCGGAGGGATGCCGCCCGCGGCGCCACCGTTGCCCGGCAGGGTCGCGTAGACGGCCAGCGGAATCAGCAGCAGAGCGACCACCAGCGACGCGACCAGCGCCACCGAGATCGGCACCGAAAGGCGCAGCAGGAAGAACTGCGCCTGGCCCTCCACCAGCGAGGCCGGCAGGAAGACGATCACCGTCGTCAGCGTCGCCATGACGATCGCCAGGGCGATCTGGCTGGCGCCGCGCACGCACGCCTCGCGTCGCGGCAGTCCGTCGCGGTGGAGCCGGAAGATGTTCTCCGCCACCACGACCGAGTTGTCGACCAGCAGGCCGACCGAGATCATCAGGGCGAGCAGAGAGATGATGTTGAGCGACTCGTCGGAGAGGAACATCACGGTCAGCGCCACCAGCAGCGAGAGCGGAATCGACAGCGTGATGATCAGCGTCATCCGCACCCGGCGCAGGAAGAAGAAGAGCACGGCGACGGCGAAGAAAGCGCCGATCTGGCCACTGCGCAGCAGCGTCGTCAGCGATTCGAGGATGACCTTGCGCTGGCTGAACAGCTCGAGCGACTCGATCGACGAGAGGCGCGGATTCGAGCGCATCCGCTCGACCGCCTCCTCGACCCGCCGGGTGACCTCGAGAGTGTTGGCATCTCCCTCCTTGCGCACCACCACGGCGACCGCCGGATGGCTCATCGCGCGCACCCGGAACTTCCAGTCGGGCAGGTCGTAGGAGATCGTCGCGATGTCGCCCAGGCGGGCGGTCGGCGAGACCGGCCGCGCGCGCAGCTGGTCGAGACCGCCGTAGGTGGCGGTCGAGCGAAGCAGCAGCTTGCGGTCGGCGGCGCGCACCTGGCCGCTCGCCATGGTGAAGTTGTCCTGCCCGAGCTCCTGCGCCAGGCTCCAGATGTTGATCCCGGCCGCCGCCGCCCGCTCGCGGTCGAGCTCGATGAGGATCTCCTTCTCGACCAGCCCGTCGGTGTCCACGGCGGCCACGCCGTCGATGCGTTCGAGCGGCAGGACGATCTCGTTCTCGATCAGATCGTAGGAGTTGGCGAGCGTGTCGTCGATGGCGAGCCCGAGTACGTAGATCGGGATTCCCGCATCGTCGTCCTTGCGCAGGTAGATCCGTTCGATGTCCTCGGGCAGCCGGCGGCGGGCCCGCTCGACGCGGTCGCGGACCTCGCGGTAAGCGACGTCCATGTCGGTTCCCTGCTTGAAACGCAGGAAGATCCGCCCCGAGCCGACGATCGCCAGGGAGTTGATCCGGTCGATGCCGCCGACCGAGGCGAGCTCCTCCTCGAGCGGCCGCACGACCTTGTCGAGGACCTCGGGCGCCGGGCTGTCGCGCCACGGCACGATGACGCGCAGGAACGGATCTTCGAAGCCGCGCGGCACCAGCTCGACCGGAATTCCCAGGGTGGCCACCAGGCCGAGCACCAGGGTGCTCGCCAGCAGCACCGAGACGGCGATCGGCCGGCGCAGCGACAGCGAAACCAGCCGCCCGGTGCGGTCCTTCTCGGCCGGACTCATCCCTCGCTCCCCTCGCTCGCGGCGAGCGGCGGCACGGCGACGGACGCGGCCGACCGCTGCTTCATGGCCGCCGCCTCGCGCCGGCCGGCCGCCGACAGCACGGCATCGAGTCGGTCGTAGACGACCGGGATCACCAGCAGGGTCAGCAGGGTCGAAGCGGAGAGGCCCGCGATCACCGTGATCGCCATCGGCGTGCGCAGCTCCGCGCCGTCGCCGAGGCCGAGAGCCATCGGCAACAGGCCGAGCACCGTGGTCAGGGTGGTCATCAGGATCGGCCGCAGGCGTACCGAGCCGGCGGTGAGCAGGGCTTCGCGCCGGTTCATCCCCCGCCCGCGCAGCACGTTCACGTAGTCGACCAGAACGATGGCGTTGTTCACCACGATTCCGGCCAGCAGGATCATGCCGAGGAAGACGACGATCGAGAGCGACATTCCCGTCGCGGCGAGCGCCACGATCGAACCGAAGAAGGCGAGCGGGATGGTGAACAGGATGACGAACGGATGAACGAGCGACTCGAACTGCGCCGCCATGATGACGTAGACGAGGAAGATCGACAGGGCTAGCGCCAGGTAGAGGCTGCCCGACGAGCGCTGCCACTCCTCGTCCTGACCCGAGACGAACCAGGTCATGTCGGCGGGCCATTCGACATCGTCCTCGAGCGTGGCGCGCAGGCGTTCGACCGCGGCGCCCAGCGGGACACCGGGGGCGAGGTTGGCGCGCACCAGCGCGACACGGCGGCCGTCGACGCGCCGCACCTCGCTCGGCCCCTCGCCGAGCCGTACGTCGGCGATGGCCGCGAGCGTGATCGGGCGATCGCCGCCGGGGTTGACGATCATGTTGCGCACGTCCTCGATCGTGCGGCGGTCGGCCTCGGCCAGCTGGACGACGATCGGGATGCGCCGATCCTTGAGGTTGAAGCGGGTCGCCTCGGCGCCGCGCACCAGGTCGCGCACCGACTCGGCCACCGGGCCGAGCGAGAGCTCGTAGAGCGCCAGACGCTCGCGGTCGTAGACGATTTCGACCTCCGGGGCGCCGGCGCGCAACGTCGAGGCGACGTCGGCCAGCTCGGGCAGGGCGGCGAGCGCCAGCTCGACCTCGGCCGCTTTGCGCTCGAGCCGGTCGAGGTCGTCCCCGTGCACCTCGACCTCGATCGGCGTGCGGAAGCTGAACAGCACCGGCCGGGTGAGGCGCTCCTCGAGGTCGGGGATCGTCCGCAGCCGTTCGCGCACCCTCGCCGCGACATCCTGCTCGGAGCGGGCGTCGGAGCGCCGCAGCAGGACGCGGAAGCGCGCCGTGTGCTCCCCCTCGTCCGAACGCGTCGACTGCGCCGGGTCGAAGCCGTAGGTGGCGAGCACCCTTTCGACGCGCTCGGTGTCGGCCGAGAGCACACCCTCGATCGGGGCCAGCACCTCGATCGTCCGCTCGAGCGGAGTGCCGGCCGGCAGCGAGAGCTCGAAGGTGATCTCCCCCTGGTGGACCTCCGGAAGCAGCTCGGAGTGCAGCGCCGTGAAGCCCACCACGGTGAGCGCCAGGGCGGCCACCAGCAGGCCGACCACCAGTCGTGGCTGATCGAGCGCGCGTTCGAGCAGCGCATGGTACGCCGCCGACAGGCGCTCGATGCCGCGTCCGACCCAGGCGGCCGGACCGCGGTCGAGCAGGCGCGAGACCGCGCGCACCACCAGACCGATGCCGCCCCCGACCACCAGGAGGACCAGCGACACGACGGCGCCGAGGAGCTTGCCGACGACCTCGACCGGCAGCCAGACGAGGGTGCGCAGCAGCAACAGCGGCGCGACCAGGGCGCGTCGCCAGCCGGCGAGGGCGCGCCAGTCTTCGATCAGCGCGGTCCACGCCACGGGCACCAGGCGCGGCCGTCGGCCGCCGGCAGTGAAGTCGAAACCGCCCCGCGCGGCGAGCATCGGGATCAGGTAGAGCGCCACGGCGAGGGAGGCGACGAGCGACAGCACGACGGCGAGCGCCAGGTCGCCGAAGGCCTGGCCGGCGACCCCCTGCACGAAGACCATGGGCAGAAAGACCGCCACCGTGGTCAGGGTGGAGGCGATCACCGCCGAGCGCACCTCGCGGGTGCCGCGCACGACGGAGTCGACCCGGTCGTCCCCCTCCTCGCGGCAGCGGTGGATCGACTCGAGAACCACGATGGAGCAGTCGACCAGCATGCCGACGCCGAGCGCCAGACCGCCGAGCGACATGATGTTGAGCGAGACACCGAGCAGATCGAGCGGCGCGAAGGCGACCAGCAGCGAGGCCGGGATCGCCACCGCGACGATCGCCGTGGCGCGCACGCTGCGCAGGAAGAGATAGAGGACCAGCACCGCGAGCAGGCCGCCGAGAACGGCGTTGTTGCGGACTTCGGCGATCGAACCCTCGATGAAGACGGAACGGTCCGCGACGATCTCCAGCCGCACCCCCTCCTCCTCGAGGAGGCGCGGCGCGATGCCGGCCGGCTTGCCGCCGCGCCCGGTGGTGGCGGACTTCGCCGGCGCGGCCGCGAGGTCGAGCTTGCCGAGCGCGGCGCGCACCCGCTCCGACAGCGCGACCATGTTGGCATCCCCCTCCTTGAACAGGTCGAGGGCGACGCTCAGCCTGCCGTCGACGCGCGTCTCGATCTGGCGCTCGCGGTGGGCGCGCGCGACCTCGCCGAGATCGCCGAGGCGCACCGGCCGCCCGTCGACCGTGGTGACGATCGTGTCGGCGATCTCGGCCAGCGAGGTGTACTCGTTGAGGGTGCGCACCATGTACTCGACGTTGCCCTCCTCGAGGGTTCCGCCGGCGACGTTGACGTTCTCCTCGGCGAGGCGGCGCATCACCTGGCCGGGCGACAGGCCGGTGCGCGACAGGGCGGCGCGGTCGAGCCGCACGTGGATCTCTTCCTCGAGGCCGCCGCGCACCTGCACGGCGGCGACTCCCTTGATCGGTTCGAGCTCGCGCTTGACCTGCCGCTCGGCGATGCGGCGCAGCCGACGCAGCCCCTCCTCGCCGGCGAAACGCTCCCCCTCGCCCGACAGCGACAGTTCGATCACCGGATCGAGCGAGGGATCGAAGCGCAGCACCAGCGGGCGCTCGGCCTCCTCGGGGAGGAAGACCTGGTCGAGGCGCTCGAGGGTGTCCTGGACCGCGTCGGCTACCGGAGTGTCCCACTGGAACTCGAGCACGACGTCGGAGACGCCGGCGCGCGAGATCGAGGAGATCCGCTCGAGCCCGCCGATCACCCCGAGCTCCTCTTCGATCGGTCGGCTGACCTCGTTCTCGACCTCCTCGGGCGCCGCGCCGGGGAACTCGGTGCGCACCGTCAGGGTCGGATAGGTGAGCTCCGGCATCAGGTTGACCGGCAGCTGGAAGTAGGAGAGCCAGCCGAACAGCACGGCGGCCAGGAAGACGACGCCGACCGCCACCGGTCGGCGCGCGGCGAAACTGCCGCGCGCCGGGGCTTCGGCGTCGGAGAACTCGCTCAGCGCGTCCGGAGCCGCGGGGACGGCGCCGCCGGCCGGGGCGTCCGGATCGCCCCCGGCCGGCGGCTCGTCAACCCGGCTCACCGGCGATCCCGACCAGCTCGACCTTGGCGCCCGGCTTGAGTCCCGCCTGTCCGGCCACCACCACCCGGTCGCCGGGTGCCAGGCCGGCGCCCACGGCGACCTTCTCCCGATCCTCGAGCAGCGGCTCGATCCAGATGCGCTCGACCGTGCCGTCCGCTCCCAGCCGCCAGACCGCCAGCTGGGTGCCGTCCGGGACCAGAGCCCGCTTGGGGACCAGCAGGGCGTCCGGATCCACGGCGGTGACCAGCTCGACCTCGAGGAACATGCCGGGGCGCAAGCCGCTCTCGAACGGCACCGCCACCGTCACCTTGACCGTGCCGCTCTTCGGGTCGACCACCGGGGCGACGCGGTCGATGGTGCCGGAAAAGCGCTGTTCGGGTGCCGCCGGGGGCGCCAGACGCGCCTCCTGGCCGACGCCGACCGCCGGCAGGTCCTTCTCGGGCACGTAGATGAGCGCCACCAGGGTGTCGAAGTCGACGAGGTCGAACAGGTGCTGGCCCACCGCCACGGTGTCGCCGACCCGCACGTGTCGCGCCGTCACGGTGCCGGCGATCGGGGCGCGGACGATGGTGTAGGAGAGCTCCCGCCGGGCATCGGCGAGCGCCAGCTCGGCCTGCTCGAGCTCGTAGCGGGCCTGGGTGAGCTCCTGTTCGGAGACCATCTTCTGGGCGAAGAGGTTGTCCTTGCGCTCGTACTCGCGCCGCGCCTGCTCCTCGCGCCCGCGGGCGCGCGTCAGGGCGACCTTCTGCTGCTCGTCTTCGAGGCGCACCAGCGGCTGCCCGCGGGGGACCCGGTGGCCCTCTTCGGCCAGCAGCTCGACGACCTTGCGCGCCGCCTCGGAGCGCACCTCGACGGCGCGCTCGGCCTCGAGATGGGTCGAGAAGCGCAGCAATTGCTCGATCGGGCCGCGCTCGAGCGTCGCGACCTCGACCGGCACCGGCGCCGGGCCCTTCTCCTCGTCCTTGCCCGCGGCCTCGCCGTTGTCGGCGTTGCCTTTGCCCCCGCAGCCGGCGGCGACCAGCGCCGCCGCCAGCAGGATCGGTCCAGCCAGGTTGATTCGCACGGCATCCCTCCCGGAAGTGGAGCCTCGGGGTCCGATCTGCGACCCCCGGAGAATCTACGCGGACTCCCTGCAGAACTTACGCAGGGGCCCTGCGGCGTGTTTCGGCGCTCCCGCCCCGATTCAGAACTTGTGGCCGCCGTGCGCGCCGTAGAGGAACTCGAACTGCAGGAGCAGCGACGAGACGATGTCGTCGAGATGCTCGGCTTCGTCCCGGTTGTACTGCAGGCGCAGCTTCGAGAACTCGCTCGGGTAGAAGGTCAGGTTGGTCGCCCAGCGGCGGCGCAGGTCGCGCAACGGATCGTCGGCGGTATCGCCGCGGCCGTCGGCCCAGTCGAAGCGCAATCCCGCCACCCAGCGGCGGCGGAATCCCCAGAGCCCCTGCAGATAGGCGCCCCGGTCGATCAGTCGCTCGGCGGGCAGGAGGGAGCCGTCGTCGAGCGCCTGGGCGGCCGCGTCGTAGCGGCGCTCCATCGCCTCCAGCTGGAGCGACGCGAAGGGCCAGCCGTGATCGTTGGCGACCGGTTTCCACTTGCCGTAGAAGTCGAAGCCGGCGAGCGAAGTCTCGGCATCGGGGCCGGTCGCATTGGGCCCCCGCGCGAAGGAGACCGCCGGCACGATGGTGATCTCGCGCGTCAGGTCGAACGACGTCGCCAGGCGGCCGAGCCAGAGCAGGTCGCCGGGGCTGCGCACCTCGCTCGCCAGCAGCTGGCGACCGGCGAACTCCTCGCCGGGAACCGAGCGGAAGGAGACCGCCGTCTCGCCGTTGGAGTTCTGCAGGTCGAGCGTCGCCTCGGCGTAAAAGGGCGTCGGCAGCAGCCAGGAGACCTGGGCGCCGAGGCCGCGCAGGCCGTCGGGGCCGAGCATCCGGCTGTTGACCACCGGCTGGTCGACGAAGTCCCAGCCGTGCGGATGCCGCGTGTTGAGCCGGCCGAACGGGGCGAAGAACTGGCCGGCCTTCACCTGCAACCCGGCCGGCAGCGCCAGCGTCGTCAGGTAGGCCTCCTCGACCTCCACGAAACTCTCGCCCTCTTCGTCGATCTGGAAGATCAGGTAGGCGTCGCCGCGCAGGTACGGGTCGACGGCGCCCGAGAGCGCCAGCTCGAGGTTCTGCAGCGTGACTCCCCGGTTCTTCGGGTCGTGCCCCCCCAGCTCGAGGAGCCGGAACTCTTCCTCGGGCGCGCTCGAGGCGCCGGCGGTGAACAGTCCGCCGAGCGAGATGTCGATCAGCCGGAGGCCGCCGCCGGCGCCTCGAGCGCGCCCGAGGAAGAGTTCCGGCTCCTCGAGCTGGGGGGGCACGACCCGAAGAACCGGGGAGTCACGCTGCAGAACCTCGAGCTGGCGCTCTCGGGCGCCGT
>JAIOJQ010000034.1 GCA_019911865.1 Thermoanaerobaculia bacterium
CTCGGGCGGCGTTTGAGCTCCCCGGCGACCCCCTTCCCGCTCTACCTCGCCCTGCGCTACCTGCGCAGCACGCGGCGCGACGCCTTCACCAGCTTCCTTTCGGCGGTCGCCGCCGGCGTACGGGCGACGATCTCGCCGCGCAGCGCCTGCTGCATGCCGGCCAGCGCCCCGAGCGCCAGCACCAGCGCCGCGACCCCCAGGCCGATGCCGCCGGCGGCGACCGCCGAAAGGAAGCTGGTGAAGGCGTCGCGCCGCGTGCTGCGCAGGTAGCGCAGGGCGAGGTAGAGCGGGAAGGGGGTCGCCGGGGAGCTCAAACGCCGCCCGAGTCCGGGTCGCCGGGCGGGCCGCCCTCCCCGGCCGCCTCGGGGCGCAGCAGGGGGAACAGGATGACGTCGCGGATCGAAGCGCGGTCGGCCAGCAGCATGGTCAGCCGGTCGATGCCGATCCCTTCGCCGCCGGCCGGCGGCATGGCGTGCTCGAGAGCCCGCACGTAGTCGTGGTCGAAGCGGTGGGCCTCGGCGTCGCCGGCGTCGCGCGCCGCAAGCTGGGTGCGGAATCGCTCGGCCTGGACGTCCGGGTCGTTGAGCTCGGAGAAGGCGTTGGCCACCTCCATGCCGCCGACATAGAGCTCGAAGCGCTCGGTGAAGCGGGGGTCCTCCGGCTTCTGCTTCGACAGCGGCGAGATCTCGACCGGGTGGTCGATGATGAACGCCGGGCCGTCGAGCTTCTCTTCGCAGAGCTCTTCGAAGAGAGAAGACAACAAGACTCCATGGAGGGGGACACGGGCGCTCCCGGCCGGCGGCGGCGAGTCCGTGCCGGCGGGGGTCGCCCCGGCCGCGGCGAAGGCCTCCTTCGGCGGCTCGATGCCGCGGGCCCGGAACTCGTCCAGCAGTCCTTCGCTCGTCGTCGTACGCTCCATGGCCACCCCCGCCAGCTGCTGCAGGGCTTCCGCCATCGTCCAGCGCGGCCAGGGCGGAGCGAAGTCGATCGTCTTCCCCTTGAAGGAGAGCTTCCTGTCCCGACCGGGATGGATCTCGTCGACCAGCTCGACGATCAGCTGCTCGGTCAGGTCCATCAGCTGGTGGTAGTCGCTGTAGGCCTGGTAGAACTCGAGCATGGTGAACTCGGGGTTGTGCTGGGTCGAGATCCCCTCGTTGCGGAAGTTGCGGTTGATCTCGTAGACCCGGTGCAGGCCGCCGACCACCAGGCGCTTGAGGTAGAGCTCGGGGGCGATGCGCAGGAAGAGCTCGAGGTCGAGCGCGTTGTGATGGGTGACGAACGGCCGCGCCGCGGCACCGCCGGGCACCGGCTGCATCATCGGCGTCTCGACCTCGAGGAAGCCGCGCGCGTCGAGAAAGCGGCGGATGCCGGCGATCAGCCGGGCGCGGATTTCGAAGGTGCGCCGCGACTCCTCGTTGGCGATCAGGTCGAGATAGCGCTGGCGGTAGCGCGCCTCGACGTCGGCGAGGCCGTGCCACTTCTCGGGCAGGGGACGCAGCGCCTTGGCGAGCAGGGTCAGCCGTTCGGCGAAGATCGACAGTTCGCCGGCGCGCGTGCGCCCGAGAGTCCCTTCGGCCAGCAGATAGTCGCCGAGGTCGAGGTCGTCGAGCAGCTCGCGCGACGCCTCGTCGAGCTTTTCCTTGCGGACGAACAGCTGCACTTTGGCGCGCCCGTCGGAGAGGTCGAGGAAGGCGAGCTTGCCCTGGTCGCGGCGCGCCCGCAGGCGACCCGGAACGCGCAGGCGCACCGCCGCGGCGTCGAGCGAGGCGGCATCGTCGCCGCCCCATCGCTGCTGCACTTCGAAGGGTTCGGCGTCGTGCGCGCAGCGGGCCGGAAACGCCTCGATTCCACGGGCGCGCAGGCGCTCCCGCTTGGCCCGGCGGACGGCGATCTGGTCGTCGAGTTCGGACATCGGGGCGCAAGGATAGCGTGAACGCGCGCCGCCACGGCGCCGGCGCGGGTAGGATTCGCGACCATGAATCACCTCGTCCCCGAACTCGAAGCGGCCGCCGCGCGCTGGCACGCCGCCGGCCATCCGGCCCCCGACGTCGTCCTCGTCGCCGGCTCGGGCCTCAGCGTCGATCTGCCGGGCACGCGCCGCGGCGCCGAGCCGCTCGCCGACTGGCTCCCCTTCCCGGTGCGTTCGGTGGCCGGCCATGCCCACGCCCTCGAGCGGATCGAGACGCCGGCGGGCCGCCAGGTCGTCTACCTGCGCGGCCGGCTGCACGGCTACCAGGGCTACACGCCGGCCGAGGTGGTCTTCCCGCTGCGCCTCGCGGCGCGGCTCGGGGCGCGGACGCTGCTGATGACCAACGCCGCCGGCGGCATCCGCCCCGAGTGGCCGGCCGGCACGCTGGCGGCGATCGCCGACCAGATCAACTTCACCGGCAGCTCACCGCTGCACGGCGAGCCGCCCGCCGGGTGGGGGCCGCGCTTCCCGGACATGAGCGCGGCTTACGCCCCGGCGCTGCGCGAGCTCGCCCGCCAGCACGCGGCGCAGCTCGGCTTCGAGCTGCCCGAAGGGGTCTACGCCGGCATGCCGGGTCCGGCCTACGAGACGCCGGCGGAGGTGCGCATGCTGCGCACCCTGGGAGCGGACCTGGTCGGCATGTCGACCGTCCACGAGGTGATCGCCGCCCGCCACATGGGCCTGCGCTGCCTCGTCCTGTCGCTGGTCGCCAACCCCGCCGCCGGCGTCGTCGACGCGCCGCTCCACCACGACGAGGTCCTCGAAGCCGGCCGCGCCGCCTCCGGCCGCCTCGCCGCCCTGCTCACCGCCCTGCTCGGCGACCCGCGGCTGAACGAACCGGACTGAACGCGGACCTCCCGGGACAGCGCCCGGGAAGACGCCGGACAGTGCCGCGGCTCAGGTGGAGGAAGGGCGGTTGACCAGCAGCCAGAGGCCGGAGTAGTCGCGGATCAGGCGCATGCGCAGCAGCTGCAGCTGCTGGGCCTCGGCGAAGGCGCCGCCGCGCACGGCGCTGTCGATCAGGGTGCCGAAGCGCTGGGCGTAGGCGTCGCCCAGTTTGGCGGTGCGGCGGGCGCGGTCGAAGATCGGCGACTCACGGGTCGCCGCCGTCTCGTCGAGGATGTCGGTGATCTGCGCCGCCTCCTCGTTCATCTTCAGGCGCAGCGCCGCCGCCTCGAGCAGGAAGCGTTCGGTGGCCTCGTCCCCTTCCGGCCGGTCGTGCACCCGGCGGTAGGCGATCACTTCGCGCGGCTCGAGGCGCAGGTGGTAGACGTCGCGCCCCAGCGCCACCTCGCGCGGCGTCGCGGCCCGGTCGGTGCCGTGCAGCGAATCGAGCAGCTCCTTGAAGTGGGTCACCAGGCTCTCGTCCGCCGGCAGTTCGAAGGCTTCCGAGCCGGGTTCGGCCGGAGCGTCTCCGCCCTCCTCCGGCGCCACGCCGCGCGTCAGGCGCGGCATCAGCCCCTCGACCTGGCGGCGCAGGAAGGCGATGTCCTCCAGCTTGACGTTGGCCGTGCGGTGCTTGGTTTCGAACTCCTCGAAGCGCTGCCGGAAGACGGTCAGCTCCTGGTCGAGCTGCATGTCGACCGCCACCTGCCCCTCGAGCTCGAGCAGCCGCTTCGACTCCTCGAGGATGCGCTCCTCCTCGGCGCGGAAGTTCTGGCGCACCTTGTTCTTGATCGCCAGGTTCGTCTCCACCACCGCGGCGAGCACGTCCGGGTGCAGCAGGTAGCGTCCGAGGATCTGCTTGGCCTCGCGGTAGCGGTGCACCAGCCGGCTGTCGGCGAGGGCGTCGAGCCCGGGCAGCCCGGCCAGCTCGCGGCGCATGTCGGAGATCTCGACGCGCCTCTGCTCGAGCCAGGACTCGTCCGGCGAGAGGTCCTCGAACATCGCCCAGAATCCCTGGTACATCGGACGCAGCCGGGCGCGGTCGCGCATCACCATGGCGCCGGAGACCGGATCGAGCTCTTCCGAGAGCTTGGTGAGCAGGAAGTCGACCTTGTCGAGGCGGTCGCCACTCAGGCCGTCCTCGCCCGCCAGCAGCAGGTAGAAGCGCACCATCTGAGCTAGGATCTGGTCGTCGTAGTTGCGCACCCGTTCGAAGAACTGGCGCAGCAGCGGCGGGGCCACGCGGGCGTCGGCGGCCGACAGCAGGGCGGTCATCTGGGCGAGCTGCCGGGCGGCCCGTTCGAGATCGGCGGCCACCTTCGTCGGCTCCGAGCCGCTGAGCTCGTCGGCGACCGTCTTGAGCGTGGCGTGGATCTCCTGGAAGTCGGACGGATAGCGCGGGATTTCCGCCTCGACGAAGAACTTCTGGAGTCCCTGCAGGAACTGGTGGAACGTCCAGCCCGCCTTGAAACGGCCGGCGAGTTCGACGTAACGACGGTGCTGGGTCGGGAGGTCGAGGTCGGTCACAGCGCCAGTCCGGAGATCGAGTCGGGATTGTAAACCATGAGCCATGTGAAAGATAGCCACAAGATCCGCACGCTCATCGACGCCGCGACGCTGGACAAGCGGGTGACCGAGCTGGCCGCCCAGATCGATCGCGACTACGCCGGCGGCGACGGCCTGGTGGCGGTCGGCGTGCTCAAGGGAGCGATCTACTTCTTCACCGACCTCACCCGGCGCCTCACCGTGCCGGTGACGGTCGACTTCTTCCAGACCTCGAGCTACGGCTCGGGGACCTCGGCCGGCGAGGTGCGGATCAAGCGCGACATCGACATGTCGATCCGCGGCCGCGACGTCCTGCTGGTCGAGGACATCGTCGACACCGGCTGGACGCTGCGCACGATCCTCGATCTCTTCCGCTTTCGCGGCGCCCGCACCGTCCGCCTGTGCGCCCTGCTCGACAAGCACGAGGCGCGCGAGGTCGACGTGCCGATCGACTACAGCGGCTTCCGCATCGGGCGCGATTTCGTCGTCGGCTACGGCCTCGACTACGACGAGCGCTACCGCAACCTCCCCGACATCGGGGTGGTGGAGTTCGACGAAGGCAGACAGGAGGCATGATGCAGACCCATCACACCGCCGCGGCCCCCGCGGCCATCGGTCCCTATTCGCAGTCGATTTCGGTGGACGGCTGGCTCTTCTCGTCCGGCCAGATCGGCCTCGACCCGGACGCCGGCGAGCTGGTCTCGGCCGACTTCGCCGCCCAGGCCGAGCGCGTCTTCGCCAACCTCGAAGCGGTCCTCGCTTCGGCCGGTTGCCGATTCTCCGACGTGGTCAAGACGACGGTCTTCCTCGCCGACATGGCCGACTTCGCGGTGCTCAACGGCATCTACGCGCGCGCCTTCGGGGATCACAAGCCGGCGCGCTCGACGGTGGCCGTGGCCGGCCTGCCGAAGGGTGCGCGCGTCGAGATCGAACTGGTCGCCCGCATCCCGGGCTGAACGCCCGCCGCGGCGCGGCTCAGGCGGCGCCCGGCGGAGCCGCTTCCGCCACGCCCGCCGACTCCTCCGGCGCCTCTTCGGGCGCCGACTCTTCCTCGTCGAGATCGAACTCGAGCGTCGGCGGTTCGCCGGCCGTCTCCACCGCCAGGTCGCGCAGCCGCTGGACGATGTCGGCTTCGAGCTCGGGCAGCGGGTCGATCTGCGCCAGGCGGCGGTCGGTCGACTCGCGCAGCTCGTGAAGGTCGAACGCGTTGACCGTCCGCACCGAGGCGCCGGCCAGCAGGTCGCGCGCCCGCAGCAGCGCCGAAAGCGCCTGGCGCTCCTGCTCGACCGCCTGCGCGGCGTCGGTCTCGGCCAGCTGCATGGCCAGGCCGTGGTGGGTCTCGCCGAGCTGGTACCAGGCCTCGCCGAAGCCCGGATCGAGTTCGACCGCCTCGCGCAGCCGCGCGATGCCGGTGACGAAGTCGCGGCCCAGCACCGCCTCGCGCGCCGCGCCGTAGGCCGCCTGCGCCTGCTCCATGAGCTCGCTGGCCGGCGCCTCGGTGCGGACGGTCAACGCGTTCGACCTTCACGAGCTGCGCGAGTCGACCGACCGCCGCCTGGCGCAGATCGACCCGCTGCCCGAGCTCGAAGCCGACATCGTC
>JAIOJQ010000369.1 GCA_019911865.1 Thermoanaerobaculia bacterium
GACGGCGATCTTCGCCCCCGCGCCGCCAGCCGCAGGCTCGCGCGCAACCGCGGCGCCCCAGGTGGGGGGAGGCGCGTGGGTCTCGACCGGGACGGGCTCGAAGGCCGCGGGGACCGCCTGGCTGGGCGGCGGCGCCGCGACCGGGAGCGGCTCGTCCTCGTCGTCGAAGATGCGAAACGGCGTCGGCGCCGCGCCACCGTCGGCTGCCGGTGCGGCAGCCGGCGGCTCCTCGGTGACCGCAAAGGCGGGGATCGCCCGCGTCGCTGATTCGCTGCGCAGCGCCGCGGCATCGGCGGCGACCTGATCGAGCGTCTCGACCGGGGCGTGGGTGGGGCGGGATTCGACCAGCGCCCGCACTTCCGGATGCTCGCCGGCGCGCTCGCCGAGCGACGCCTCGAGGAACTCGAACAGCGCCTCGGTGAGCGCCTGGCGCGACAGCGTGTCCAGGTCGACGAAGCGGATGCCGGCGCCCGCCGCGCGTCCCGGCCCGTCGTACTTCTCGCGCTGCCAGACCACCTCGCCGGTCCCCTGCACCGGCTTGCGCGCCGCGCCGATGGTGAACTCGAAAACGAGGCGCGTGCCGACCGGCGGCGGATCGGGGTGCTTGACGAACATCCCGGTCGCCGAGACGTTGGCGGCGAAACCGTTCTGGTAGGCGACGGTCCCCTCGAAGTGGAGGCGGACCACCGCCTCGAGGGGCATGCGGGTCGAGCGCTGGAAATCGGTCGGTGGCTGGGTCATCGTCGCGCGTTCACCGGCCGGCCGCTCAGGCCGAGACCTTCTCCCAGTCCCCTTCGTCGGCGTCGAGAGCGATGGCGAGGCTGCCGTCGGCGCCGGCGTAGACGGGATCCTCGACCATCGTGACCTTGCCGCCGCCCAGCTCGCCGAGCGCCTTTTCGAGCTCCTCGGCCAGCCCGCGGATGCGCGATCCGCGGCCCGACAGGCGGATGTTGTGGCGCACCTTCTCCTGGAACTCCGGCTCGACCATCGCCAGCAGGTCGAACATCGCCTCGATGAAGGGCGCCAGCAGGCTCTCGCAGGCGGCACGCAGGACGTCGGTGATGTCGACCTGCTGCGACTTGCCGTGCACCGGCGCGGTGACCACGACGCGCTCCTTCGGCTCGCCGACGAAACCGTGCTGCTCTTTCCAGGTGCGCACCATGTGGATCGAGAACTGCACCTCGGGATGCCGCTCGGAGATCAGCTTGGCGAGCAGCTCGTCGACCGAGTCGCCGGCGCGGGTGAGCGAGCGCTGGTCCTCCTCGGTGGGGTAGCGCCCCTTCATGACGCAGAAGTCGGTGGTGCCGGCTCCGACGTCGACGATCATCGAGTGGAGCAGCGCGTCGATGCCGTAGGCGACGGCGAAAGGCTCGGAGACGATCATCAGGCCGTCGATAGTGCCGCGCAGGATCTGTCGCAGCTGCTGCTTGTTGACCCGCATCGTCTCGGCGGGCACGCCGACCACGGCGCGGACCTTCTGGTCCTTGCCGTCGCCACGCGCCTGGTCGATCAGGTAGCCGAGGATCTCCTTGACCGCCGCGATGTCCTTCTCCGACCCCTCCTTGATGATCCCCTGCTCGAGCGGGCGGTGGAGGTCGAGCAGGGTGCGGTTTTCGAGCGCCTCGGTACCGATCAGCACCGGCTTCTTGATGACCTTGCGGGCGACCATGTCGACCGGCCAGCCGACGAAGCTGTCGACGACGAAGTGGCCGCCGTCCGAGGCGGCGATGGCGCTCTGCGAGGTCCCGAGGTCGATTCCGACCGACAACACTTTCTCCTTGGCACTCATGGAAGCTCCCTTTCGCGCGCGGCGGCAGTCCGGGCCTGCTGAACGGAATCCGAGTATGCCGCAATTCCGTCGAAAAGCGCTGTGGCGATTCGCTCTCTGTAGTCCGGCTGGCCGAGCAGCTTCGCCTCGTCGGCGTTCGACAGGCAGGCGACCTCGGCGAGGATGGCCGGCACTTCGGTGGCCACCAGCACCAGGAAGGGAGCCGACTTGACGCCGCGATCGCTGACCTCGGGCGCCACCTCGCGGATCGAGCGCACCAGGCGCTGCTGGACGGCGCGCGCCAGGGCGCGCGACTGCTCCTGGCGCAGGTCGGCGTAGATCGAGTCGAGCAGGCGGCGGGTGTCGGCCAGCGAGTAGCCGGAGTCGCGGTTCTCGCTGCTCGCCAGGCGGGTGACCGCCGGGTCGTCCGACGGCCCGAGATAGAAGGTCTCGATGCCGCGGTTGGCGCGGCCGTCCTCGAGCCAGTTGACGTGGATCGAGACGAACAGGTCGGCGCCGGAGCGGCTGGCGAGCCCGGCGCGGTCGACCAGCGCCACGCGCTGGTCCTCCTCGCGGGTGAGCAGCGGCTCGATGCCCGCTCCGCGCAGGCGCTCCGCGAGGCGGCGGGCGATGTCGAGGGTGAGCTCCTTCTCGAGCAGGCCCGACGGCGTGCGCGTCCCCTGGTCGCCGCCGCCGTGCCCGGGGTCGAGAACGATGCGCCGCACGGCGAGCGGGAAGACGCCCCCCGGCACGCGCGCCGGGGGCGCCGTGAGCAGCGCCGCGGCGCCCTCGTCGACCGTGGCGTCGGAGCCGACT
>JAIOJQ010000370.1 GCA_019911865.1 Thermoanaerobaculia bacterium
TGGATCCTGCTGGTGCTGGTGGTGGGCATCGCCTCGATCTTCACGTCCGTGCACCACTCGGACGGCGCGGTGATGGTCCAGCTGGGCGAATGGGCCCAGCGCATCGTCACCTTCCGCGGCGGCGCGGTCGGCGCCCTGGAAGGCGTGCCCGGCGTCTACCGCCTGCACATGGTGCTGGGCATGACGCTGTTCGTGATCTTCCCCTTCACCCGCCTGGTGCACGTGTGGTCGGGCTTCGCCTCGGTCGCCTATCTGGCGCGGGCCTGGCAGCTCGTGCGGCCGCGCTGAACCGGTCCGGGACACGAGGCATGATCACCGTCAACGACACGCTCATCACCGAGGCCGAGATCCTGGCCGAGGTCCCGCGCCACCAGCGGGAAGCCAATCCCCGCCTGGCCGCCGGCCAGGAACTGGTGCTGCGCGCGCTGTGCCGCCAGCGCGCCGCCGAACTGGACCTGTCGGCCCAGGACGACGAGACCCTGCTCGAATCCGTGCTGGCGCACGACGTGCGCACGCCCGAGGCCGACGAGGCCAGCTGCCGGCGCTACTACGAGCAGCATCCCGACGAGTTCCGCGAGGGCGACCTGGTCGAGGCCTGGCACATCCTGTCCCAGGCCACCTCCGGGCTGGACGTGCAGAAACTGCGCGCCCGGGCCAACGGCGTGCTGGCCGAGCTGCACCGCGAGGGCCTGGGCTCGTTCGCGGCCTTCGCCCGCACCTATTCCAATTGCCCCTCCGGCGCGGGCGGTGGCGCCCTGGGCGAACTGACGCGCGGCGAGATGGTGCCGGAATTCGAGCGCGCGGTCTTCGCCCTGCCGGAATACACCCTGGGCGGCGAACTGGTCGAAACCCGCTTCGGCTTCCACATCGTGCGCACCGGCCGCAAGGTCGAAGGCCGCGCCTTGCCGTTCGAGGCCGTGCGCGAACGGCTGGCGGCCTGGCTCGCCGCCCTCGCGGTTTCGGCGGTCCTGGTGGCGACCAGCCACGGCATCGAGGATCGCTTCCCCGGGGCGCGCATCGAGCGCGACGCCACCGCGACGACCCTGGCGGTCGGCGAGGGGATGAAGAAGCGGCTGCTGGTCAACGGCTGGGGGATGACCTACCTGACCCCGCTGACCAAGCTGATGGCCCACCTGCCGCTCGTCGCGCTCGAGGAGCCACCGCGATCGGGGCTGGTGATCTGCCTCGGCATGGGCACCACCTTCCGCTCGGTCGCCTCCTGGGGCATCGAGTCCACCGCCGTCGAGCTCGTCCCCGGAGTGGCGCGGCTCTTCGACTACTTCCATGCCGACGCGCCCGACCTGCTCGCCGCGCCCGGCAACCGCATCGTCGTCGACGACGGGAGGCGGTTCCTCGAGCTGACCGAGCGGACGTTCGACGTCGTGGTGATCGACCCGCCGCCGCCGATCAGCGCTGCCGGCTCGAGCCTGCTCTACTCGACGGAGATGTACGAGCTGATCCGCCGGCGCCTGCGCCCCGGCGGCATCCTCCAGCAGTGGGTGCCGCACGCCGATCCGGTGGCGCTCGCCGCCATCGTCAAGGCGCTCGAGGCCTCCTTCCCGCACGTCCGGGACTTCGGCTCGATCTCCGGCTGGGGGCATCACCTGCTGGCCAGCGACCGGCCCATCCGGCTCCCCTCCGCCGCCGAGATCGAAGCGCGCATGCCCGCCGCCGCGGTGCGCGACCTGCTCGAGTGGGGGCCCGCCGCGACGGCCGCCGCGCAGCTCGCCGCCGTCTTCGCGGCCGAGCACCCGCCGGGCAGTCACACGCGGGACTTTCCCGACGTCCCGGCGCTCGACGACGACCACCCGGTCAACGAGTACGACTTCCTGCGCGACCTGGCGCGCGCCGGGTGGCACATCCCCGGCACGCCGCGGCGCAAGCCGCCGGTCCTCCAGCGTCAGGGCTGAGCGCCGCGCCTCCTTCCGACCGGCGCTTCGTGAAACGATGGCCCCGGTGAACGCCACCGACCTGTTTCTCGGCCTGACCCCGGAGCGGGTGCTCGACGCGGTCGAGGCCGGCGGTCTCGCCGTGCGGCCGCTCTGCTATCCGCTCAACTCGTTCGAGAACCGGGTCTACGAAGTCGAGCTGGCCGATCGCACGCGGGTGGTCGCCAAGTTCTATCGGCCGGGGCGCTGGAGCGCGGCGCAGATCCTCGAGGAGCACCGCTTCCTCGCTGAGGCCGAGGCCGAGGAGATCCCCGTCTGCGCCGCCCTCCCCTTCCCCGACGGCTCGACCCTGGCGACGATCGACGACATTCACTACGCGATCTTCGAGCGCAAGGGGGGGCGCGCACCGGACGAACTGACGGCGGCGACCGCCCGCCGCCTCGGCCAGCTGGTCGGCCGCCTGCACGTGGTCGGTGCGCGGCGGCCGCGCGCCGACCGGCTGCCGCTGACCAGCCGCGCTTATGCGCGCGACGACCTCGCCTGGCTCGCCAGTCAGAAGACGCTGCCGACCCGCCTGGCGCCGCGCTACCTCGCCGCCGGACGGGCGATCGCCGACGCCTACGACCGCCTCGCCGCCGGCGTCGCGACGCTGCGCATCCATGGCGATCTCCACCTCGGCAACGTCCTCGAGCGCGATGGCCAGCTGCGCCTGCTCGACTTCGACGACGCGATGATCGGCCCGGCGGTGCAGGATCTCTGGCTCGCCCTGCCCGGCCGCGACCGCGAAACGGACGCGCTGCGCGAGGTCTTCCTCGAGGGCTACGAGACGTTTCGCCCCTTCGAGCGCGCCGAGCTGCGCCTGATCGAGCCGCTGCGCGGCCTGCGCCTGATCCACTACGCCGCCTGGCTCGCCCGCCGCTGGCACGACCCGATCTTCCCGCGCGCCTGGCCGCACTTCGGCTCCGACGAGGGGTGGGAGCGCGAGACCGCCGACCTCGAAGAGCAGGCCGCCGTGGTCGCCCGCGTCGAGCGCGGCCTCTCCCCCCTGCCCGCCGCCGAAGAGCCCACCGGCGACGAGCCGCCGTCCAACGCCGAGCTGTTCTGGGACTGGGAAGGCTGACCGCGGCTCACCGCCGCGTTCCGGGCTAGGATCGGCCTTCGATGTCCGACCCGCGCCGCGATCCGCTGCCGTTGCCCCCGGGGTGGAAGGGGGAGCCGGCGGCGGTCTACGGACTCGAGCACCCGATCGTCTGCCCCGGCTGCCGCAGCGAGATCGATCGCCTGTTCGTCGTCCGCCTCTACCGGGCGCGGGTGAACTTCATGTCCTCGCTGCCGCGCAGTGGCCGCCTGATGGTCTGCCCCCTCTGCCGCGTCCCCCTGCCCGGGGAGCTCGGCGCGGTGCTCTGAGCGGGCGCCGCGGCTCTCAGCCGCGATCGAGCACGAAGCGGATGCGCAGCGTCGTCTCGGAAGGGACCGCCTCGCCGTTGCGCTGCGCCGGGCGATAGACCGCGGAGCGGGCAGCGCGCAGCGCCGCGTCGTCGAAGCCGAAGCCGACCGGTGACCCGGCCGGCTCGACCCGCGTCACCCGGCCTTCGGCGCTCACCGCCACCCGTAGCTCGACCTCGCCCTCGACCCGGCGCTGCAGCGCGATTGCGGGGTAGACCGGGCGGTCGTGGCGCAGCAGCTGCGGCGGCGTGGTGACGAACCGTGCCGGAAAGATCGACGAGGCGGCCGCCGGGGGTGACGCCGGTCGGTTCTCTGCCCCGGGCGTGGCCGCCGGGAGCGCCGCGGTCGTCCGCTCTCCCGCCTCCGGAGCGCGCCCGGCGGTGGGAACCGGGGACGGCAGCCGCACTGGCGCGGTGCCCGCCGGCGCCGCATCCGCGGGGCGGG
>JAIOJQ010000035.1 GCA_019911865.1 Thermoanaerobaculia bacterium
TTCGTGGTCCGCCACCGCCTGGCGGTGGCCGCCGCCGCGGCGGTCGTCGTCGCGCTGGTGGCGGGTCTGGCCGGCACGCTCGCCCAGGCGCGCATCGCCCACGCCGAACGGGACCGCGCGCTCGCCGAAGCCGAGAAGGCCCGCCAGGTGGCCGGCTTCATGACCCGGCTGTTTCAGCAGGCCGATCCGGCGCGCACGCGCGGCGCGAGCCTCACCGCGCGCGAGGTGCTCGAGGCGGGCGCGCGCGCGATCGCCACCGAGCTTGGCGACCAGCCCGAGATCCAGGCGACCCTGCTGCTCGCCATCGGCAGCGTCGAGCGCGACCTCGGCGGTTACGAGGAGGCGCGGCCGCTGCTCGAGCGCGCGCTCGAGCTGCGCGAGCGGCGGTTCGGGGGCGACGCGCTCGAGACCGCCGAGGCGCTCCACGAGCTCGGCGGCCTCGACCGCTACCTCGACCGGCTCGCGGTGGGCACGCAGCGGCTCGAGCGCGCGCTCGCGATCCGCCAGTCGCGCCTGGGGCGGGAGCACCTCGACGTGGCCCGGACCCACGCGCAGCTCGGCATCCTGAATCGCTTCGCCGGCGACGGCGACGGTGCCCGCGAGCACTTCGTGACCGCGCTCGCCATCGCCGACCGGCTCGGAGCCGGCGGCGACGAGACCGCGCGCTGGCTCAACAACCTCGGCCTGGTCGAGGCCGACCGCGGCGAGCGAGTCGCCGCCGAGCGTGCCTACCGGCGGAGCCTGGCCCTGATGGAAGCGAGCGCCGGAGCGGAGAATCCGCTGCTCGCCCTGCCGCTCGACAACCTCGGCATGCTGCTGCGCGGCGAGGAGCGGTTCGACGAGGCGCTGCCGCTGCTCGAGCGCGCCCGCGATCTGGTCGCGCGCACCTGGGGCGAGGACCACGCGCAGTTCGGCACCGCTCTCACCTCGCTCGGCGCGGTCTACCTCGGTCTCGAACGATTCCCGGAGGCCCTGCCGCTGTTCGAGCGAGGTGCCGCCGTCTACTCGCGGGCGCTCGGCCCCGAGCACCGCTGGGTCGCCTGGCCGCTGACGGGTGCCGGCGACTGCCGGCTGGCGCTCGGCGAGCCGCGCGCCGCCCTCGCGCTGTTCGAGCGCGCCGCGGCGATCCGTGCGGCCGCCCTCGGTCCCGATCACCCCGAGCTCGCCCAGAGCCTCGGCCGGATCGGCCTCGCCGAGTCCGCCCTCGGGCGGCACGAGCACGCCGAAGCGTCGCACCGCGCGGCGCTCGCCATGCTCCGCCGCACTACCGAGGCCGGCTCCACGGTCCTCGCCGAGCAGATCGTCGACCTCGCCGCCAGCCTCGAGCAGCGCGGGGGCTCCGGCGATGCGCGCGACCTCTACATCGAGGCCGAGGCGATCTTCCGCGCGGCCTATCCCGATGGGCATTCCTACCGCGTGCGGGTCGCGGACGCGCTCGCGCGACTGGACGCGCAGCCGCCGGCAGCGGCCGCTTCCCCCCCGCACTGACCGCGGCGACCGGGCGCCACCCCGAGTCTCGCGCCGACCTGCGCCCGGTCCCCGGAGAGCGCGACCGCAGAGCCGAGCCGGTCCGACAGGCAGCCGTCTTCGAGCCGCGGGGAATCGACGCGTCAGCGCGTGAACACGTCCTGGCCAACCAGGAGCCAGCCCGCGAGGACGAAGACCATCGAGGCGATCCCGAGCTTGACGCCCGCCCCGCTGCGAGCCACAGCCGTGGCGAGGAGGCCGAGACTCAGCGCGACTGCCCACGGCAGGTAGGCCACCCGCCACATGGCACGGCGTCGGCTCATCCAGAAGACCTCGAAGTCCCGGCGAGGGTACAGAGCCCGGGCGACCACGGTGTTCGGAACGTCCGGATTGTAGAGAGCGGGCAGCTCCTGTCCCGGCCTCACCTCCCGCTCCAACTCCTCCTGCAATCCCGGCCGGGTCTCGAGGTAGGCCTCCAGGTCCAGCTCCTCGTCCCGCCCTTCGATGGTCCCCTCGGCGTAGATCCGGCGACCGACACTCGCCTGGCCGGCGCGGCGCATCTGTTCCTTCCGGTGGACCGGCCGCACGACAGTGAAGGTGGCCGGGCGATAGCCGTCGAGGTGGGACGTGACCACCAGGACCTTGCTCGCCAGGAGCATCAGGACCGCGGCGGACCACCACGAACAGAGCAGGCCCACGAGACCGAAGGCGATCGCCAGCCCGCGGAACCGGTCCCGAGTGCGGGACGGGCGCGCGCCGGCACCGTTCGGAGTCGACTCCTCATCCACGGCAGCTCCTCGGCCGCGCCACCTGATCCGCGAAGCGCGGACCGAGGCTGGCGCTGTGCGTAGGCCCGGCTCGAGGACGAAAAGGGCAGCCGCCGCCGGCTCGGGCGGTTCGCATGCCGCGCTCGGTCAGCCGCGCCATGCGTAGCCGAGCTTGAGGAAGAGGGTACGGGCGGCGCGGACGAGGTCGCCCGCGGGGTCGTCGCGCAGGGAGTCGGAGTAGCCGGCGAAAATCACGGTCTGGGGGTTGATCTTGTAGGCGAAGAGCAGCTGATTGGCGAGCTCGCGGCTCGCGGCTTCGACCTCGTCGACGTAGAGCGCCGGATTGCGGTCGACGGCGATGCGCTGGCCGATCCAGCGCACGAACGTGCGCAGATCGAACTGCCAGGTGGCGCGGATCTCGGTCAGGTCGGCGCGGAAGAGCCGCCCCGACTCGCGGTCGAGCACGTGGCGGGTCTGCTGGAGCTGGAGCTCGAGGTGCCGTCCGGGGCGGAAGCGCGCCAGGGTCGAGACGAAGAGCTCGTCGCCCGGCTCGACGTTGGCGTAGTCGATCGCCCGGCCGGCCTTGGTCTCGAGGTTGAGGTACAGCCACGACGTGGCGGTCGTCGAAGGCGATCCACCCTTCGGTGCGCACACGCGCCGGCGTGTTGTCGCCGGGCCGGACCTCGTAGGCGAGCTCGAAGGTCGGCGGCCCGGACCAGGCCGGCTCGTCGAGGTCACCGTCGACGACGATCGCCGCCGTCGCCCGGTGCGCCTGGTAGCGGGCGCGGCCGACGCGCACCGGGGTCGAGCCTTCGGGCTTCTGCGCGGCCACCACCGGCGCGGCGCAGGCGACGAGCGCGAGCGTCAGGCGGGCGAGGCGTCCGGCGCGACTTCTGCAGCGTCGGCGAGAAACCACGATCACCTCCCGCGGGTGGTCGTACCCGGATACGAAATGGACGGCCTGCCGGTTTCGAACGTCGCGGACGGCAACGGCTCGCCGCGCGGACGGCGGCGATGCCGTGACGATCCCGCCGGTCGCGACCCGCGCATGCCGGGTCACGCGCCCCACGACAGGGCGTCGCGCCAGTTGCGCAGCCAGCTCTTGGGCGGCGGCAGCGGCAGCGTTCGGATCCAGAGCCAGATCCCCTGCACATCGCCGCGGCCCGCTCGCTGCCGCACCGCGGCAGAGGGCGGCGGCGCCAGCTCGGCCGCGCGGTCGAGGAGCTGTTGGCGGCCGAACGGGGTTCGTTCGGCGAGCAGGAGGAGGGTGTAGACGTCGCGCCGCCGCGCCGTCGCACCGATCGAGTCGAGGTCGGCGGCGTCGGCCTCGCCGTTCTCGATCCGGCGGACCGCGCGAGCGAACGCCTCCGCCGCGTCGGTGAAAACCGGCACGGCCGCCCGGCGACCCCGTGACATGCGGCTCTCGGCGCCCTGCGGCACGAGCACCTCGCCTGCGGCGTTTTCGAGATGGACCCATCCGCTCGCGACCCGGACCGCGGTGACGTCCCCTTCGACCGACAGCTCGAACGCGCACCCCAGGTCGGCGACGGTTCCGGCCGATGTCTCGAGCGAGACGCTGAACGGCGGCGCCCAGATCGCGATCGAGAGGCTGCCGCGCTCGACCGCCAACCGATGGCGGACTCCTCCGGTGTCGAGGAGACGGACGGCGGAATCGGGCGCCAGGTACAGGTGGCCGATGCGCGCGACGCGCACGGTGACGCGCTCGCCGGGAGCGCTGTCGAGCCGCTCGCCCTCGCCCAGCGATCGGGGCTGGCCGGCGGCCGCGCCGACGATCTTCCAGGCGCGCTCGTCGGGCCAGCTCCAGAACCAGGCGCGCAGACCGATCGCCAGCAGGACCACCGTCGCCGCCAGGGCGCTCGTCGCGCCGAGCAGCCGCAGCCAGCGTCGCGGCGCGACACGTGGAGGAAGATGGAGGCGGCGAGTCTCGACCGGGAAACGAAGCGGCGCGAGCGAGCGCTCCAGATCGGCGACCTCGTCCTGCGGCGGCGCCCCGGGATCGCAGAGGTACTCGTCGGTCCACCGCTCCCGTTCGTCATCGCTTCGCATGTCCGACTCCCATTCGTTCCCGCAGCTGGCGCAGGCCGCGGTGCAGGTTGACCCGCACGGACCCCTCCGTCAGGCCGGTGACGCCGGCGATCTCGCGGCTCGACAGCCCGCCGACGAGGCGCAGCACGAGCGGCTCGCGGTAGGCTTCGGGCAGGCTCCGGATCGCCTCGAGCGCGCGCTGCGCCTCGAGGGTCACGCCGGCGGTCGCGGCGCTCGGGAGCTCCGCCGGAAGCGGCTCGGTCGCCCGCTCGGCGCGCCGCCAATCGATCGCCTTGCGCCGCGCGATGGTGCAGATCCAGCCGCCGAACGCCTCCGCCTCACGCAGCTGCGCGAGGCGGCGCCAGGCCTCGAGAAAGACCTCCTGCACGAGATCCTCGGCCTCCGCGGGCCGCAGGCGCGCCAGCAGGATCCCGTGAACGGCCGGAGCGAAACGGCGATAGAGCTCCTCGAACGCCGCCTCGCTTCCCGCGAGCGAGGCGGCGACCCACGCACCCGGACTGTCGCGCCTCGTCGGTTCCAGCGCACGGCCCTCCTCGGAGGCGCTGCGCTCCCGCGCCGATCCCGGCGCGCGCGAGACCACCGCTGCCGCCGATTCGATCACGAGTCCGTTCGCCGGAGCGGAGCCGTGGGAAGGTCGGATCCGGGCCCTCAGTCGGCCCTCAGCGCGGTGATCGCCAGGTGGACCGTGACCTCGTCGCCGAGGATCGCCCGCCCGCCGCTCCACCTGGAGCCGAGCACGCCGAAGTCGCGCCGATCGATGACGAACGAGGTCTCGAACGCGGCGAGCTCGCCGAGACCCTCGGCGCGCGTGATGCCGAGGAAGCGGACCGGCGCGACGATCCGCCGGGTCACGCCCCGCAGGGTCAGATCCCCCGTCACGTCGAAGGAGCCCGAGCCGTTGCGGCGCACGGAGGTGCTGCGGAAACGGATGAAGCGATGAGCGGAGACGTGGAGGAAGTCCTCCGAGCGCACCACGTCGTCCCGCGTCTCGTTGCGGGTGTCCAGGCTCGCCGCGTCGACCCGGATGTCGACGGCCGCGCCCTCGGGCCGGTCCGGGGACAGGGCGATGGTGCCCTCGAGCGCGCGGAAGAGGCTCACCTGACGCGTCACCGTCCACTTGCTGAGCGAGAACTCGACCGTGCTGAGCGTGGGGTTGACGCGATAGACGACGGGATTCGGGCTGGCCTGCGCCGCGCTCGTGAGGCAACCGGCGAGCGCGAGCACCGATAGCAGGGTCGGGACGTGTCGTGCGGGAGCCTGGCTCATGGCGGAAAGTCCTCCTGTCGGCGAGTGCGCCGGTTTCCGGGTTCTGAACCGAGGACGGATACCGCTGCCGGAACGTTAACCGCGCATCCCCCGCGCGCCGCCTTCGACGCCCCGACGCCGTGTGCCGAGTCGGCGAACACGGCCGGCTCGCAGGTCGAGACGCGCCTTCTTTCCGCGGTGCCTCCAGTCGATGCGGGTGAGCTGATCCGTCTGCCCGAGGCACGACGCGGACTCTCCGCAGAGGTCGGCGACGACCGCCCCGGAAACCTCGATCCTCCGCCGCGTCGCCCCTCCGGGTCGCTTCGGAATGGTCCGGGCGGTGCCCGGTTTCCGTGCAGGTGTGGACGGTCGATCCGGCTCCGCCGGGTGCCCGCCGGAACGACGAAGGGCCCCTGCTATCATGCCGGGAGTCAAGCCAGATCGGGAGGAACTCGGCGAGCGATTCCGCACCAGGCCGCAGGTCGGGCCCGCGGCGGTGGGGTCGTTCGGCGAAGGCGCCGGGCCTTTCCCGGCTGCGGGGAGTCCGGAGGGCTCGACCGTGCAGATCCGATCCCGTACGTTCGCAGGGCGCTTCGTCGCGGCGGTCGCGATGGCGTTTGCCGGCATGACGACGATCCAGCCGCTGGCGGTCTTCGCCCTGCGGTGGCTGCCGGAGGGCGCGGCCCGCCCCGCCCTGGCGTGGACCATCGCCGCCGCTCTCGTCGGCGCCGGCGCCTCGGCGCTCGTCGCGCTCGCCTCGCTCGTTTCGACGGCGCGCCTCGCGGCCTTCGCCGGAGACTCGAGCCGCGGCTTCGTGGTCGGCACCGACAACCCGTTCTGGTTCGGGCATCTCTGTCTGCCCGCCTACCTGCACGGCGCCGAGCTGGCGCTCGCCGGCGAGGAGAACCTCTACGCGGCGTCGCACTGGCCCGGCCTCGACGCCCAGGCCGCGCCCGAGAGTCGATTCGCGGGCATGAAGATCGAGGATCCCTACCAGTACCCGCCGCCGTTCCTGCTGCTGCCGGCGCTGGCAGGTGCGCTGACCGCGCGCTGGGACCTCCTGCTGGCGGGCTGGTTCACGCTCAGCGCCGGACTGTTCGTGGCCGCCTACGCCGGGCTCGCGCGCTGGACCGGCGGGCGTTCGGGCGCCACCGCCCTCTGGCTGCTGCCGCTCGTCGCGATGGCCTTCCCGGTGGTCTACAACTTCCAGTTCGGGCAGTTCCACCTGGCGGCGATCTCGCTCGCTCTGCTCGGCATGATGGCGCTCGATCGGAAACGCCGACTCGCCGGAGGGTTCCTGGTCGCCGTCGCGATCGTCGCCAAGGTCTTTCCGGCGCTGCTCGTCGCCTGGCTGATCGGTCGGCGGCGCTTGCGCGACGCCGGCGCGGTGATTCTCGCCGTTGCGGCGCTGACCGCCGCGGCGCTCGTCGTCTTCGGGCCGGCGCCGTTCGTCGCGTTCGTCGACTACCAGCTGCCGCGGCTCGCCGACGGCACCGCTTTCGCCTTCGACGAGGCCTGGCCGGAAGTGGCGGAGATGGTGATCGCGGACAACCAGGGGATCTTCGGTCTCGCCCGCAAGCTCGGCGCCTCGAAGCCGGCCGCCGCGACGGCAGGCCGGATCTTCGCCCTGCTGCTCGGGCTCGTGGCGGTCGGCCTCGGCGCACAGCGCCGGCAGCGCAACGAGCTCGAGCTCGCCTGGCTCTGGCTGGCGCTGCTCGGCCTCGGTTCGATGGCGAGCCCGGGAGCCTGGGGCGACTACGTGCCGAGCGTCGCCATCTGGCTGCTCGCCTTCGTCGCCGCGCGGGGCGCGGCGAGCGCGCGTCTCGCCGCGGCTCTCGGCGTCGCCGGCCTGTTCCAGTACGTGCTGCTCGGGACCTTCCCCTGGACGCCGTCGGTCTGGGGCTACCTGCTCTCCGGCATCGGCGTCGTGGGTCTGCTCGCGCTCTACGCCGGCACGCTCGTCGTCGTCGCCCGCCCACGCCCGCCCGAAGGCTCCCTCGAGCGCTCGATCGCCGGCTGGGCGCCGTCCGATGCAACCTGACGCGGAGCCCGCCACGCGGGCGGAGCGCCGTCGCTTCACGTCGCGCTGACGCGTTTTGAACGACAGGGAGGAAGAGATGGCCGAGTCGTTCGATCCGGAAGAGGTGGCGCGGTTCGAGAACGAGACCTGGTCCCGGTGCGCCGAGGGCTACATGGATGGGTTCTGCCGGTTGCTCGGGCAGGGGGTCGGGCCTCTGCTGGAGGCAGCCTGCGTCGGCGCGGGGCACCGCGTGCTCGATATCGGGACCGGTCCGGGCGTGGTCGCGCGCGAGGCGGCGGCGAGGGGCGCGGAGCCCGTCGGGCTCGACTTCTCCGAACCGATGCTGAGCCAGGCGCGGCGGCTCCATCCCGGCCTCGAGTTCCGCCACGGAGCCGCGGAGGCGCTGCCGTTCGACGACGGGGCGTTCGACGCGGTGGTCGGCAATTTCGTGCTCCACCATTCGGGCGAACCCGACCGCGTGCTCGGGGAGGCGTTTCGCGTCGTGCGCCCGGGCGGGCGGATGGCGTTCACGGTCTGGGCGGATCCGAGGAAGCTCGAGGCCTTCGGCCTGTTCTTCTCGGCGGTCCAGGAGCACGCGGGTGCGGCCGAGCTCCCGCACGGACCCCTGTTCGGAGTCAGCGACTTCGATACGTACCACTCGATGGCCCGGAGGGCCGGCTTTGGCGACTCCCAGGTGCGCGAGCTCGAGATCGCCTGGCTGACGCCGACCATCGACTCGTTCCTGGACGCTTTTCGCGACTGGGCCGATCTCGGCGCGTTTCCTCCGGCCGTGCGCGAGGCGATCGAGAGCACGGTGCGCGAGCGGGCCGAGGCCTACCGGTGCGGCGATGGGTACTCGATGCCCAACCCGGCGATCCTCGTGGCGGCCGCGCGGCCGGCCGCTTGAAGGTTCGAGGGATGCGGAGAGGACACGGCCGCGAGAAGAGGGGGACACGATGGGCAGCGCAGCGGTGCAGGGTGAGCTGTGGGGACGCGCTCCGCGCGACTGGGCGGAGCTCCAGGAGCCGAAGCACGCGCCGCTCTGGCACGCGATGCTCGAGGCGGCCGGGGTGCGGGAGGGCTCCCGCGTCTTCGACGCCGGATGCGGAGGCGGCGGGGCGGCGGTCCTCGCCGCCGAGCGCGGCGCGACGGTGAGCGGCCTGGACGCCTCGGCGCCGCTGCTCGAGATCGCGCGGGAGCGCCTCCCCAATGCCGACTTCCGGATCGGCGACATCGAGAGCCTGCCGTTCGCCGACGGGGCTTTCGACGCGGTGATCGCGGCGTGCTCGGTGCAGTACTGCGCCGACCGGATCGCGGCGCTGCGCGAGCTGCGCAGGGTCTGCGCCCAAGGCGGCAGGGTGGTCGTCGGGTTGTGGGGGGTGCCGGAGAAGGTCGAGTACCGCACCGTCTTCGCGGCGGTGCGCGACGCCCTGCCCGAACCGCCGCCCGGCAAGGGGCCGTTCGAGCTCTCCGTGGAGGGCGTGCTGCCCGGGCTGATCGCCGAGGCGGGTCTCGCGGTCCTCGCCCGGGGTGAGGCCGCCTGCCCGTTCCACTACCCGACCTTCGAGCTCTTCTGGCGGGCCAACGTCGCGGCGGGCCCGCTCCAGGCGGCCTTGCGGCAGGTCGCCGAGGAGGAGCTCCGGGAACGGGTCCGCAACGCCCTCGCAGCGCTTCACGGGCCCGACGGCAGCCTGGTGTTCGTCAACACCTTCCAGTACGTCGTCGCGCAGCCGCAGGCGCCGCACGGTCCCGGCGTCTCGACCCCTCCGGCGTAAGCAGGTAGGTGGACGCGTCCACGAGCCCCGAGCGGCCGCTCCAGAGCGGTGACCCGGCCACCCCCTTCACCAGAGGCTTCTCCGGCTTCGAGCCCGGCTCGACCGTGGCTCGCAGAGCGCCAGGAGGCGCATCGGGAGAGACCGGAGAGTAACGGCTCGCCCGGACTATGCACGAAGTTTGCCGATTTTCTAGACACGGAAGGCTCCGGGAACGCAAGATCCGCTTTGAGAGAAGGGGAACTGGCGATTCCAACGGAGCCTTGCCGATGAGCGATTGTCGCACACAGTGCGTCGTATTTCCGGAGTTGATGGGCCGGCCAGTCGTGGCGCGTTTCGACGAGGCGGCAACGAGCGTGGACGGTGGCGCTCTGTTGCTGGCGGGGCTGGATCGGCAGCTCGGGTTGAGCGAGCGATTGGCGGGCGTGGTGCGCGACGGCCGCCAGGCGGGAAAGATCGTTCACGGTCTTTTCGATCTGCTTCGGTAGCGGGTGTTCGGACTGGCTTGCGGCTACGCGGACACGAATGACGCACGCAGGTTGCGCGAGGACCCGATCCAGAAGCTTCTCCTGGGGCGCGATCCGGTCGCGGCCCTGGGCCTCGCGGACCAGTCGACGTTGAGCCGGTTCGAGAATTCGGTGGGCCGTGGCGATCTCTATCGCATGGGTTCCGAACTGATGGACGTGGTGATCGAGGGAAACCGCGGGCGTCTCGGCTCGCGGCGGGTGAAGTGGATCACGATCGATCTCGACCCGACCGAGGACGCGACTCATGGCCAGCAGCAACTCGCGCTGTTCAATGGCCACTACGACACGTGGTGCTACCTGCCGCTGTTGGCCTTCGTCACCTTCGACGACGAGCCCGAGCAGCATCTCGTGGCGGCGATCTTGCGAGGCGGGCGAGCGGCGGCGAGCGCGGGCGCCTTGCCGCTGCTGCGGCGTCTGCTGCCCCGGCTGCGGGTGCGTCTTCGTGCGCTCGGTTGCGCCTTCGTCTCGACAGTGGCTTCGCGGGTCCCGAGATGCTCGAGTTCCTCGACGAGGAACGACTCGAGTACGTCGTCGCGATCGGCGGAAACTCCGTGTTGAAGCGCCGGATCGAGCCGCTGATGAAGCGTGTGCGCCGGGCGACGAAACGCAGTGGCGAGACCGAAACGGCATACGGCGAGACGCGCTACGCGGCCGGTTCGTGGCGCCGAGTGGAGCGCCGCGTCATCATGAAGGCAGAGGTGACGCGGCTCGGGGATCGCTCGCCGCGCGACAATCCGCGCTTCGTCGTCACCAACCTCCGGCACTCGCCGTGCAACGTCTACCAGATCTACCGCGAGCGTGGCGACTCCGAGAACCGGATCAAGGAGCTCAAGAACGATCTCGAGATGGATCGCACGAGCTGCACTCGCTTCCTGGCCAATCAGCTTCGCGTGCTCCTGACCGCCGCGGCCTAGGTGCTCTTTCAGCAGCTTCGCGCCCGCGCGACGGAGGACCGTGCTGGCTCCGAGGCCAGGCAGGAGTGACAGTCGTCACCCGCAACTGCTGACGGCCGGCACTGCCGGGACCTCGCCACGGCGCGCCATCGTCGCGCCATGGACAGCCAACCACAGGCCAACTCTCGTATCGGCCCGTCGTCGTCGCTCCCGCGCGGCGTCGTGGCGGGGCAGCAGCCATCGTCTTCGTCGCCATCGACGGCTGCGCGCGCCGCGGTGCGGCTCGACCGCGTCGTCCGCCGCTACGGCAGGGTCACCGCCCTCGACGGCTTCGCCCTCATCGTCGCGCCCGGCGAAATCGTCGCCCTTCTCGGCCCCAACGGTGCCGGCAAGACCACCGCCGTCGGCCTGATCCTCGGGCTCGCCCGCCCGGACGGCGGCACGGTCGAGGTGCTCGGCGGGGCGGCCGGACGCGACGCCGCGCGCCTGCGCGTCGGCGCCATGCTCCAGGCCGGTGCGCTGCCGCAGACGCTCTCCGTCCGCGAGCACCTGGAGCTCGCCTGCGCCTGGTACGGTGATCCGTTGCCGGTCGCCGAGGTGGCGCGGCTGGCCGGCCTCGAGGGCCTCGAGGACCGGCTGTTCGGCAAGCTCTCGGGCGGCCAGCAGCGGCGGGTTCTGTTCGCCCTCGCGGTCTGCGGCCAGCCGGAGCTGCTGGTGCTCGACGAGCCGACGGTGGCGCTCGACGTCGAGGCGCGGCGCGCCCTGTGGTCGCGGGTGCGCGAGCTCGCCGCCGGCGGCGCCGCGGTGCTGCTCACCACCCACGACTTGAACGAGGCGGCGGCACTCGCCACTCGGGTGGTGATGATCCACCAGGGGCGGGTGGTCGCGAGCGGATCACCGGCCGAGGTCGCCGGGCTGGTCGGCCAGCGGCGGGTGGTGTGCAAGAGCGCGCTCGAGCCGGCGGCCGTCGCGGCGTGGCCCGAGGTCGCCCATGCCGAGCGCCTGGCGGGTCGGCTGCGGATCGCCACCGCCGCTCCGGAAGCCGTCGTCAGCCGTCTGCTCGCCGCCGACCCGGCTCTCGGCGAGCTCGAGGTCTCCGGTGCCAGCCTCGAGGACGCTCTGGTCGCCCTCACCGAATCGGGTGCAGCGTCGTCGTCCTTTACCCCCAACGCCAAGGAGGGTGCCGCGTGAACGCGACCGCTGAACGACCTGCCACCAACGTCTCGACCCCGACGACGCTGGCCCGCGCCAGCCGCCGGTCGCTGCGGATCTTCCTCCTCGAGGTCCGCAACGAGCTGCTCAAGCTCGCCCGCATGCCGGCCTTCGCGCTGCCGGCGATCGGCTTCCCGTGGATGTTCTTCGTGCTGTTCGGGCTGCTGCTGCCGACGCCGCGGGTGGGGAGCAACGGGATGGCCGGCTATCTGGTCGCCACCTACGGTGTCTTCGGCATGCTCGGCATCGCGCTCTTCACCCTCGGTGCCGGCTACGCCACCGAGCGCGGCCAGGGGTGGACCACGGCGCGGCGGGCGCTGCCGTCCTCTCACGGGCTCCACCTCGCCGCCCGCCTGGTGGTCGCTGCGCTGCTCGGGTTGATCGTCGCCGTCGGGCTGGCGATCCTCGCCGCGACGTTCGGCGGCGTGCGGATGCCGACCGCGTCCTGGGCGCTCGTGTTGCTGGTGGTGGCGACCAGCACCCTGCCGTTCGGTGCCATCGGCCTGCTGCTCGGCCAGGTGCTCGGCCCCAACTCGGCGCCGGGGGTGATCAACGCCATCTACCTGCCGATGTCGTTTCTCTCCGGGCTGTGGATTCCGATCGTGATCCTGCCCGAGTTTCTGCAGGCGATCGCCCCGGTGTGGCCGTCTTACCACGCGGCCCAGCTCGCCCTGCGGGCCGCCGGCGCGCCGGTGCAGAGCGACGCAATGACCTCGATCCTCGCCCTCGCCGCGATCACCGTGGTCGCCTTCGCGCTGGCCAACGTCGCCGCCCGCCGGGTGGCGGCGCAGACCTGGGGCTGACGCCATGGACCCGTTGCTCCGGAAGATGCTGCTCGCGGCCGGCAGCGTGGCGGTCGGCCTGGCCGGGCTGGTGCGGCTGCTGCCGACGCCGGATCCGCGCGCCGGGGCGACGGGGACACCCGCGGTGCGGTCGGACGCGGCGGCCGAGCTGCTCGACCTCCCTGCGGGGAGCTTCCTCGTCCGCAACGTCCGTCTGTTCGACGGCGAGCGGATGCTCGAGCGGGCGAGCGTGAGCGTCGTGGACGGGCGGATCTCCGCCGTCGACCCGGCGGCGGGTGAGCCGTGGCACACCGATGCGGCTACCGGGGGCTTCGCCGCTCTGCCCGTGGTCGACGGTCGCGGTCGCACCCTTCTACCCGGGCTCATCGACGCCCACACCCACAGCTGGGGCGACGCCCTCGAGCGTGCCCTGCGGTTCGGCGTCACCACCCAGCTCGACCAGTTCGGCGACGCCGGCACGTCGGCACGGCTGGCCGCCGAGCAGCGCGACGGCGGGGCCGCCGGGCGGGCCGATCTGCTGTCGGCCGGCACGCTGGTGACCCGGGCCGGCGGGCACGGCACCCAGTTCGGGATCGCCATCCCGACGCTCGAGCCGGGGGCGGACGCCGACGCCTTCGTCGCCGCCCGGCTGGCGGAGGGCTCGGCGTGGATCAAGATCGTCATCGAGGACGGTCACGAGCTGGGACTCGAGCCGCAGCTGCCCACCCTCGACGCCGCGCAGATCGCGGCGGTGGTCGCGGCGGCACATCGGCGCGGCGTGCTGGCGGTGGCCCACGTGCACGCCCTCGACGCCGCCCGAATGGCGGTTGCGGCAGGAGTCGATGGGCTGGTGCACACCGTCGTCGACGAGCTGCCCGGCGAGGCGTTGGTCGCCGAGATGGCGGCGCGGGGCGTCTTCGTGGTGCCGACGCTGTCGGTTCTCGGCAGCCCGGCTGCGAACGGCGAGCCGGCGCCAGGGAGCGGCGTGACCCTGGCCTCCGACCCACGCCTGCTGCCCTATCTGCGCTCTGGCGAGGTGACCCAGCTCGGCCGCGCCGGTATCGTGCGCACGGCGGCGAGCGGCACACCGAAGGTCGTCTCGCGGGCCCGGGCCTCGGTCGCCCGGCTGCGCGCGGCGGGAGTCCCGATCCTCGCCGGTACCGACGCCGCCAATCCCGGCACCACCTGGGGCGCCAGCCTGCACGGCGAGCTCGAGCTGCTGGTCGACGCCGGGCTGTCGCCGGTCGAGGCGCTGGCCGCGGCGACGGGCCGGGTCGCCACCGCCTACGGCCTCGGCGATCGCGGGCGGATCGAGCCCGGGCGGCGCGCCGACCTGGTGCTGATCGAGGGCGATCCGACGGCCGATATCCGCGCCACCCGCGCGATCATCGGGGTGTGGAAGGGCGGCCAGCCGCTGGCGCGCCGGCCGGCGGCAGCGCCGCGCCTGCCGCGGCTCGAAGCGACCGCCTCGCTGCTCGCCGACTTCGACAGCGAGCCCGACGGAGCGACGCCGGTCGGCTGGGCAACCACCACCGACGCGGTGATGGGCGGCGAGTCCACCGTCGAGCTTGGGGTGCGGCCGGCCGCTGCGTCGAGTGGCCAGGTCCTTGCCGTGCGCGGCCAGATTCGGCCGGGGTTTCCGTTCCCCTGGGCCGGCGCCACGCTCTGGCTGGGCACGCAGCCGATGGCCCCGATCGACCTCGCCGGCCGCACCGTCCTGCGCTTCCGCGCCCGGGGCGACGCGCTGCGGGTGATGGTGCTGGCAGACGGCCTGAGCCAGCCGATCGCAACCGAGCTCCCGGGCAGCCCGGCGTGGTCCGAGCGAAGGGTCGACCTGACCACCATCGGGGTGCCGGAGCGCGGGGTCACGGCACTCCTCTTCTGTGGCGGACCGTCCCCCGGCAGCTTCGCGTTCGAGCTCGACGACGTCCACTTGGAGGCCCCCGCCGCGGTGGGGGCGGCCGAGTCGGAGTGATAGCAGCCGTATGATTCCGGTGCCGCTCCAAGTGAAGCCCTGATGTCGACGAAACCCGACGCGCACCCCGTTCCGGCCGACTCCACGGTCCCCGCGGACACCGCCGGCGTGCTGCGCTCTGCGCCGGTGCGCCCGGAGCTGGTGGCCGAGGTCGAGCGCGCCAGCGCCCGCGAGGGGCGTTTGCGCTACCTCTGGTTGATCTATCTGGTGTTCTTCGTGACGGGGCCGATTCTCTACGCCGACGCCGAGGCGATCGCCTGGACGGTGGTCGGCGTCGTGGTGTTCCTCGTCCTCTACGTCTGGGCGACGCGAGTCGAGGGCTGGCGAGCGCTCGCACCGATGGCCGGCATGGTGCTGCTGGGCATCGCCTACGCAGCCCAGAACCCAGGCGCCAGCGTGTTCTTCGTCTACGCCGCGGCCGAGGCGGCGCACCTCGGCACGCCGCGCCGCACCTTCGGCGCGCTGGGGGCACTGCTGCTGATCGTCGCGGCGCTCGGTGTGGCCATCCAGCAACAGCCGTTCTTCTGGTTGCCGGCGCTCGCCCTGGTGTTCGTCGTCGGCACCTCGAACCTCCACCAGCACCGGCTCGATCGCGCTCACCGCGAGATCCGTCGCAGCCGCGACGAGGTCGAGCGCCTGGCGCGGATCGCCGAGCGCGAACGGATCGCCCGCGATCTGCACGATCTGCTGGGACACACCCTGTCGGTGGTCGTGCTCAAGTCCGAGCTCGCCGCCCGCCTCGCCGAGCGCGACCCGCAGCGGGCGGCGGCCGAGATCCGCGAGGTCGAGGCCGTGGCCCGCAAAGCACTGGCCGAGGTCCGTGCCGCGGTCACCGCGTACCGCGCCGAGACGCTACAGGGCGAGCTCGACAACGCCCGGCGAGCCCTCGACGCCGCCGGCGTCGCCCTGGACGCCGCGCTCGACGCGGTGTCGCTGCCGCCGCTCCAGGAGGGGGTGCTGGCGCTCGCCTTGCGCGAGGCGGTAACCAACGTAGTGCGGCACGCGGGCGCCTCGCGCTGCCGAGTCAGCCTGCTTGCCGACGGTGGCACGGTGCGCCTGGTGGTCGAGGACGACGGCCGCGGTGTCCGCGGACCCGAAGGCGCCGGTCTCACCGGCATGCGCGAGCGGGTGGCGAGCCTCGGGGGCGCCGTCGAGCGGCTGGCTGGCAGCGGTACCCGGCTGGCTGTCCGCCTGCCGCTACCGGCGAGCCCAGCGTGAGGCGGGCGGCATGATCCGCGTGCTGCTGGTCGAGGACCAGGGGATGGTGCTGGGGGCACTGGCTGCCCTGCTCGAGCTCGAGCCCGACATCGAGGTGGTCGGGAAGGCGGCGGACGGCGTCGAGGCGCTGGCGGCGGTCGACCGGCTGTGTCCCGACGTCGTGCTGACCGACATCGAGATGCCCAACCTGGGCGGGCTCGAGCTCGCCGCCGAGCTGGGCCGCCGCGGAGCGCGGGGGCGGGTGTTGATCCTCACCACCTTCGCCCGTCCCGGCTACCTGCGGCGGGCGCTCGACGCCGGCGTCGGCGGTTACCTGCTCAAGGCTGCGCCGTCGGACCAGCTGGGCGCCGCCGTGCGGCGGGTGGCGGCAGGACTGCGGGCGATCGACCCCGAGCTGGCGGTGACCGCCTGGGATGCCGCCGACCCGCTCAGCGACCGGGAGCGCCAGGTGTTGCGGCTGGCCGCCACCGGCAACAGCGGGCCGGAGATCGCCGCGGCGCTCCATCTCGCCGAGGGCACGGTGCGCAACTACCTGTCGGAGGCGATCGGCAAGCTCGGCGCCGCCAACCGGGTCGAGGCGGCACGGATCGCCCGCGAGCGCGGCTGGCTCTGACGGCGCGGGCAGACCTTCGCCGGATGGCGTGTCGGCGGCACCGTCCGATGCCTTGGCGGGCACCATCGCCTTCTCACGGGCGATCCACGAGCGGCGGTTGGCAGCCCTTGCGTTCCTCGCGCCTGCGCCATCTAATCCCCGGCGCGATGACCGCTCCCGTGCGCGACGAACCGGCGGTCGGCCAGGCCGCGGCCGGAGCCGAGCGCAGAGCGCGCGGTTGGCTGCGCCGGCGACCCGGCTGGGAGCTCTTCCTGCAGTTCTTCGCCGTTCTGCTCGGCGTGTCGCTCGCGACCGCCGTCGCCTCCTGGCGCGAGGAGCGCGCCGCGGCGACGACGTGCGCGCGGGCGCTGCGCGGGCTCGCCAACGAGGTCGCCCACAACCGCAGCGGGCTCGCCGAACGGGTCTCCTACTACCGCAGTGTCGTCGACAGCATCGACGCGGCGCGGCGCGCCGAGGGCGAGGCCGCCGGCCTCGACGACGTCACGGCGATGCGCGGGATGAATCCGCCCTTCTTCCGACGCGCGGCCTACGAAGTGAGCTTCCACTCGGGGGCCTTCGGGCGCTTCGAGTTCGCGCTGGCGGAGCGGATCGCCGGGACCTACGCGCAGCAGGAGTGGATGCTCGCGGGCGTCGACAAGACCTCCGATTTCATCGTCCAGCGCGCGGCTGACCTCCGTCTCGACGACCTGCGCATGGTCTTCGCGGACTGGGCCTCGATGGGCGAAGAGCTGCTCGGCGCCCACGACCGGCTGATCGCCGAGCTGCCGCGGCCGGAGGCCCCGTCGCGGACGACGTCCGCGCCCTGACGGGCGTCCGCCGGAGTCCGCCGCGGACCGGCCGGAACCGCCGACGCCGTGACGAGGATTTTCCCGCCGCGTCGTCCGCCTCTCGGCCGCGGGCAGCGACTCGACGGTCGTTCGAACCGTTCCAGGGGGACTCTCCGGGATGACTCCTCTCGCCGCCGCCGATCCCGTATCCTCCACCGTGTCGATGGCTCTCGCGGTGGCTCGCTCGATCCGAACGGCGGTCGTGGCGCCGCGCGGCTTCGGAGCGGATGGGAGCGGGCGCCCGTCGCGACCTCGCCGACGCGCGACGGACGACTTCGCCGATCCTGGAGAGGGGAGGTAGCTCCTGCACCCGAGCGATCCGCACGAAGCCGGGGCCGCGCACGACGCCGAGACGCAGGATCCCGGAGAGGTCACGCGGCTGCTTGCCGCCTGGCGCGACGGCGACCGGGCGGCGGCCGACCGCCTGTTCGCTCTGCTCTACCCCGATCTGCGCCGGATCGCCCAAGCCCTGGCCGATCAGCGCCAGGAGGCGACGCTCCGGACGACCGCCCTGGTCCACGAGCTCTACCTGCGGCTGGTCGGCAGGTTCCGGCCGGCACGGGACCAACGCCGGAGCTTCTTCGGAGCGGTGGCGAAGGTGTTGCGCCGGATCCTGGTCGACCGGGCGCGAGAGCGCTTCGCGGAGAAGCGCGGCGCGGGCGAGAGACCGCTCTCGCTCGGCGACGCCGGCGTCGAACCCGGCGCCGTCGGCGACGCCGGCACCCTCGCGTCCGAAACCGCCGAGGCGCTCGCCGTGGACCGCGCGCTCGCGGCGCTCGAGCGCCGCGAGCCCCACCTGGTCGAGCTGGTCGAGCTGCGTTTCTTCGCGGGCTGCTCGGTCGAGGAGTCCGCCGACCTGCTCGGCTGCTCGGAACGGACGGTCAAACGAGACTGGCGCCGGGCGCGCGCCCTGCTGGCGGACTACCTCGATGGCCGGTGCGGACGAAGCGACCCGGCCGCGCCCCGCCCCTTCCGGCGCCGAGCCGGAGGACCGACGGCTGCGCTTCGAGCGCCTGCTCGACCACCTGATCGATCTCGACGCGGACGCGGCGCGCCGCGAGCTCGCCACCCTCGCCGCCGAGGGGCGCGCCCGCTTCCTGCGCGAGCGCCAGATCCTCGCCGGCCTCGAACATCCGTCGATCGCGCGCCTGCTCGACGGCGGCGTCGCGCCCGACGGCCGCCCCTGGCTGGTGCTCGAACGGGAGGACGGGTCTCCGACGAGCTTCGCCGACGCCGACCGTCTCGACGTCGAGGCTCGGCTGCGGCTCTTCCTCGAGGTCGCCGCCGCCGTCTCCTACGCCCACCGCAACCTCGTCGTTCACCGCGACCTCAAGCCCGCCAACATCCTGGTGAACCACGCCGGCCCGACTCGCTCGGCGACTCGCCGGTGATCTCGAGGCGATCGTCGCGCGGGCGATCGCCCGCTCGCCCGCGCACCGCTACCCCACGGTCGACGCGCTCGCAC
>JAIOJQ010000371.1 GCA_019911865.1 Thermoanaerobaculia bacterium
GCGAACGCCCCCGGGGGGTGGGCGGAGGGGCGGAAACGCTGTGCTACTTTCCCCGGCGGTTCGACCGGCCGTCGCTGCGGCCGCTACTGTGTCGGAGGGTTCATGACCGGGTTCGTCGGCGCGCTCACCGTTTTCGTCCTCGCCATTTTCGTCGGCTTCGAGATCATCACCAAGGTCCCGCCGACGCTGCATACGCCGCTGATGTCGGGGTCGAATGCCCTGTCGGGCATCACGCTGATCGGCGCCCTCATCCTCGCCGGCCAGCCGGACGCTCCGGAACTGACGCACATCCTCGCCGGCGTCGCGGTCACCTTCGCGACGATCAACGTCGTCGGCGGCTTCCTGGTCACCCATCGCATGCTCGGCATGTTCCGCAAGAAGGGCTGAGGTCGCCATGAACGTCCAGGCCCTGCGCGATCTCGCCTACCTCGTCGCCGCCGCGCTCTTCATCTTCGACCTCAAGCTGCTCGCCCATCCGCGCACCGCCGTGCGCGGCAACGTGCTCGGCGCGCTCGGCATGCTGATCGCCATCGTCGCCACGGTCGTCGGCCAGCCGATGAGCTGGAAGTACATCGTGATCGGCGCCGCGATCGGCACCGCGGTCGGAATCCTGATGGCGACCCGCGTCAAGATGACCTCGATGCCGGAGATGGTCGGTATCCTCAACGGCTTCGGCGGCGGCGCTTCGGTGCTCGTTGCAGCCTCGGCGCTGATCGCGATCTACGGGATTCTCGCCACCGGCCAGCAGATGGGGCTGCAGGAGAAGGTCGCCACTGCCGCCTCCGCCATCATCGGATCGATCACCTTCTTCGGCAGCTACGTCGCCTTCGGCAAGCTCGCCGAGTTCCTCGCCGTCAAGTGGAAGCTCAAGCCCTGGCAGTCGGCGATCAAGTACGGATTCTCCGCGGTGACCGCTCTCGGCGGGCTCGCCTACGCCGTGCCGATCGCCTTCCTCGACGAGTCGGCCACCGGACGCGATCGCCTTCTGGCCGGCCTCGCCGGCCTCGCCTTCGTGGTTGCCGGCGCCCTCCTGCTGCTCCGCAAGGATCGCTTCCCGGGGATGAACGCGCTCAAGTGGCTCGCCGCCGCCGCCGCGGTCGCGCTCGGCGCGTGGCTGGTGATCGATCCGTCGAACCTGCCGCTCTACTGGCTGCTGACGGGCGTCGCGGCGATCGTCGGAGTGCTGCTGACGATCTCGATCGGCGGCGCTGACATGCCGGTCGCCATCGCGCTGCTCAACTCGTACTCCGGCATCGCGGGCGCCGCCACCGGCTTCGTGATCAACAACTCGGTGCTCATCGTCGCCGGCTCCCTGGTCGGCGCGTCGGGAATCATCCTGACGCAGATCATGTGCAAGGCGATGAACCGCTCGATGGTCAACGTCCTGTTCGGCACGCTCGGACCGACGTCCGAGACGCCGTCGGCCGACGAGACCTACAAGACCGTGAAGGCCACTTCGGCCGACGAGATCGCGATGATGCTCGATGGAGCGCAGCGCGTCGTGATCGTCCCCGGCTACGGCATGGCGGTCTCGCAGGCCCAGCACACGGTGCGCCAGTTCGCGGCACTGCTGGAGGAGCGCGGTACCAACGTCGAGTACGCGATCCATCCGGTGGCGGGCCGCATGCCCGGGCACATGAACGTGCTGCTCGCCGAGGCCAACGTCGATTACGAGAAGCTGCGCGAGATGGACGACATCAACGGCGAGATGGACCAGGTGGACGTGGCGATCGTCATCGGCGCCAACGACGTGGTCAACCCCGTCGCCGAGACCGACCCGAAGAGCCCGATCGCCGGCATGCCGATCATCCAGGCGCACAAGGCCAAGACCGTGATCGTGGTCAAGCGCAGTCTGTCGCCCGGTTTCGCCGGCATCCCCAATCCGCTCTTTGCCGCCGACAACTGCCTGATGTTCTTCTCCGACGGCAAGAAGGCGATCCAGGACCTCATCACCGCGGTCAAAGAGTCCTCCTGACCCGAAATTCAGTCAGAGGCAATTTCGGCTGGCTCGCCAGGACGCCCGCAGCCGATGGACCCGCTCGGAAGGCTCGGTTTCGGTGGACGACCAGGCCGGCGGGGAGCCATCGGGAGCCCGAACCTCGCCTCCAGCTCCGCCCGGAACTCCCGGCTCCCGATCGCGATCCCCGTCCGCGTGCTGCGACGCATCAGCTCCAGGCGCGCCTCCGTCTCGGGAAGCTCGAGCTCGCCCACGAGGTCGCCGAGACCGGCGAGGAGCCGGTCGTTCGCGAGTCGGTCGTCGGCGCGCAGGCCGCAGTGTGCGGCGGCGCTCGACCAGGGCCAGTCGACTGCGTGCTCGACCAAGCCTGCGCGCACGGGATTGCGCAGGACGTAACGCATCGCCCAGGGGACCTGCTGCCAGTCCATCGGCGCCGAGTAGTAGCGCTGCTGCCAGAGGTGCCCGGTCCATTCCCGCCGCCGGTTCACCGCTCTGGCGTACTGAGCATGAATCCACTGGAGCGCCCGGGACATCGATTCGGCAACCTCCGGCCGGGCGATCAGATGCACGTGATTGGGCATCAGGCAGTAGGCCCAGATCCGCAGTCCGTACCGTCTCGAACCCTCCCCGAGGAGCTCCAGATAACGCTCGAAGTCCTCGGGCTCCCAGAAGACGGTCATGCGGCGGACGCCACGCTGGGTAATGTGATGCGGAATCTCGGGAACAACGACACGTCTCGGGCTCGTCATACCAAGAGAGGACGGAACCGGCCCTCCGCCGTCTTTCACCCCCGGGGAAGAAATTCAGTCAAAGGCAGTTTTCCCGAAATCGGGAAAACTGCCTTTGACTGAATTTACGATCCAGCGGGAGGTGTCGCCGGATTCGAAGCCGTCGACGAAGACGGCGAGGCGGCTGCGCCAGAGCTCGACCGGCTGGAAGGCGCCCGACCAGTTGGCGCCCGCCAGGTCGAGGTCGCCGTCGCCGTCGAAGTCGGCGATCTCCATGCTGTGCGAGCCGGTTCCGGCGATCACCTGCTTCGACCAGGTCGCACCCGAGCCGGAGTTCCAGTAGATCTTGACCTCGTCCGGATTGTCCCCCTGGTGCATCTCGGCAGCGGCGACGTCGAGGTCGCCGTCGCGATCGAAGTCGCCGGTACCGAGGAAGTGGTGGACGCTCTCGACCGGGCTGTCGATCGGATGCTCGTCCCACAGCTGCTCGGGATCGGCCGGGGCCTCGAACCAGGAGATCCGGTAGCTGCCGCCGGCGCTCTCGGAGGGGGAGAGCACGACGTCCACGCGCCCGTCGCGGTCGATGTCGCCCGTGGCGACGAAGGTCGCGTCCCAGGTCCAGGTGGTCGAGTAGACGTGCTGCGCCCAGACTGCCGCCGGGGCCAGGCTGCGCGGGTTCTCGATCCAGCGCCCCTCGACGACGATGTCGAGGTCGCCGTCCCGGTCGACGTCGGCCGTCGCCAGCCCTTCGCCGGCGGGAATCGCCAGGCTGCGGTGCACCCAGGCGGTCGGCGAGTCCTGGCGGTAGAGGTGGAGCGCGTCGCCCGAGGATCCCTGGTTGCGCGCCACCAGGTCGATGTCTCCGTCGAGGTCGAAGTCGGCGACCTCGAGGTCGTGCAGTGTCCGGCTGTCGATCGGATGCACCGTCCAGGACGGACCCTCGTACCAGCGCAACTCGCCGACCGCGATCACGACGATGTCCGGGTCGTTGTCGGCGTCGACGAAGGCGACCTCGAGGTCGGTCGAGAAGGAGCCGCCGAGGTCGATCGGCTGCGCCAGGCCGCCGGCGCTCGGGTACCAGACCAGGTCCCCGCCGTTGCCCTGGACGAGGAGGTCGGGGATCCCGTCGCCCGACAGGTCGCCAGACGACTTGCCCCACGGGTCCAGGGGTCCGGAGGCATCGACTTCGACGCGGGTGAACGGCACATCGGCGGCGAGGGGCGCTCCGGCGAGGGCGAGCGCTAGCAGGAGGGTGGTCGAGCGCGAGCGCATTCGCACATCCTGACGCCCGACCCGCACGCCGCATGTGACCTGCTCCACGCGGCCGCGCCCGACCCGCCGCCGGGCGCTGATAGGCTCGCGCGCCCGATGGGCACGAACTTCCCCCCCGTGGACGAGCAGCTCGCGCTGCTGCGGCGCGGCGCCGTCGACCTCGTCTCCGAAGCCGACCTGCAGCGCAAGCTCGAGCGCTCGCGCGCCACCGGCAAGCCGCTGGCGGTCAAGGCCGGTTTCGACCCCTCCTCGCCCGACCTCCACCTCGGCCACACCGTGTTGCTGCGCAAGATGGCGCATTTCCAGCGGCTCGGACACCGGGTGATCTTCCTGATCGGCGACTTCACCGGCATGATCGGCGACCCGACCGGCAAGAAGGCAACGCGGCCGCAGCTCACGCGCGAGGAGTTGCTCGCCAACGCCGAGACCTACGCCCGGCAGGTCTACAAGATCCTCGACCGCGAGACGACCGTCGTCCGCTTCAACAGCGAGTGGCTCGCGCCGATGGGCGCCGAGGGGCTGATCCGCCTCGCCGGCAAGTGGACGCTGGCGCGCATGATGGAGCGCGACGACTTCCGCACGCGCTGGAGGAACGAGCAGCCGATCTCGATCCACGAGCTGCTCTACCCGCTGGTCCAGGGCAAGGACTCGGTCGAGATGGCGAAGCTTCCCGACGTCGGCTGCGATGTCGAGCTCGGCGGCCACGACCAGATCTTCAACCTGCTGGTCGGCCGCGACCTGATGAAGGAGGAGGGGCTCGAGCCCCAGGTCTGCCTGACCGTACCGTTGCTGGTCGGCCTCGACGGCCACGAGAAGATGTCGAAGTCGCTCGGCAACGCCATCGCCGTCGAGGACCCGCCGCGCGAGGTCTACGGCAAAACGATGTCGATCCCCGACTCGCTGATGTGGGACTGGCTGCTGCTGCTGACCGACGTCGCCGCGAGCGAGATCGAGGCGAAGAAGCGCGCCGTCGCCGCCGCCGAACTGCACCCCAAGAAGGTCAAGCAGGAGCTGGCGCGCGCGCTCGTCGCCCAGTTCCACGGCGCCGCCGCCGCGGCGGAGGCCGAGGCGGAGTTCGAGCGGATCTTCGCCGCCGGCGGGGTGCCGGACGAGATCCCCGAAACGGCAGTCGCTGCGGGCACGGCGCTCGCCGATCTGCTGCTCGGCGCCGGCCTGGTGGCGTCGAAGAAAGAGGCGGGGCGGCTGCTCGAACAGGGGGCGGTCTCGATCGACGGCGCCACCGCGACCGACGGGCGCGCCGTGCTTGCCGCCCGCGACGAGCCCTACCTGGTCAAAGTCGGCAAGCGCCGCTTCGCCCGCCTGCGAGTCGGCTGATCCCGCTCCCGCCCGCAGGGGCGGTGCCAGCGGCGCCGGCGGGAGTAGGGTGGGATCGTCGGCGCCGGAGTCCGGTGCCGACCTCCGAGGAGGAGACCATGAGAGCCCTCACCGCCCGCGACGTGATGAACCCCGAGGTCCTCGCCGTGCGCGACGACCAGACGGTCGCCGACCTCGCCGATTTCCTGGTCGACAACGAGATCTCCGGCGCGCCGGTCGAGGATGCCGAGGGGCAGCTGATCGGCGTCGTTTCGCTGACCGATGTGGCGCGCGTTCTCGGCGGTCACGACCAGGCGGTCATCGACCACCCGCAGCCGGAGTACTACCTGCGCGGCTGGGAGGACCGCTTCAATCCCGAGGACGTCGCCGGCCTGCGCATCGCCGAGTCGGACCTGACGGTGGGCGAGATCATGACCCCGCAGGTCTTCGCGGTCGAGGACGAGATGCCGATCTCGAAGGTCGCCGAAAAGATGATCCACGGCCACCTCCACCGCCTGCTGGTGACCCGTGACCGCAAGGTGGTCGGCATCATTTCGACCTCCGATCTGCTCGGCCTGCTGGTCGAGGACGCCTGACAGCTCGGCCCGGCCGCCGAGCGGCCCGCGCTAGACTTCCCGCCATGAAGCCCCAGATCTCCCCGCGCGGCCGGGCGATGCCCGCGTCGCCGATTCGCAAGCTGATGCCGCTCGCCGACGAGGCGAAGGGGCGTGGTATCCACGTCTACCACCTCAACATCGGCCAGCCCGACCTGGAGACCCCGCAGGCGCTGCGCGACCGGCTGTCGCACGCCGATCGGGTGCTCGCCTACACTCCGTCGGGGGGCACGCCCGAGTATCTCGACGCTCTGGTCGGCTACTACCGCGGCCAGGGGATCGACGTCGAAAGCGCCGACCTGATCGCCACCACCGGCGGCAGCGAGGCGCTGCTTTTCGCCTTCTTCGCCACCACGTCGGAAGGGGACGAGGCGCTGGTCTGCGAGCCCTACTACACCAACTACAACTCCTTCGCGACGCTGGCCGGGGTGCGCCTGGTGCCACTGCGCACCCGCGGCGAGGACGGCTTCCACCTGCCGCCGCGCGAGGAGTGGGAGCGGGCTTTGACGCCGCGCACCCGTCTCGTCCTGCTGTGCAACCCGAACAATCCGACCGGCACCGTCTACACGCGCGAGGAGATCGAACGCGTCGCCGCTTTCTGTCGCGACCACGGACTCTTCCTGATCGCCGACGAGGTCTATCGCGAGTTCGTCTACGACGGCGGCCACGCGATCTCGGCGCTCACCCTTCCCGGCTTCGAGGACCAGGTGATCGTCGTCGACAGCCTGTCGAAGCGCTACAGCGCCTGCGGCATCCGGCTCGGCGCGCTGGTGACGCGCAACCGCGAGGTGCACCAGGCGACGCTGCGCATGGCGCAGGGGCGCCTGTCGCCGCCCGGCCTGGCTCAGCTGGCGGCGACCGGCATCCCGGACGTTCCGGCCGGCTACTTCGCCAGTGTCGCCGCCGAGTACCAGCAACGGCGCGACGTCCTGTTCGCCGGCCTCACCGGCATCCCGGGCGTCTTCCTGCGCAAGCCCGAAGGAGCCTTCTACTTCATCGCCCGGCTGCCGGTCGACGATGCCGAGGAGTTCGCCCGCTTCCTGCTCACCGACTTTTCGCACCAGGGGGCGACGGTGATGGTGGCTCCGGCGGCCGGCTTCTACGCCACCCCCGGCCTCGGCCGCGACGAGGTGCGCATCGCCTACGTGCTCAAGCGCGAGGATCTCGAGCAGGCCGTCGCGGTGCTCGCCGCGGCGCTGCCCGCCTACCGGCGGGCGCGCGGGCTCGCCAGCCGGCCGGACGCCGCCGCCGAGCCCGCCGAAGCCCTGCGTATCCAGCGCCCGGTGGTGTGAAGGCTCGCCGTGGGCGCCCTGCTCCTCTACGGCGCCTACGGCTTCACCGGCGAGCTGATCGCCCGCGAGGCGGCGCGGCGCGCTCTGGCGCCGGTCCTCGCCGGACGGCGCACCGCGCCGCTCGAAGCACTGGGGCGCGAACTCGCCCTGCCCTGGCGCGTCGCGCCGCTCGATGATCCGGCGGCACTCGCCGCGGCGCTCGACGGCGTCGCCGCCGTCCTCCACGCCGCCGGACCGTTCGTCCACACGTCGCAACCGATGGTCGACGCCTGCCTGGCGGCCGGATCCCACTACCTCGACCTGACCGGCGAGATCGCCGTCCTCGAGGCCACCTATCGCCGCCACGCGGAGGCGCTGTCGGCCGGCGTCGGCCTCGTCCCCGGCGTCGGCTTCGATGTCGTCCCCTCGGACGCCCTCGCGGTCGAGCTGCACGAGGCGTTGCCGGAGGCGGACCGGATCGAGCTCGCCTTCGCCGGCTCGGGGGGAGCCAGCTGGAGCCGCGGCACCCTGGTAACCGCGCTCGAGGGGCTGCCGGCGGTCGGCTGGGAGCGGCGCGACGGGCGCCTCACCCGGGTGCGGCCGCTGGCCGCCGCGCGCCGCGTCGACTTCCCCGGCCTCGGCCGGCGCACCGTCGTCCAGATTCCGTGGGGGGATCTGGCGGCCGGATTCCGCTCGACCGGCGTGGCGAACCTCGCCACCTTCGCCGCGGTGCCCCGGAGGGTCGCCCGCGCGCGCAGTCTCATTCGCCTGCTGCTGCCGCTCGCCGGCCTCACCCCGGTGCGGCGCGCGCTGCAGGGCTGGGTCGCCCGCCACGTCAGCGGCCCCTCCGCCGCCGTGCGGGAGCGCGCCCGCATGTACCTGTGGGGCCGGGCGAGCGCCCCGGACGGGCGAGTGGTCGAGCGGGCCCTTTCGGTCCCCGACGGTTACGCCTTTACCGCCGCCGCGGCAACCGAGGCCGCCCGCCGCGCGCTGGCGGGCGACCTGCGCCCCGGCGCCTGGACGCCGACCCGGGCCTTCGGGCGTCAGCTGCTCGACTCGCTGCCCGGCGTGGAGCACTACGGGACCCGCTTCGCGGACTGACGCCGCAGGCCCGGCCCTCGGGGAGGGTAAACTCCGCGCTCACCGTGCACCGCCGCGGGACGGCGAGCCGCCGGCGCCCGCGCCAAACCGAGAGGAGACCGCACCATGTCGACGTCCCGCCTGCGCACGACCGTCGTCGCCGGAGCCCTGGCCCTGGCCGCCCTGGTTCCCGCCACGCTCGACGCCCAGGACCTCCACCCGTCGCGCCGCCCGAGCCCCCTCGGCCTCGCCCGCTACAGCGATGGCGACGCCTACGTGAAGGTGCATTACGGCCGCCCCTACAAGCGCGACCGCGACAACATCTTCGGCAGCGCCGAGAGCAAGGCGCTGGTCCCCTTCGGCGAGCGCTGGCGGCTCGGCGCCAACGAGGCCACCGAGCTCACCACTACGGTCGACCTCGTCTTCGGCGACCAGAAGCTGCCGGCCGGCACGTACTCCGTCTTCGCCACGCCGGGGGCCGACAGCTGGAAGCTTCACTTCAATTCGAAGCTCGGCCTGTCGGGCACCGGATTCTTCTACCCGGAGACCGGCAAGTTCGAGGCAGTCGACCTGGGACCGACCGATGTGCTGGTGATCGAAGCGCCGGTGCGTACGCTCGAAGAGAAGGATGAGGTCGATCAGCTCACCCTCTCCTTCACCCGCACCGAAGCGGGCCCCGAGCTGGTCATCGCCTGGATCCGGACCGCGGTGCACTTCCCGTTCCGCATCGGCAGCTGAGCCTGGCCGTCAGCCGCCGGCCACCGCGCCGGCGGCTGACCCGCCGCTGCCCCGCGCCGGGTGCCCCTCCTCCCCGTAGACGCGATTGAAGAAGGGGACCGCCATCAGGGTGGTCACCACCGCCATCAGGACCAGCAGGGTGAAGAGGGTCTGGGTGATCAGGCCCCGCTCGTAGGCGATGTTGAGCAGGATCAACTCCATCAGGCCGCGCGCGTTCATCAGGGCGCCGATCGCCACCGCCTCGCGCGGCGGCTCGCCGGCGAGCCGCGCCGCGACGCCGCAGGCCACGCCCTTGCCCACCACCGCCACGACGAAAACGGCCAGCGCCACCCCCCACATCGCCCACGAGTCGAGCAGGCCGAGCGACGTGTTGAGCCCCGAGTTGACGAAGAAGACCGGCAGCAGCAGCACCGACGTCAGCGGCGCGATCGCTACCTCGAGCTGCGGCTGCAGCGCCCCGCGCGGCAGGCAGGCGCCGAGCGTGAAAGCACCGAAGACCGCGTAGACACCGAGCGAGTCGGTCGTCCAGGCGGCCAGCGAGAGCAGCGCCAGGGTGACCGGCAACTGCAGCCCCTCGCCGCCGGGACGCTTCTCCAGCAAGGCGTAGAGGCGGGCGAGCAGCGGCCGCCCGGCGAGGAGCATGCCGAACAGCCAGACGGCGCCGCCGCCGATCGCCAGCAGGGCGATCGCCGGGTCGCCGCTGAATCCGGAGAGCACCACGGCGAGCAGGCACCAGGCCGCCGCGTCGTCGAGCGAGCCGGCGGCGAGGGCCAGCGTGCCGAGTGAAGTTCCCGCCAGGCCGCGCTCGTGAATGATGCGGGCGAGCATCGGGAAAGCGGTGATCGACAGGGCGGCGCCGAAGAAGAGCACCGCCTGCAGGTCCGACACTCCCGGAGCGAAGAGGTCGAAGCGCTGGCGCAGGAGGAGCGCCAGGCCGCCGCCGAGCACGAACGGAGTGGCGATGCCGGCCCACGAGACCGCGACGGCGCTGCGCATCCGGTGACGGATCAGCGACAGGTCGAACTCCAGCCCGACGAGGAACATGTAGAGCACCAGGCCGAGCTGCGCGAGGACGAAGAGCACCGGCTTGCCTGCCTCGGGAAAGAGCCAGGCCTGGGCTCGCGGCGCCAGCAGCCCGAAGAGCGACGGGCCGAGCAGGACGCCGGTGATCATCTCGGCCACCACCTGTGGCTGCCCGAGCGGCCGCACCAGGCGGCCGACCAGCCGGCAGGCGGCGAGAATCACCGCCAGCTGGAGAAAAACGCGCACCGAAATCTCGAAGGCTGTCATTCCGGCGGGGGCTCTCTCCCGGTCGGCCCGGGGGGTCGGTCCTGCGGCATCGGGTCGCGAAGCGGCGGGGCCGGCGAAGTCTAGTCGACTGTTCTAGAGTGCCGGCCATGCGTCAGATCTGGGGTCTCCACGCGCTCGCCTTCTTCCTGCCCGCCGCTCTCCTGGCCGCCTGCGGCAGTGGCGGCACTCCGCCGAGCACCGGCCGCGTCGCTTCGAGCGAGCAGCTTGCGGCCCTGGCTCCCGGCGGCGCCGTCGACCTGGCGCTCGGCGAACGGATCGCCGTGGCGCAGACCGACGCCGTGTTGCGCTTCGTCCGCGTCGTCGAGGACTCGCGCTGCCCCACCGGGGTCGACTGCGTCTGGGCCGGGCGGGCGGTGGTCGAGCTCGGCGTGCGGCGCGGCGACGCCGCGGAGGCGCTCGTCGAGCTCGACCTGTCGCAGGTCGAGCGGGCCCGCCACGTGCTGGCCGGCACCGAGCTGGTGGTCACCGCCACGGCGCTCGAGCCCCACCCGCAGGCCGACCGGGCGATCCGGCCCGAGGAGCGCCGCCTGCGCCTGGAGCTCTCGGGCGCCCGCTGAGCCGACCGCATAACCTTTTTCCTCCCGGCGCGTAGGAAGGTTTGAAGGCGCGCGGACGATCCGCATCGCCTCCACTCCTGGGCACCGGGCGTTCCGTGAACGCCCGGTCTTTTTTTTTCGGCTCTTCACCGGCTCGGGTGGGTATTCACGGCGCCGCGGAAGGACTTGAGTTGACGAGGCCCCAGGCAAAGACGAAAAGCTTCCATAGCAGGGAAAGACGGACGGCCTTGAGCCCCGCTTCGCACGCCTCGAGGGCACCAAGCGGAGCCGCCCGGAACTCGGCCTGCTGCCGACTCCCCTCTCTGGGCCTTGGTTCTTGTCTGCAAGGCGCCTGGACGGAACCCCAAGCCAGCTACGTCACCGCCTTCTCTCTTCTATGGAAGCCTTTCGTCTTCGCCCGGGGCCTCTCCGTCGACTCGGGTCCGACTCCGACGCCCCGGCTACCCGCGCGGAACGGTGGGGAGCCTTTCTTTCACCGGCCGTGCCGACCGGGGGCTCCGCGTGGCTCAGCCGAGGGCGAAGCCGAGGCCCAGCGCGGCGGCGAAGATCAGCAGCCCGCCCGCCGTGCGCAGGCGGAACTCCGGGGCGCCGACGACCAGCGCGACGGTCGCCTTCATCCCGGTGTTGGCCAGCATGCCGACCAGCAGGGCGCGCACCGCCGTGGCCGCCGGTGTGCCGCCCCCTACCAGCTCGCTCATCGAGTAGGTCAGCGCGTCGAGATCGGTGAGGCCGAGCAGGGCCGAAGTGCCGAGCAGGCCCGCGGTCCCGAAGCTGCCGCGCATCGCGTCGAGCGCCCAGAGCACGAGGGTGAAGAAGAGCGCCATCTGGATCGCCGAGACGAGCCGCAGGGGATTGGCCGGCAGCAGCTGCTTCGGCGCCGTCTCGGTGCCGTGCTGCCGCCGCAAAGTGAGGACGATCATCGCCACCGCCAGCAGCAGCGTCGGCGCGAGGGCCGGCAGCAGGGCCCGCGCCACCGCCGGTTCGAGCAGCGCCGAGACGACCAGCACGCGCAGCGGCAGGATCGCCGAAGCGGCCAGGGCGCCGATCGCCAGCGGCCGGGCCAGAGACGTCGAGGCGCGGCTCTCGCGCGCGAAGTTGAGCGTCACGGCGGTGGAGGAGACGAGGCCGCCGAGCAGGCCGGCGATTCCGTATCCGCGCCCCGGCCCGGCGACGCGCAACGCCACGTAGCCGGCGAACGAGAGACCGGCGAACAGCAGCACCAGCGCCCACAGCTTGCGGGGCTCGAGATCGCCGAGCGGGGTCGTGAGGGTGACCGGCAGCAGTGGCAGGACGACCAGCGCGAGGACGGCAAAACGCGCCCCGGCCTCGAGCTCGGCCGAGCGGATCCGCTCGACCGCCGCGTGCATCCGGCTCTTGGCCACCAGCACCAGCGCGGTGCCGGCGAAGACGGCACTCGCCACCGAGAACCGGCCGAAGCCGGCCAGCAGACCGCCTCCCAGCACGACCACCCCGGCCACCTCGGTCGTCGCGTCGATCGTGCCGCGCCAGGCCGAAACCAGGTAGGCGACGATCACCAGTGCGAGGCCGCCGGCGAGCACCGCCAGCCCGAGACGGGGATCCAGCGCCGCGACGATCGCCGACAGGCCGCCGAGCAGGCCGAGCAGCAGAAAAGTCCGCACGCCGCCGAAGCGGGAGTGATCCTCGTCTCGGCGCGCCGACCACTCCCGCTCGATGCCGACGGCGAGGCCGCCGAGCGCCGCCACCGCCAGCCGGATCAGGGCTTCACGCGCTTCCATGGCTCCTCCGGGCGCGCCGCGCCGCCCAGCCGAGTGCCGCCGCCGCCGCGAGAGCGACGGCCGCGGCGAGCGCGTTGAATCCGACGTCGCGCAGATCGTAAACGCGGTTGGGCAGGATGCCCTGGATCCCCTCGTCGACCCAGCCTGCCAGGGCGGTCAGTCCCAGCGCTCCGGCCGCCGTCCGCGCGGGTCGCGCCGCCGTGCTGCCCGGCGAGGCCGCGGCGCGCGCCACGAGCGCCTCGCGGAAGGCGAGGGCGAGCAGGCCGTACTCGAGAAGGTGAAGGCGCTCCTGGATGATGGTCATGCGGGAGAGCAGCAGAAGATAGGTCGCCCCGATGGCTCCGAGCACCAGCCACTCGAGCCGCGTCGCCCGTCGGCGTGCCATCGCCGCGACCACCGCAGCGCCGGCGACGACGAACAGCGCGCCCATCGTCAGCCGCAACAGGTTGCGGGTACGCAGGAAATCGAGCGCGAACTGCAGCGGGTAGAGCGACAGGTAGATGCCGGCGAGATAGACGAGCGCGAGCGTCCACCAGCGTCGCTCGCTCGCGCTGCGCGTCCAGGCCACGCCGCGAGCCTAGCAGGGCGCGCCGCCCCCGCCGCTCACACCGGTCCGGCGCCGCGGGCGAGCAGGAGCTTGACCAGTTCGACCTGGCGCGTCGAACCGATGCGGTCGTAGAGATTGCGCAGACTGGCGTGGACGACGGGCTGCGGCACGTCGAGCGCCGCGGCGATCGACGGGATGTCGCGCCCGTGCAGCAGCAGCGAGACGACCTGCATCTCCTCGAATCCGAGATGAAAGCGCCGCGCCAGGACGGCAGCGGGGCTCTCCTCGTCACTGCGCGGGTCGAAGATCAACGCCACCGCGACCGCCTCGGGATTGCCGTCCGAGAAGCGCGGCGATGCCACAACGAGCATCTCCAGCGCGCCGACGGGATCGGGGCGCGCCAGCAGGATCGTCTCGGTCACCGCGCCGCGGCCGTCGAAACGCGCCGCGCGCGCCAGGATCTCGGTGAGGATTCGCTGGATCGCCGGCGAGGCCGCGCGCACCAGGCCGCGCGCCACGGTGATTTCGACCTGTTCGTCGAGACGCCGGCGGGCGGCGTCGTTGGCCTGCAGCACCCGGCCGGTCGCGTCGAGCACGAGCACACCGGTCGGCAGACGCTCGAGCAGCGTCGCGCTCCACGACTGGTGGCGCTGACTGGCGACCAGGGCGTCGGTCAGGCGCCAGGCGCGAGCGAGGAGCGGCCCGATCGACTCCAGGAGCTCTTCGTTCTCGCGCGTCAGCAGCGGCTGGTCGAGCAGGAGGCGAAGCGTTCCGTCCGCGGACAGGGAGACCTCCCGGTGCACGGGTGGCGGGATGATCAGACGCTCCTCCTCCGAGCCCAGCCGCCGCCCCGCCAGCCGGCGCACGGCGGCCGGATCGAGGTCGCTGGTGGCCAGGATGACCCGCCGCGCCGCCTCGGCCCGCAGCAGCATCACGCGCTCGCAGCCGATCCCGGAGGCAATCCGGGAGAGCGCCGGCGGCCAGTGGGCCGGCTCGAGGACCGCGTCGAAAAGGTCGGCGGCGATCCGGGCGACGATCCCCTCGCCCGAGCGCGCCACGAAGCCCCCCATGCCCCCTCCCGCTGCACCTTCCGCGCCAACCCCGAAAATTCAGTCAAAGGCAATTTCCCGACCGCAGAGCTCCGCAGAAGCGGAGCCAGGGCGTGAAAAATTGCCTTTGACTGAATTTTCGAGGGGTCGGCGGGCGCCGGAAAAGGGCGCGCCCGCCGACACTAATTGTCCATTCAGTCCATCTGCTTGCGCAGGACGGTCGGGATGTCGTAATCGTCGACCGCCGACCAGTTGGGACCGAAGCCACCCGGATCCTCGCTGCGGGTGTTGGAGGCCACGACCTTGCGATAGAAGGGGACGCGCTCCCTCGATCCGGTCTCTGCCGGCTCGGGGGTCGGTCCCGGAGCGGCGGCGGGGGTCGGCGCCGGCGTGGTGTAGCGGACCGCCCCGGCCGAGGTGACCACCGGTCGGGCAGCGCTCGCCGGGGCCGCCTCGTGCTGTTCGCCGGCGTAGCGGAAGCCGGTAGCGATGACGGTGACCTTCATCTCCTCGTCGAGGGTCTCGTCGAGCACCATGCCGGTGATGATGTTGGCGTCGACGTCGACCGCGCTCTGGATGATCCGCGCCGCCTCGTCGACCTCGTGCAGGGTCAGGTCGCGGCCGCCGGAGATGTTGATCAGCACCCCCTTGGCGCCTTCGATCGACGTCTCCTCGAGCAGCGGCGAGGAGATCGCCCGCTGCGCCGCCTCGAGGGCGCGGTTCTCCCCCTTCGCGATGCCGGTGCCCATCAGGGCCATGCCCATGCCCGCCATGATGGCGCGCACGTCGGCGAAGTCGACGTTGACCTCGCCCGGGATGGTGATCAGGTCCGAGATGCCCTGCACCGCCTGGCGCAGCACGTCGTCGGCGATGCGGAACGCCTCGGCGAGCGGCGTGCCGCGCTCGACGAAGCTGAGCAGCCGCTCGTTCGGGATGGTGATCAGCGTGTCGACCGAGTCGCGCAACTCCGCGATGCCGCGCTCGGCCAGCTGCATGCGCCGGCGGCCTTCGAAACCGAACGGCTTGGTGACCACGGCAACGGTCAGCGCGCCGATCTCCGAGGCGAGCGAGGCGAGGATCGGCAGTGCGCCCGTCCCGGTGCCGCCCCCCATGCCGGCGGTGAGGAAGATCATGTCGGCGCCGTCCATCATCTCGAGGATCTTCTCGGTGTCCTCGAGCGCCGCCTTGCGCCCGATGTCCGGATCCGCACCGGCGCCCAGCCCGCGGGTGATCTGTTCGCCGAGCTGCAGCTTCTCCTGCGCCCGGCACTTCGCCAGTGCCTGCAGGTCGGTGTTGGCGCCGATGAATTCGATGCCGCGCAGGTTGGACGCGATCATCCGGTTCACCGCGTTGCCACCACCGCCGCCGACGCCGATCACCTTGATCTTGGCCGGCACCATGTCGGCGGCCGGCAGTGCGCGATCTTCGGCTCCGCGCTTCTTCGGGTCGTGATCTTCGAAGAGGATCATGTCGTTTCTCCCTGGATCTATCCGGTCGCGGCTCAGAGCAGGTCGGAGAAGACGCTGCGCAGGCTGCCGACGAAGTTGCGTACTTTGAAGGACCCCCGGCGCGAAGAGCGCTGGGTGCCCGCCTCGCCCGCCGCGGCCCAGCGCAGCAGGCCCGCCGAAGCGGCCCAGCCGGGCGAGGCGAGCACGTCGACGAGTCCGCCGAGGCCGTGCGCGATGCCGTAGCGAGCGCTCGCGCCGAACACCTGGCCGGTGAGCTCGAGCAGGCCGTCGAGCTGCGCGCCGCCGCCGGTCAACACGACGCCGCCGCGCAGCTGGTTGTCCCAGCCCGAGCGCGACAGGTCCTCGCGCACCAGCGAGATCATCTCCTCGGCGCGAGGCTGCAGGATTTCGCAGATCTCGCGGCGCGGCACCACGCGCGCCGGCCCTCCGGCCACCGCCGGCACCGAGATCCCCTCCTCGTCGGCGACCATCGACTGCAGGCAGCAGCCGTCCTTGAGCTTGATCCGTTCCGCCTCCGCGTACGGCGTGCGAAGGACCATCGCGAGGTCGTTGGTGAAATGCCCGCCACCGATCGGCAGCACCGCCGAGTGGCGCACCTCGCCGTCTTCGAACAGTGCATAACCCGTGGTGCCCGAACCGACGTCGAGCAGCAGGACGCCGAGGTCCTTCTCGTCCGGCGTCAGCGCCGCCTCGGCGGTGGCCAGCGGCTCGAAGACCATCTCGCTGACCTCGATGCCGGCGCGGTTGACGCAGGTCAGCAGCGTCCGCGAGCGGGCCGTCTGCCCGGTCACCAGGTGAACCTGGACCTCGAGTCGCGAGCCGAGCATGCCGAGCGGGTCGGAGATGCCGCCCTGTTCGTCGACGATGAACTCCTGCGGCACCGCGTGCAGGATCTCGCGGTCCGACGGCAGCGCCGCCGAGCGCGCCGCGTCGAGCACGCGATCGATGTCCGCGCGGCCGATCTCGCGATCGCGGCGCGCCACCGACACCTTGCCTCGCGCGTTGACGCAACGGACGTCGGCACCGCCGATGCCGACCACGGCGCGCGAGACCTCGACTCCGGCCATCACCTCGGCCTCCTCGCTCGCCGCCTTGAGCGCCTCGACCGTGGCCTCGAGGTTGACGATGTTGCCGCGGCGTGTGCCGCGATTGGGCGCCTGTCCGCGGCCGGCGATCTCGAGGCCACCCCGGGCATCCCGCTTGCCGATCAGGACGGCGACTTTCGACGAGCCGACATCGACTCCCACCAGATACTCTTCGGCTTTGGCCATTCTCAGGACCTCTCCACGACAGGTTGAAGGACGATGCGCCGCGACGACCGCAGGTCGACGGCGGCGAGGCCCGCGTAGCGCTCCCCGATCTCGGGCAGCAGGGCGCGCAGGGCCGGAACTCGGGCGGCCAGCGTTCCGCGACGGACCACCAGCGGAAACGACAGGGCACCCAGATAGAGACGGAAGTCCCCTTCGCCGAGGATCTCGACCTCGGAGAGGGTCGGCGCCCAGTCGGGCGCCACGTCGGCGAGCTCGCCGGCGACGGCGATGGCCGCCGCGAAATCGGGATCGAGCCCGGATCCGACCGAAACGAGCAGCAGGTCGGCCCGGCCGAGCCGGGGATCGTAGGCCGCGATGACACGACCGTGGCGGTCGAGGTAGGACAGCTCGGAGCCGCTGCGCAGCAGCGCCACCGGACGGCGCTCGGCGAGCACGACGCGCAGGCGATCGGGCAGCCGCTTCTCGAGCCGCACCGAGGCCACCCAGGGGTGTTCGAGCAGACGTCGCTCGACGCCGTCGAGCGGCAGTCGGAGCAGGTTCTCGCCCGCCAGCGGCGCCAGCGCGCGCTCCACCCAGGCGCGCTCGATCGCCCCCTCGGCCTCGATCTCCATCGCGGCGAGCGCGAACGACGGCGCGCTGAGCACCCAGGTGAGCAGGGCCGCGGGCAGGCCGACCAGTCCGAACGCCTGGAGGAAGGGCCGCCGCAGCGTCGCCCACGGGCTGCGCCGCCGCGCCTTGACGGCCGCAGTCGGCCGCCGGAAAGGCAGCACGCGCGCCTCGAGCGGCGTCAGCTCGCGACCGCTCACGCCGCGTCCTCCCGCACCAGTTGCTGCGCCAGCCGGTAGATGTCGCCGGCGCCGAGGGTGAGCACGACGTCGCCTGCCGAGAGGGCGCCGAGCGTCGCCGGCACCTCGCGCCAGTCGGCGCGATAGTCGACCCGGCCATGGCCGAGCGAGCGCGCCGCCTGCGCCACCAGCTCGCCCGTGACGCCGGGGATCGGCTGCTCGCGCGACGGATAGACGTCGGTGACCACGACGTGGTCGGCGGCGAGCAGCGCCCGGCCAAACTCGCCGGCGAGGTCGCGGGTGCGCGAGAAGAGGTGCGGCTGGAAGACCGCGTGCAGCGCGCAGCGCGGATAGACCTGGCGGGCGGCCGCCAGGGTCGCCGCCACCTCGGTCGGATGGTGGGCGTAGTCGTCGACCACTTCCGCACCGCGATAGGAGCCGAGCCGCTCGAAGCGCCGGTGCACTCCGGCGAAGGCGGCGAGAGCGCGCGCGATCGCCGGCACCGGGATGCCGAGCGCCAGTCCGACCGCGATCGCCGCCAGGGCGTTGCGCACGTTGTGCAGCCCGGGAAGCGGAATGCCGAACTCGCCGAGCCCTCCCTGATCCCGGTGGCGCACCACGAAGCGACTCTCCGCCGGGCGGGTCACCAGGTCGGCCGCCACCACGTCCCAGGGCCCGTCGAGGCCGTAGGTGGTGACCCGCCGGTCGGCGAGCCGCGGCAGCAGGTCGCGCACGTTGGCGTCGTCGGCGCAGGCGATGACCTGGCCGAAGAACGGCACCCGCGAGGCGAAGGCGGTGAAGGCATCGCGGATCTCGTCGAGGTCGCGATAGGTGTCGAGGTGGTCGACGTCGATGTTGGTGACCACCGCGAGAATCGGCGCCAGGGAGAGGAAGCTGCGGTCGAACTCGTCCGCCTCCACCACCATGTAGTCGCTGCGACCGAGGCGGGCGCCGGTTCCCGAGACGCGCAGGCGGCCGCCGACGATCACCGTCGGATCGAGCCCGGCCTCGGTGAGGATGGCGCCGATCATCGACGTCGTGGTCGTCTTGCCGTGCGTTCCGGCCACCGCGACGCCGTACTTGAGTCGCATCAGCTCGGCCAGCATCTCGGCGCGCCGCACCACCGTGATGCCGCGTCGCCGCGCTTCGACGACCTCCGGCGCGTCGGCGCCGATGGCCGAGGAGACGACCACCAGGTCGACCCCTTCGAGGTGATCGGGCGAGTGACCGATCGACACCGGAATGCCGAGGCGGGCGAGCCGCTCGGTCGTCTCGCCGGCGGCGCGATCGCAGCCCGACACCGTTACCTCGTACTGCGCCAGCACTTCGGCGATGCCGCTCATCCCGGCACCGCCGATGCCGACGAAGTGGGCGTGGCGCAGGCCGGCGAAGCGATGGAACATCATCATCGCGCGCCCCCCGTCAGCCGCTCGACCTCGTCGGCGATCACCGCCGCGGCGCCCGGCCGCGCCAGTGCCCGCGCCCGGCGCCCCATCACCACCAGGCGATCGGGGTCGCCGAGCAGATCGGCGAGCCGGTCGCCGAGCGCAACCCCGGTCAACCCCGCGTCCTCGAGCGCGAAGGCGGCGCCCGCCGCCTCGGCCCGCCGCGCGTTGTCGACCTGGTGCGCGCCGGCGCTCCTGCTGCCGCTGGCGCTCGCCGGCGCGCGACAGCACTAGCGAGGCGCCGGTGAGGGCTCCCGCCACGTCGGCGACGAACGGCACCAGCTCGACCCGCTCGCGGGCCCCCGGGAAGGCGCTCCACGCCGCCGCGGCCGCGTCGAGGTTGCGGGAGCCGCACTGGTGGACGACGGCGAGCCCGGGGAGCCGCTCGAGCGCGCGCGTCACCGCCGCCGGGAGCAGCTCGTTGAGGCGCTGCGAGCCCTGGCTGCCGCCGAGAACCAGGAGGCGCGGCGGTGCGGCGGCGGCGAGCCCGGGCACGGCGAAGAGCTCGTCGCGCACCGGCACGCCGGCGACGAACGAGCGGCAGGCCAGGCCGCTCCCGGTCTCCGCGGCGGCGACCGCCGCGGCAGAGGCCAGGCGCGAGAGCCAGCGGTTGGCCGCTCCTGGC
>JAIOJQ010000372.1 GCA_019911865.1 Thermoanaerobaculia bacterium
GCGGGCTCCGGCTGGACGGTCGGCTGCCGCTACCTCTCGGACGAGATCATCGAGGGGGGCTCGGCGCTCGACGACGCGGTCTTCTTCGGCGTCGAGCTCGCCTGCGCCGGCATGGATTTCCTGTCGCTGTCGCGCGGCGGCAAGTTCGAGGACGCGCAGCAACCGCGGGTAGGGCAGGCGGCCTACCCCTACTCGGGGCCGTCGGGCTGGGAGTGCATGCCGACGGCGATCGCCGACATCGTCGGCGCGGCGCGCCAGTCGCTCGCCGACCCCGACTGGTGGGAGAAGGTCCGCCTCGGCCGCGGCGGCTCAGCGCTCGACCCACTCGTGCGGCGGCACCCGCAGAATCGCGTAGCGCTCGAGCAGCCGCCGATTCCCCTCGGCGAGACTGCGCCGCGTCGCCGGCCCGATGTCGGGATCGAGTCGCTTGAGGTCGAACTTCAACCGCCGCAACTCCCAGACGTAGAGGCTCTTGAGCAGATCGTAGACCCGCGACGGGTCCATCCCCGCCCGCGGCCGGAAGCCGTGAACCTCGAGCGCGGCCAGGACCTCGGGGCGGTAGCATCGCACCGCGCCGGCGCTCACGGCGCGGTCTCCACGAGCGCCGTCGACGCCTGCGCCGTGCTGTTCCGGCGGTCGGTGGCCTGCCGGAAGTAGCGACCCACGGGCAAGGGGAAGTGTCGACCCGTCTTCGGATCGACCCAGTGGTACTCGCGGTCCGAGAACATCCGGAGACGAGATTCGCGCGGCACAGGAGTCGGGCGAGCCGGTGGCGACGGCGGAGACGTCTCAATAGTCGATCCGGTAGCCAGGTCGACGCGAAGGTAACGGCGCGTCTCGGGCAGGGGTCGATGAATCGCGTCGCGCCGTTCCCAGTGGTACGTGATCGCTTCGACGACGACCTCGTTCGAAAAGCCACTCCGCGGCGGGCCGAGGAGTCCGGCCCGGTGGTCGGGCAGTGGTGTCCACCAGCGCACCCGGCCGTCGATGCCGTAGACCGCAAGCGCGGAGCCGTCGTAGCCTTCGAGAATCACGAAGAGGTCGCCGCCTTCGATTCGGCGAACGGCCGTCGGTGGCCGCCACGAGCGCGAACCGAGAGGAGGGTCGACCGCACTCGAACGCGCCGGCTTCCCCCGTGGAAATCGCTCCCAGTGGGGCTCCTGTCCGCGTACGGTTGCAGCGGACCGGAATCGGATCCCGTCGACGTCGAAGCCGAGCACGTGATCGCGCTGACGATGATCGAACTGACCGCGTCGCCGAACGACGAGTCCGGAGTCGAGGTCGATCTCGCGCAGGTCGAGCGGCGACGGCCCATGGGACACGCAACAGAAATCTCCACAGGCCAGCGTGAGTGCCCTTGACGATTCGAACCGCAGGGGGCCCGGCCGGTCGCACTCGTCGAGCTCGAGCGAAGCGAAGCTCGCATCGGAGCTCGTCTCCATCACCTCCAGCGTTGCGATCCCCTTCGTCCCGGTCGCTGCGAGGAGGGCGACCCGCGCCCCGTCGTCGGTGATGTCCCAACCCGACGGGACCGCGGAAAGCATGGGCCCGATCGGCTGCGCGGTCTCCGTGTCCCGATCGCTGCTCGCGGCGAAGGCTTGAACGCTTCCGCCGTGGCGCTCATCGGACCGCTCCCGCCCGATCCGGATTTCCAGCGAGCGACGCAAAAGCGCGCCGATCGATATCTCCTGCGTGGACTCGAGCCAGGTGATCGTGCTCCCGTCGCGCGACGTGATCGGCCAGCTGATCGAGCGAGCGTCGAACTCGCCAGTGCCTCGGTCGAATCTGTGGCGCGGAATCCAGTCCTGCCCCCAGGGACGCTCGAGTCCGATGGACGGCCCGAGCCGCAAGTAGTTTCCCGTGACCGGATCGAGCAGGAACCGACTTTGGAGCTGGCGACCTCGTGGAACGCCCGAGACGAAAACCCAGCTAGGCGTGAGCTCGATGGCATCGATGGCGCCGGGGTCGAGGGCGCTGGGGCTCGGTCGGATGTACCACTCTACGTAGAGGACCGAGGCGAGTACGGCGACGCTCAAGATCGCACACAACGTCCTCGCGAACGCGCGGCCGGCGGCGGCGACGTCGGTTCGTCCGCGCGTCCACTGTCGATGGGATGCGAGGGTGAGGGCGGCCGCGTAGGCCAGGAGCATCGCGACGAGGAGGCGATGCGCCGCCGGAATGGCTCCCTGCTCCTGGAGCCTGCCGATCCAGTGGATGGCGATCGGCATCGAAACGGCGAAGACCGCGAACGACAGGAGGCTCGACCGGTTCCGAGTCATCACCAGGAGCCGAGCGAAGTTCGAGAGTAGAAGCAGGATCACGATGGTGCTGGACAGGATCCACGGCATCGGGGAGATCCACGAGGGCGAGATCCGGGCGGAGGAGCCGCCGGGGATCAGGCTGGCGAAGAGATCGGGAATGCGATCGGGCAGCGAGCGGGCTGCGGTCGACGGGTAGAAGGCGAGCGCTCCAGCGAGGAGCGTCGTGAAGCAGGCGCCGGCGAGTCGCGCCAACCAGGTGGCGGTCGAAGTCACCGGGCGGGACAGATCGAACGAGGGACCTCCACGACCCATCTCGCGCGTCAGGCAGGTTGCTCCGAGACCGACCGCGATGAAGATCATCCACGAGAGCGCCAGCGCGAGGGCGGTCGAGAACTGGAGCTCGTCGACGTCGTCGCGTTGACCGCGGGCGACGAGCGGCATTGCTGCCGCGAGCAGTCCGCACGCCAGGGCGGCGAGGAGCAGCCGCCCGTGCGAGGCGATCTCGCGAAGGAGCAGGATGACGAGGTGAGGTCTCGGAAGTGCGGTCACGGTAGCGGCTGGACCCCTACCCTCGAAGCGCACTTCTGAACGCGCGCGTCAGGAGGGCCGGTCGTCGCCTCCGGCGCGAGCATAACCGCTCGTGAAGAGCCGACGCAGGAGGATCTCGGGAGGTAAGGGACCCTCCTGTTCGATCCTGCCCGTCGACGGGTCGAGCACCCGCAGGTACCAGCCCGGCTCGAGCGACTCCGTCGGACGGCAGGTCGGCGCGGCGAGGGCACCCGACTCGTCGAACGCCGGAAAGGTCGAGTGGGACGGGTAGGCGTGCAGGATCCGGCTTCCGGCCTCGACGACGATTCCCCAGTCGTAACCGTTGCCCGCCTCGGGGACGGTCAGAAGCTCCTCTCCGGCCCGATCGAAGAGGGTCCACCGGCAGACGGAGTCGATCCGCGAACGCAGGAGGACTCGACCGCTCGGCAGCAGTCGGGGGATGCCGCGGAGATAGCGGGTATCGGATCTCTCGGGAAGCCGGAGGCAGCTCTCGATCCGACCGCTGTCGGCATCGACGCGCGCCCAGCCGTGCTTCCCGAGTCGCAGCAGGACCGAAGGCTCGTCCGCCGGACCGCCGACGATCACGCCGCCATCGTCGCCGTAGGTCGCGACGGAAACGTCGATGGGACGCACGCGGGGCTCGCCGGGTCCCGCATCGACTTCGAGCACGACCGTACGAATCGACCGCGCGAGCTCGCCCTCGAGCGGTGAGCCGATAGCCCCGCGACAGCTCTCGAGAGCGCTCAGCTCCGGAGCTTCGTCGTCGCGTGCCCAGGGGGAGGTCGCTTCGACCAGCAGCAGGATCCTCACCGATCGCGCGGTCGCGCCGAGCCAGATGAAGCGCCGGAAACCCGGCGTTTCGATCCGCTTCGTGAAGACCGCGCCGGCGCCGTCGACCCGCTCAGCGACCAGCTCGACGGTGCGCGAGTCGGTGCGCCGAGCCCGATAGACGACGGTGCCGTCCGGCGAGACCGGGCCGGCGAGCCAGTCCGGCTCGATCTCGACGGGCGTCGCCACCGGCCGCCACTCGCTGGCCGTGAGGTCGAGGCGATGCAGCGTGCGGCTGCGCGAGCGGCGGTCGCGCGTCCACCAGAAGGCCGTCCGTCCCCGGTCGACGACGGCGGCTTGAACCGAGGAGTCCGACATCCCGCGCCAACTGAGCACCTCGAGGCGCGCGACGCGGCCCGACTCGCGGTCGACCAGGAACCATGCTTCGAGCGGCGCCGGGCGCGGCACGGTGCCGTGAACCTCCAGCAGCCCCGGCGAATGCTCGATCGCCGTCATCCCGCGGAGCTCGAGGTCGAAGGGGGACGGGGTCACGTACCAGCGGGAGAAACCGACCGTCGCGATCGACAGGGCGAGGGCGACGACAAACCAGACGAGGGAGAACGCCCGGTGCGCGCGCCGCCCGTCGGTGCGGCCGGAAGCCACTTGTGCGGTGGTTGCCACGGCCAGCCCGAGTCCCGCCAGGATCAGCGTGCCCGGCAGCACCAGGTAGCGGAGTGCTCCCGAGCCCGGAATGGCCAGCTCGTCGGCGGCGCGCAGCAGCGCCGCGCTCAGAACGAGGCCCGACGTGAGATCGAGCAGCAGCCACCCCCCGCGGACACGGGCCATCAGGCCGAGCGCGTTGCCGAGTCCGACGAGACCGAGGACGGCGAGGACGAGCGCGACCGGACGGATCACGCCGGCGGCGGGCAGCCACAGCGCTTCTCGCGGCCCGGCGATCGTCGAGAAGACGACGGCGAGCGAGCCGGAGTCGCCGAGGACCTCGGCGCCGGCCGCGAGCGCCGGGAGGGCCGTCAGGATGACCGCTCCGGCCAGCGCGACGAGGACCGCGGCGAGGCGGCCGACGAGCAGCTGCCAGGTCCGGAACGGGCGCCCGACGAGGAATCCGGCCCGGCCCGCGGCGAGGTCGTCGACGAACAGGGCGGAGCCGGCGAGCAGCGCGCCAGCGAGCAGATATGCGAATGCGAAGATCCCGGCGGCGATTGCACGCGTCGCGGACGGATCCGTCGATCCGAACCAGGGGAGCACGAGCGCGAGGAGTCCGAGGGCCGCGCCGAAGAGCAGGTAGTGGCGCCGGCGCCCGAGTTCGAGCGAGAAGAGTGCGGCGATGGCGGTCATGCGGCCGGCTCCCGGGGTTCGGTGAGATCGCGGAGGAGATCTTCGAGCGTCACCGCGGCGTCCGGGCCGAGGCCGGCGCGCTCGGCGTGGGCGCGCTTGAGCTCCTCGGGCGACCCCTCGAGCGCGATGCGGCCGTTGTGGAGGATGCCGACGCGGTCGGCGATGCGCTCGACCTCGGCGAGGTCGTGAGTGGTCAGAAAGACGGTGACGCCGCGGTCGGCGAGCTCGCCGATCAGCTCCTCGTAGAACGAGGCCTTGGCAACCGCGTCGAAGCCGAGCGTCGGGTCGTCGAGGATAAGCAGCTTCGGCGCCGGCGCCAGCGCGAGCGCCATCTGCACGAGCCCTTTCTGCCCGCGCGACAGCTCGCCGAAGCGCTTTCCGGTCGGAATCGAAAAGCGCGCCAGCCGCTCGGCGAACCCGGCCGAATCCCAGGTCGGATACAGCGCCGCGCAGAACTTTTCGATCCGGGCCACCGTCACGTCCGGCGGCGCGTCGGGCGTTTCCGGCACGTAGCCGACGTCCCTCATCAGCCTCGCCCGCTGCTTCCACGGATCCAGCCCGAGCACCCGGATCGTCCCCGCCGTCACGGGCCGGAACCCCATCAAGCTCGCCACGAGCGTCGTCTTCCCACTGCCGTTACGGCCGAGCAGGGCGAAGACTTCTCCGGTTCGGGTCGAACCGGAGAGGTCCCGAAGGACCAGGCGGCGACCGTACGCGATCTCGACGCCATCGAGAGAGACCGGAGCAACCACCTCGTGGTCCCGAGGTGATGCTACGGCCGTGCCGTCCATGCTGGCGTGCACTTCGTTCATGGCGAGCTCCCGAAGATCATTGCTTCGCACCCACTTCCGCGGCGGACAAACCCGAAGTAAGCAGCTGCTGGCGGTGGCGTTTCCAGGTACAGGAAGGGTCGGAGATAAGGAGATCGTTGGATCCCTCTTCCAGGAGAACGGCTTGGCTCCTCTCACGCCATCGGTCGAGAGGCCAACCAGCTCTCCCTCTCGGCCCCGATGCGATCGCTCGCGTCGCGATGTCGACGAGGTAGAACGACCATTTCGTGAAGTCTCGCCCGGTCTGAACTGCCACGAGTGCCTTCGAATCGCCGTCGCAAGCGACCATCTGGGAGACGTGCCCTTCGGGAAGCGGTCCGATTCGCGCGAACTCGCCGTGAGGTGATACGTGGATCAGGCTCGATCCATCATCGTGTGCGAGCCGCACCAGCGCTCCGCCGGAGTCGAGGGCGACGAGGCCGAGGAGCTCTCCTGGTTCGATCGGCAGAGGGACAGCCTCCGGAGCCGACTGACCGAGATCGAGCAGGGAGTAGACGTCTTCGGCCGATCTCCCTGAGGAATGGCGGAAGATGAGAACCTCGCCGGACGGCGATACGGAGTCAAGGTACGTGTGCTCCCTGTCGCGATTCGAAACAACGAGATCGTCGAACCTGCAGCGCGGGACGTCGACGACGTAGAGGCGCGGTGCGAATTTGGTGGACCAGTGAAAGCCTGCGAGTTTGCCACTGTCGATGTACCACGTTGCCGGCATGCGGCCGACGAAGTTCAATCCGGCCGTCACGTCCAGTCGGCAGGTGGGCATCAACTCCGGCAGCGTGGCGATAACGATCTCTTCTTCGCTCAGGATCGCACCCGAACCTCCGTCCGGCGCCAGAGCAATCGAGACGACACGGGAGCCTCCGGTCAGAGACTCGAGGTCGACCTCGCGGGGAGGTCCCGCGGGGATCGAGTAGTAGTGCCAGTTCCAGAGTGATTCGCGCCGTATTGCAGGTGCCCTGGCGAGGGTCGCTCCGCTCGTCTCGGCCATTGCGGCAAAGGGTTGACTCTCGTGGTGGAGGAATCCGCCGGCCCGCATGAGGGACCAGTGTCCGCTCGGCGGATTCATCAGGAAAAGACCAAGGCTGTGGAAGGGCTGAGACAGCCCGAGTACGACCATGTTTCCGGACGTTGACACGGTGAGGCTGGACACTCGATCGAATTCGAGGCTCCTTGGCGTCGGGCGAAAAATGCGCTCGGAGACCGCCCAGAACACGACACAAGCGAGGAGAGCGCCGAAGATCGCTGGCCCGGCGTGCGAGCGCTGAGCTTCCCGGGGGCCGGCCCGGCTTGCCCGGACCTGGAGAAAGGCGCCTGCCAGCATGCCGCCAGCAAGGACGAGCCCCGATCCAGCCAACGTGAACTCGAAGCTGCCCTCGGGCCACAGGCCGGAAGTCGAGTAAAGGTGATAGGTGAAAACTCCCGCGCCAGCGAGGGTGAGCAAAGTACAGAGCGAGAAGACGCTCGGTGCGCGCAAATGCAGAACGAGAGCGTTCCCGATCGACGCCGCAATGACGAGGCACGCCAGCGCGACGACGACATACCAAGAGGAACGAAGGTTCGGCCAGAGGTAGAGTCGCTGATCGAGGCCATCCGTCAGCAGCGTTGGAGCTAGAGCAAGGCAGACGGTCAGAACAGAGAGGGCCGAGGAAGCGACGAGACGGGCGAGCCAGATCTGCCAGGCCGAAAGTGGACGCGCGAACAGAAACTCGAATTCTCCACCCGCGAGGCCACGTACCCACGTGGTGGAGACGAGAGTCGTGAGAAGGAGAGCTCCGGCGATGCCCGCCACGAGCACCGCTATCAGGCTCCGGCTGTCGCTGTTCGATACGAGAGAAAGTACCGGGATACTCGGTGACGAGAATGCGACCAAGCCCAGGAACACGCCGATCGGAAGCACGATCCAGTAGCGGCGGAGTTCCAGAGCGATGAGGGCCCGAAGCGAGCGGAGTTGCCGGATCACGAAGGAGATTCCTCGCTGTCCTCGGCATCTTTGATCGCTCGCTCCAACGCCGAGAGAAGATCTCGGGGTGCCACACCCTTCGATGTCCCCTCATCGACGAGCCTTCGGGCGGCCTCCTTGAGCCAGCGTGTGCGCTCCCGGGCCGGAATGCGCTCGGGTGTGCGGGCCACGAACGTCCCCTCCCCCCGACGCACTTCGAGCAGACCCTGGTCACCGAGGTGTTGGTAGACCTTGACCACGGTGTTTGGGTTCACCCGCAGCTGCTTTGCGAGGTCGCGGACGGACGGGACCGGCGTGCCGACGGCGTAGTCGCCGCGGGTGATGGCGTGGAGGAGCCCCTCCTCGATCTGCCGCCAGATCGGCCGCGGGTCGGCCGGGTCGACGCGGAAGGGGGGAGGCGCCATGTGCGTCACTGTACTAGAACACTAGTGCACCGTGTCAAGAGGGGGTCGAAACCGCGGCAAGCGGGGTTGTCAGCTCGTTCGGTTTGGCGCGGGGCGGGTCGTCGCCGACGTCAGGCCGGTGGAGGGGAGAGCAGTGACGTCGCTGCGCGGCCCGCGCGTCGCGTCGTGGAGGCCGGTCGCGGCGGGAACGACGATCCTGCCGTCGCGGGTGAGGAAGACCTCGGGGGTCTCGTCGGCGCGGATGCGGGCGGCGGCGAGCTCGGTGGCGAGGGTTCGCCGGGCGCCGGTCGAGAGATCGAGGCTCTCGAGCGTCCAGCCGAAGGTCTGGGTTCTGCGGGGCGGCGCCGGGCTCGGCGGAAAGGCCAGCGCGAGAGACCCGTCCTCGAGCTGGCGCGACGGCAGCGCGAAGCGTCCCGGTTCCAGCTCGAACGTCGCGAGCTCGTGGCCGGTCGGGCCGAAGGTCGAAATCCGCCAGTCGCGGCGCGGCTGCGCCGGGAGTTCACTAACGTACCAGAAGATCGCCAGACGCTCCCCGGAGAGCGGCACCGTGGTTCCCCGGACCGCGCGTTCCTCGGAGGGCAGCTGTGCCGGCGGGCGGATCGCCAGGGTTTCGAGGTCGATCCGGCAGAGGCCGCTCTCTCGCGAGTTGCCGGTCGAGGTGCGGCAGGCGACGATCGCTTCCCGGCGACCCGGCAGCAGCCGGAGCTCGCGCCCGACCTGATACTCCGAGCGCGGTCCTTCGATCCAGCGCTCCTCGTCGAGCCTCCAGGTGTCGATCGCCAGGTAGTGCGGCAGAAGCCGATACGACATGGACGAGGCCAGAGAGAAGCTTCCCGCCGTCGGACGCACCGTCGCGGGAGAGCGAGCGCCCGCGTTGGCCGGTGAAGAGAGGTCGCTCGGAGTACCGTTGCGGAGAATGCGGATCGCGCGGTCGTCGAGCGCGAGGACGCGGGCGACCGTGCTCTGCTTGTCGAGCAGGATCCTGGGCGAGCGCCAGCTGCCGGGTCCGAGCAGCTCGAGGCGGAACCGCAGTGGCGGATTCCCGGAGCTCAGGCCGCCGCCGCGAGCCCGTTCGGTCGGGAGCCGACGGACCGCAACCAGGTAGCGGCCCGACGGTGCGAGCGTCCACGCGACGATGTCGTCCTCGAGGGTGAACCCCGCCGGACGATCGACAACCGGGAAGCGGCGGGAGCGGATCCGGATCTCCCCCCGGCCGCGCCGGCGGTCGGCGGCGTCGGAGTAGAGCGAAGACTCGTCGCTGTCGCCGACGCGGCGCGCCAGGCCGCCATCGACCGCCTGCGGCGGGCGGTAGTCGCCGAGATCCGCCGGCCCGGGGCGGACCTCGAGCAGTTCGAGGCGGCGCCCTCCCGGCGGCAGCGCGAAGACGCCGTGCAGCTCGGGGCGCCCGCGCAGCGGGCCGGCGACGATCGTCCAGCCGTCCGACTCGATTTCGAGCTCCAGCCCCGCCAGCGCCCGGGGTGTCGGAGTGACGTAGTGCAGAGCGAACACCGAAGCCGTGCCCGCGGAGAAGAGGAGGACGAAGCCGAAGCGGACGACGCGAGTCGAGCCGGAAGTCTCGCGACCCGCAGCTGCCGCGGCGAGGGCGGCCACCAGCCCGAGGGCGAGCAGCTTCGTCGCGCGCTCCCGCCCGTCGAAGGCGCTGCTTGCCGAAAGGAGTGCCACCGCGGCCGCGGCGAGCGAGACGGCGAGCAGTCCGACGGCGATCAGCCCGGCCCGGGACCGCCGCGACAGACGCTCCCGCGTGGCGACGAGGCGACCGATGGAGCTGGCCAACAGGAGGGTGACGAGGAGAATCGCCAGCAGCGGAATCGGCCGTCGCCATCCGGTGAAGGAGAGCGCCTGCGCCGCGAGCTCGCGGGTCAACCCGAGGTCGGAGCCGACCAGCGCCGACGGCAGCTGGATCAGGGCGACGGAGTTGGCGAGCATGGCGGGCTCGAGCCATCGGGACCCGCCCTTCTGCGACGGAGTGATGCGACCGGCACGGGCGGCGATCGCGGCGCCGAGAACCAGGCAGGCGACGCTCGCGGCGAGGGAGCGCAGATTGCGCGCTTCGTTTCCGGCGAGTCCGCGGAGCGCCGGCAGTGCGGCGGCTGCCGATCCCAGGAGCAGTGCGACGACGAGACGCCACCCGAACGAAAGTCGACGACCTACCGGTCCGGGTTTCCGGTTCCGATCTCCCGCGGGGAGGGGCTCTCCGGCAGGGTCGAAGGCTCGCGGCATGCCGGGCAGTGTATCCGCCCGGACTCCGCGGCGAAGAAGTTGCCGATCGCCGGGCGCTCGCTCTGCGCCGACCTCCGGTACTTTGCCGCCTACCGCCGCTTCTTGCGCCTGGTCGTCAGCTCGCGCAGGGCGTCGAGGGCGCGGCGGTCGGTGGGGCCGAGGAGGCGGGCGGCCTGGCGCAGGGCGCCTTCGGCCTCTTCGAAGCGGCCCAGCTCGGCGGCGATTTCGCCGTGGTAGAGGAAGAGCTCGACGGCGTTGGGGTCGACGCGCTCGGCTTCGGCCAGCTCCTCGAGCGCCTGCTTGCCGCCGCTGGTCGGCGAGAGCAGAAAGCGGCAGCGGGCGACCTCGGCGCGGTAGCGGCCGTTCTGCGGATCGCAGTCGGCGGCGAACTCGAGCTGCTGCAGGGCGGCCTTCGTCTTGCCCGCTTCGAGCAGCGCCATGCCCTTGCGGAACTGCAGCGCCGGGTCGAGCAGGTCGGTCTCGATGCGCTGCTGGTGGACGGCGCGGCGGGCCTGCTCGGCCTCCTCGCGGCGGCGCTGGCGGCGGCCGACCAGCTCCGAGCGGCGGTCGCGGTCGGCGAGCTCGGCGAACGCCCGGGCGCCGGCGAGGAAGAGCTCGCGCGCATAGTCGGCCACCAGCGCCAGCCCCGGCTCCTCGAAGCGGAGCGGCGCGAACTCGCGCGCGAAGGCGAGGAAGGCGGCTTCGATCTCCCGCTCGTCGGCCTCCTCGCGCAGGCCCAGCAGCTCGAACGAGTCCTTCTGCCGGTGATCGAGAAACGCCTGCGAGACGCTGTTGAGCAGCCGCGACCGATCGGGTGGCGGTGGCTTTCCCGGCGCTGCCGCCGCCGCGACGGGCGGGGCCGGCGCCGGGGTGCGCGGGGCGAAGAGCATCGGGTCGAGAGTCGGCAGCGCCGCCGGGGGGGGCGGAGCGTCGGCCGGTGCGACCAGGCCGAGCACCAGCAGGGCATAGAG
>JAIOJQ010000036.1 GCA_019911865.1 Thermoanaerobaculia bacterium
CCGGCGCCACCGCCTCACGCCGCGCGCCGGTATCGGTGCAGGCCGGCAGCAGCGCGCCGAGCGCGAGGAGCGCCGCCGGGGTACAACGAACGAACGGCAGATTCATCGCCACTTCCTCCCCTGCCCGTCGCTGCGAGGGTATACCCGGCGCTCCCGCGCCGCGCCGCGTCGCAGGTCGGTCGGTGCTCCGCCGCGCCCACCCGGGTGGGTGGTGTGGGCCCCTCGCCACGGCAGGACCATCGAAGACGAGGCAGGCCGGGCGGGGGGTCGCCAGCCTCCGCGGCGGTTCCGTCGGGCCCGGCCAGGGCGGGGCCGGCCTCCGCCCCGAGGGAGGTCCCCATGGCCGAGACCGCCGAACGATCCGACGCTCCGCGCGAACGGATGGTCCGCGATCAGATCGAGGCTCGTGGCGTGCGCGACGCGCGAGTCCTCGCGGCGTTGCGCCGCGTGCCGCGCGAACTCTTCCTGCGCGAAGGACTCGAGGAGTTCGCCTATCAGGACACACCGCTGCCGATCGAATCCGACCAGACGATCTCGCAGCCGTTCGTCGTCGCCTACATGACCGAAAGCCTGCGCCTCGCCGGCGGCGAGAAGGTGCTCGAGATCGGCACCGGCTCCGGCTACGCCGCGGCGGTGCTCGCCGAGATCGCCGGCGAGGTCTTCACCGTCGAGCGCTACGCCAATCTCGCGGCCAGCGCCTCCGAGCGGCTGGCGCGTCTCGGCTACGCGAACGTCCACGTTCTGTGCGGCGACGGCACCCTCGGCTGGCCCGAATACGCGCCCTTCGATGCCATCGTCGTCGCGGCCGGCGGACCCGAGATCCCCCGCTCGCTGCGCGAGCAACTCGCCATCGGCGGCCGCCTCGTCATCCCGGTCGGAGCGACGGCGCGCGAGCAGCGCCTGGTGCGCCTCACCCGGGTCGCCGAGCACCGCTGGGACGAGGAAGACCTGATCGCCGTCGCTTTCGTGCCGCTGGTCGGCGCCGAGGGGTGGCGCGAGGGGGCGGAGCGACCCAGCCGCGAGCCGCCGCGAGCCGCGCCCTCGCCGCTGAGCTGACCGCGCTATCGTTGCCGCCGACGAAAGGGGCCGGAGATGACGACAGGTGGATGCCGGGCGGCCCTCGCGGCCGCGCTGATGCTGCTCCTGGCGGCGTGCGGTCCGGCCGCCGAGCGGCGCTTTCCCGAAGTCTCGCTGCGCTGGGCGCCGACGGCGCAGCTCGGCGCCCTGAGCTGGATCGACCTCACCGGCCTCGGCGACCGCTCCATCGAGCTGCGACCGTTCGAGGACGAGCGGCCGCGGCGCGACCGCATCGGCGAGAACCGCTCCGACGAACCGGACGTCTGGCCGGTGCGGACCGGCGACGACGTGGCGCAGTTCGTCAACACCGGCCTCGCTGCCACCCTCGAGCGGGTCGGCCTGCGGCTGGTCGATCGGGACGGCGACGTGGTGGTTCGCGGCGCCGTTCGGCACCTCCTGCTCACCGAGCGCGGCGGCTTTTCGGGCGAAGTCGCGCTGCGTGTCGTCGCCGAAACGCCGGGCGGCGAGGCACTCTGGGAGGGTCTGGTGCTCGGCGCCCACGTCGGCACCGGCCGCTTCGACCGCTCGCGCGGCTACTCGGAGACGCTCTCCGATGCCGTCTTCGACGCGGTCGTCCGCCTGCTGCAGAATTCCGAGCTCACCGAAGTGCTCGGCGACCCGCGTCCGCGCGACGACGAGTGAGACGAGTCGTCGCGAGGGCCGTCGAGGCCGAGGGTTGCTTACCCTCTCGGTCCGCGCCGCCGGAACCCCCGGCTCCCCCCGATTCGAAGTCGGGGTTGAGCCACTCGATCACCACCGCGTGGCCGAGGCTCTCCGGATCGTTGGCGAGGTAGGAGGGGACGACGGCGATCACCCGGAACCCCTCGCGCAGCTGGAACGAGAGCGTCGGATCGCGCAGTTCGCCGGCCACGACCCTCTCGACATACTGCCCGGGAGTCAGTTTCGCGGCGTGGCGGTGGTAGCCGCGCAGCCGGGCTCCGGCCCGGATGCGCCGCAACCCGAACTGCCGCACCAGGGCGCGGCGCGCCGCATAGAGCCGCTTGCCGATGCCGCGACGCTGCATCTCCGGGTCGACCATCACCTCGGCGCCGTAAAGCGTCCGGCCGCTCACCGGATCGTGGTTGGTGAAGAAACCGCCCGCCGTCCACGCCTTCCAGTCGGCGTGGAAGTCGTAGTCGTCCCAGCGCAGCACCAGCGAGGAGGCCATGCCGACGAGCCGGCCGGTGGCGATCTCCTCGACCACCATCTGTCCCTCCGGGAAGACCGCCAGATGGCTCGCCAGCTGCGCCTCCGTCCACGGTCGCGACTCCGGATAGACCTTCTCGCACAGCGCGATCATCGCCGGGAAGTCGGCCGGCGCCGGCGTGCGGACGTGAAAGGCCCGTTCGCGGTGATCGCTCAGAGCCTCACCTCGTGCAGATCGGCGAGCACTTCGGCCGTCGTCTGACTGTCGCGCAGAGGGAGCACCGTGCCGCGCTCGCGCGAGTCGCGCAGTTCGTCGAGCTCGAGCACGCCGACGATCATCATCTCCGAATTGACGGCGCCCTCGGCGAGGATGCCGTCGCGCGCGAACAGGAAGTCGCTCGGCGTGAAAATGCCGGCCTGGCCGTAGTTGAGCGACACGGCCGGCACCATCGGCAGGGAGCCCACGGTCGAGGACTGGATGACGAACATCTGGTTCTCGATGGCGCGCGCCTGGGCGCAGTAGCGCACCCGCAGGAATCCCTGGCGTTCGTCGGTGCAGCTCGGCACGACGAGAATGTCGCAGCCCCGCCGGGCCGCCGCGCGCGCGATCTCGGGGAACTCCACGTCGTAGCAGATCGCCACGGCCATGCGACCGAAGTCGGTCTCGAAGACGTTGAGCCTCCTTCGCGGCGACACCTTCCACTCCTCCTTCTCCCAGCGCGTCATGTGCAGCTTGCCCTGGAAGTCGTAGTCGCCGCCCGGGCCGAAGACGTAGGAGTCGTTGTGCAGCTCGCCGTTGTCGCCGCGGCCCGGGATGGTGCCGCCGACGATGTAGATGCGGTGCCGGCGGGCGAGCCCGGACATCAGCTCGAGGAAGGCCGGCTTCTGGTTCGCCAGGTCGCGCACCTGCTCCTCGATCGGCCGCTGCAGGTCCCCCAGGGTGAGCAGCTGGACGGTGAAGTACTCCGGCAGGACGACCAGCCGCGCCTTGTAGTCGGCGGCCGTCCCGACCAGCCCTTCGACCTGCTGGGCGAACTCGCGAAAGCTCGCCACCGGACGGATGAAGTACTGGGTCGAGGCGACGCGCACGTGTTCTCTCATCGCCCCGACTCTAATGGATCGTGGCCGGCGGGCGGCCTGGTGCTGCAACTCCCGGCGGTTCGTCGCGTATCCAACTGCAGCGGTCGTCGCCACAGCTGCGCCCGGTTCGGGCGCGAAAGGAGATCGCCCGTTGCGGACTCGCGGACTCGCCCTCGCACTCGCCGCCCTCGCCGCGTTGGGGTGCCGCAGCTCGAGCCCCGGCCCGGCGCCGGCGGCTCCCGCCGGCGGCGCGGGGACCGCCACCAGCCCCGCTCCGGTGGCGGGATCCGACTCGCACGACCATCACGTCCACCTGCTCTCGGCCGGCCTGATCCGCGACTGGAAGGCGCTCGGCGCCAGCTTCTCCAGGCCCGACTCCGCCTACCTCTCCGCCGATGCGCTGCTCGGGCCGCCGGCCGGCGACCCGGCGGCGCGGCCGCCGGTCGACCGCGCGGTGCTGGTGTCGATGGCCCACCTTTACGGCCATCCGGAATTCCGCGCCGGGCTGGCGCTGACGCCCGACGAGGAGCGGCTGCGCGCCGCGGCCGAGAACGACCACGTGGCACTCCAGGCGGCGCGATACCCGGGCAGCGCCGTGGCCTTCTGCTCGGTCTCGGCGCTGCGCCCGCACGCGCTCGCCGAGCTCACCCGCTGCCGTCGCGAACACGGCGTTGGGGGGATCAAACTGCATCTCGCAAACTCCGGCATCGACCTGCGCGAGGCGTCGCACCTCGCAGCCGTCGCGGCGCTCGCCGACTTCGCGCTCGCCGAACGGGTGCCGATCCTCCTCCACCTCGACCCGCAGCTGCGCGGCCACACGGTGGCGGACGTCGCGCACTTCGCCCGCATCGTGCTCGCGCCCCGGCCGGAGCTCACCGTGATCGTGGCGCACCTGGGCGGCAGCGGCGGCTACGGCGCGTGGACCCGCTCGGTCTTCGCCACGCTGCGCGAGTGGCTGGCGGAGCGCGCCGCAAACGAGGCGCCGGCGCCCCGGATCTGGTTCGACCTTTCGGCGGTGCTGCTCGAGCGCGAGTCCGAAGGGGTTCCGGCCACCAGCCCGGAGGAGGCGGCACGGCTCGGCGCCGACCTGCGCGACTTCGGCTTCGAGCGTCTGCTCTTCGGCAGCGACGCGCCGGTTTTCCACCCCGACGACACCGCCCGCCTGCTCGTCGAGCGCGCCGGCCTCACCCCGGCCGAGGTGGCGGAGCTGCGCGCCCGCACGATCCCGGGGCTGTTCGCCGACTGAAGCAGGGCGCCCTCCGGTATCGTCGCGGCATGCTCGCCTGCTCGCACCTCGTCCTCGCCAGCGCCGACGTGCCGCGCATCGCCGCGTTCTTCCGCGCTGCGTTCGACCTGCCGCCGCGGTTCGAGAACGCCCAGTTCGCCGAGTTCGTCCTCCCCTCGCGCTTCCGCATCGCCTTCTTCCTGCCGGTCGGCGGCTCGGCACTCCTCTTCCGCGCCGCGGCGCCACGCGATGGCGGCGCCATCGGCGTCACGGTGGCCGACGTCGACGCCTGCCACGGCCGCATCACCGCGCTGGCCGGCCAGCATGCGATCGAGCTCAGCGGCCCGCCGAAGGACCACCCCTGGGGAGAGCGCAGCTTCCTGCTCACCGACCCGGACGGCAACCGGTGGGAGGTCGCGCAGTCCCCCTCGCCCGACGGCATGCTGCGAGATCGCTGAACTGCAACGGGACGGTCACCTCCAGATCGCGGTCAGCGCCGTTCCGGAGAGCCCGCAGTCCCTTCGAGCTCGAGCAAGGCGCGTTTGCGCGCCAGCCCGCCGGCGTAGCCGGTGAGGCGGCCGTCGGCGCCGATCACCCGGTGGCAGGGGACGACGACGGCGAGCGGATTGCGCCCATTCGCCGCGCCGACGGCGCGCGCCAGGGCCGCATCGCCGAGCTCTTCGGCGATCTGCCGGTAGGAGCGCGTTTCGCCGAACGGGATCCGGCGCAGCCGCTGCCAGACGCGCAGCTGAAAAGCGGTGCCGCGCGGCGCCAGCGGCAGTTCGAAGCGGGTGCGCCGGCCGGCGAAGTACTCGGCGAGCTGGCGGCGAGCCGCCGCGAGGCCCGCGTCGTCGCGGCGCCCGAGGTCGCCGGCCGCCGGCAGGTTCTTCGATTCGCTGAAGTCGACGTGCGAGAGCGCGCCGCCGGTGGCCACCACGGTGAGCTCTCCGAGCGGCGAGTCGACGCGGGTGTGGATGACGTTCACGATTCCTCCTCGCCCCCCTGCCAGAGATGCAGGGTGGCGTAGCTGCGCCACGGACTCCATGCCCGTGACCGGGCCTCCGCCCCGGCGGCGGTGAGACCACCGAGCCGCCGGCGCAGGACGAGGTCCTCTTTCGGAAAGGCGTCGGGCCAGCGCAGGGCGCGCATGGCGACGTAGTGCGCCGTCCAGGGCCCGATGCCGGGCAGGGCGACCAGCGCCTCGATCGTCGCCGCCGGATCGCCCCCCGCTTCGAGCCGCAGGCGCCCCGCCGCGACTTCGCGCGCCAGGGCGTGGATCGTACGGGCGCGTGCCGGCAGGATGCCGAGCGCCGCAAACTCGTCCGGGCTCGCCGCCGCCAGCCGCGCCGGCGATGGCGTCAGGTGGGTGAGGCCGCCCTCGGCCGCCGGCAGCGGCTCGCCGAACGCTTCGACCAGCCGGCCGGCGAGCGTCGTCGCGGCGCGCACCGAGACCTGCTGTCCGACGATCGCGCGCACGACCAGCTCGAAGCCGTCGAAGGCACCGGGCACGCGCAGCCCCGGGCGACGCGCCAGCGAGCGGTCGAACACCGGATCGCCCGCGAGGTGGGCGGCGATGCGGTCCGGCCGCGCGTGCAGGTCGAACAGGTGGCGCAGGCGGCCGAGCAGCACCGGCAGCGCCGGGGCGAGCGAGCGGGAGAGCTCGACCGCCAGAGCGCGGCGCGCCGGCCGATGCCGCACTTCGATGCGCCCCCGCCGGCCGCCGAGCTCGACACTGCGGGCGTATGCCTCCGGGGTCACCTGCTCGACGCCGGCGAGAGCGCGCGGCGCGAGGAAGGCGAGCATCCCCTCCCAGTCGTACGGCGGCCGGTAGGCCAGCTCGAGGACGAGCGTGTCTCCCGCCAGCGCCGCGCCGCCCGACTCCGTCGCCGCACGGCGGAACTTCGCGGGCGGCATACCGTAACGGCCGAGGAAGGCATCGTTGAAGCGGCGCAGGCTGGCAAAGCCGCTGGCGAAGGCGACTTCGATGACCGGCAGCGCCGTCTCGGTGAGCAGCTGCTTGGCGAGCAGCAGGCGCCGGGTGAGCACCAGCTCGATCGGCGAGACGCCGAGCTCGCGCCGGACGACCCGCCGGATCTGGCGCGAGCTCCAGCCGAAGCGCGCCGCCAGCCCCTCGAGCCCTCCCCCCTCGTCGAGCGCACCCTCGTCGAGCCGCTGCACGAGCAGCTCGGCGATGCGCGAGGCATCGTCGACCGGCGCCCGACCGGGCGCCAGCTCGGGCCGGCAGCGCAGGCAGGGTCGGAAGCCGGCCTTCTCGGCTACCTCGGGACTCGGGAAGAAGCGACAGTTGGCGGCCTTGGGTGTTCTGGCCGGGCAGATCGGCCGGCAGTAGATGCCGGTCGACGTGACCCCGACGAAGAAGACACCGTCGAATCGCGCGTCGCGGGCGGTCAGGGCCTCGTAGAGGGCGGGAGCGTCGTCGAGCACGGCGCCAAGATAGCCCGGAGGCCGGCGCGAAACCAGCCGTTTTCGGACAGGGATTCCGCGCCCGCCGGCCGGTCCCCCCGCCGGGCGCGGATCAGAGCCGCTCGAACAGCGTCGCGTCCCCCTGACCGACGCCGACGCACAGCGTGGCGAGGCCGAGGCGCGCCGGCACTCCGGCAGCGCCGCGCCGCTCGAGCTCGTGGATCAGGGTGACGGCGATGCGCGCCCCCGAGCAGCCGAGCGGATGGCCGAGCGCGATGGCGCCGCCATTGACGTTGGTGATCTCCTCCGGGATGCCGAGCTCGCGCAGCACCGCGAGCGCCTGCACGGCGAACGCCTCGTTGAGCTCGACCAGGTCGAGATCGGCGATGCCGGCGCCGGCGCGGGCGAGCGCCTTGCGGGTCGCTTCGACCGGACCCAGCCCCATGACGCGCGGATCGATGCCGGACGCCGCCGAGGCGACCCAGCGTGCGAGCGGCCGCAGGCCGAGCGCCGCCGCGCGGGCGGCCGACATCAGCACCAGCGCCGCGGCGCCGTCGTTGAGGCCGCTCGAGTTGCCGGCGGTCACCGTCCCCCCCTTGCGAAACGCCGGCCGCAGTTGCGCCAGTTGCTCGAGCGAGGTGTCGAGCACGAAGCGCTCGCCCTCGCGGCGGCAGCGCGGGTGCTCGTCGGTGTCGACCAGGCGCGGTTCGCCGCGTCGCTCGGCCACCGGCACCGGGACGATCTCGGCGCGGAAGCGGCCGGCCTCCATCGCCGCCACGGCGCGCGCCTGACTCTGCAGCGCGAAGCGGTCCTGCTCCTCGCGGGCAATCTCCCCGCCGGCGATGGCGCCGGCGGCCGAGCGCTGCTGGATGTTCTCCGCCGTCTCTCCCATCGCTTCGAGCGGGAAGCGCGCCTCGAGGCGCGGATTCGGGTAGCGCCAGCCGAGCGAGGTGTCCCACAGCGTGCCGTTGCCCGAAGGACCGAACGGCCGGGGATTCTTCGCCAGCGAGTAGGGCGCGCGGGTCATGCTCTCGACGCCACCGGCGACCCAGACCTCCCCCTCGCCCGTGGCGATCGCGCGCGCCGCCTGGTTGATCGCCGCCAGGCCGCTGGCGCACAGGCGGTTGACCGTCAATCCCGCGACGCGGTCCGGCAGCCCGGCGAGCAGCAGCGCCATGCGCGCCACGTTGCGGTTGTCCTCGCCGGCCTGGTTCGCGCAGCCGAGGACGACCTCTTCGATCTCCTCCGGATCGATCCCGGCGCGGCGCACGGCCTCGCCCACCACGAGCGCCGCCAGGTCGTCCGGCCGCACCGTCGCGAGCGCACCGCCGTGCCGCCCGATCGGGGTGCGCACGGCGCTCACCACGACGACCTCCCGCAACTGTCTTCCGCTGACCATCCGTCTCCCGATCTCCGGCTGTCTCCGCGCCGGCCGGCTCCGCCCGGGCGCCGGAACTCCCCTCCGCCGCCGCCCCGATCCTACGACTCGGGGCGGCGCGGCGTCCCGTCCGCAGTCGCGTCGCCGGCGCGCGACTCGCGCACCTCGAGACTCGCCGGCCCGGTGATCAGCCGCGCGTCGCGGGCGTCGAGCAGCCAGTTCCAGAACCAGTTGAGCAACACCTGCACGCGGTTGCGGAAGCCGATGAGGAAGAGGATGTGGACGCCGCCCCAGAGCAGCCAGGCGAGAAAGCCGCCGGTGCGCAGCCGGCCGATCTCGGCCACCGCCTTCGCCTTGCCGATCACCGCCAGCGACCCCTTGTCGCGGTAGACGAATGGCCGCCGCGGCGCGGCCGACGCGCCGGCGCGAGCCTGCGCCGCGATCGCGTGCGCGACGTGACGCCCCATCTGGATCCCCCCCTGTGCGACGCCGGGAACCGGCCGGCCGGTGTCGGCCGAAGTCGCCGCCGCGAGATCGCCGACGACGAACACCTCGGGGTGCCCGGGTACCGCGAGGTCGGGCCCGACGAACACCCGCCCGGCGCGGTCGACCGGCACGCCGAGGGCGCGTCCGAGCGGGCTCGCCTGCACGCCTGCCGCCCAGAAAACGTTGCGCAACGGAACGAACGACGCGCCGAGGTGAATGCCCTGGCGCGTCACCCCGGTCACCTGCGACCGCAGGCGGACTTCGACCCCCATGCGTTCGAGATCCCGCTGCGCGCGGGCACTGAGCTGCGGCGGAAAGGTGGGCAGGATGCGCTCGCCCGCCTCGAAGAGAATCACCCGCGTGGTGCGGGTATCGATGTGCCGGAAGTCCTCGGGGATCGTCCGGCCGGCGATCTCCTGGATCGCCCCCGCCAGCTCGACCCCCGTCGGCCCGGCGCCGACGATGCCGAAAGTGAGCTTGGCGCGGCGCGCCTCGGCGCTGCCCTCGTACTCGGCCGACTCGAAGGCCAGCAGGATCCGACGCCGCATCTCGGTGGCGTCCTCGATCGTCTTCAGACCGGGCGCCAGCGGCGCCCAGTCGTCGTGCCCGAACCAGGTGTGCGTCGCGCCGGCGGCGAGCACCAGGTAGTCGTAGCCGCGCCAGTTCTCGCCCAGACGCACGCGGCGGCCTGTGAGGTCGACGCCGGTCGCCTCGGCGAGCACGACTTCGCAGTTGCGCTGGCCGCGCACGACGGCACGGATCGAAGCGCTGATGTCGGCCGGCGAGAGCGCCGCGGTCGCCACCTGGTAGAGCAGCGGCTGGAAGACGTGGTGATTGCGCCGGTCGACCAGCAGGATGTCCACCGGCGCGCCGGCGAGCGCGCGGGCGGCCGCGAGGCCGGCGAAACCACCGCCGACGATCGCCACCCGGGGGCGCCCGCTCGAGGGCAGCGGTTCAGCCACGCGGCACGAGGCGCCAGAGCTCGCCGCGCCCTTCGTCGGTCACCAGGTAGAGCAGACCGTCGGGCCCCTGGCGCACGTCGCGCACGCGCTGCCCGCGCTCGACCAGCAGGTGCTGCTCGCCGGTCACCCGACCGTCCGCCAGGTCGAGGCGCACCAGGCGCTGGTCGCGCAGGGCGCCGATGAACAGGCTCCCCCGCCAGGCCGGAAACGCATCGCCGTCGTAGAACTGCGCCCCCGCCGGCGCGATCACCGGGTCCCAGTAGTAGACCGGCTGCTCCATCCCCTCGCGCGCCGTCCGCGAGCCGCGGATCCTGGTGCCGATGTACTCCTCGCCGTAAGCCTGCACCGGCCAGCCGTAGTTGGCTCCCCGCTCGACGCGGTTCAACTCGTCGCCGCCGCGCGCCCCGTGCTCGATCTCCCACAGACGTCCTTCTGCGTCGAAGGCGGCCGCCTGGATGTTGCGATGCCCGAGCGACCAGATCTCGGGCAGCGCCCCGCGCTCGCCGGCGAACGGATTGTCCGGCGGCACCGTGCCGTCGGGCCGCACGCGCAGAATCTTGCCGAGGTGACTGTCGAGCCGCTGCGCCTGGGCGCGCATCCGCGTGTCGGACCGCTCGCCGAGCGTGACGTAGAGCATGCCGTCGGGACCGAACAGGAGGCGCGAGCCGAAATGGCTCGTGCCGTCGTAGGTCGGCTGCGTGCGCAGAATCACCTGCACGTTCTCGAGGCGGCTGCCGTCCTGCGACAACACGCCGCGCGCCACGCTGGTGCCGTTGCCGTCTTCGCGCGGCTCGCTGAAGCTCCACCAGATCGTCCGGTCGGTGGCGAAGCCGGGGGAGAGCACCACGTCGAGCAGCCCCCCCTGCCCGCGGGCGTCGACCGCCGGCAGGCCGGCGATCGGCGGGCCGACCTCGCCGTTCGCGCTCACCCGCCGGAGCCGGCCGGGTCGCTCGCTGACCAGCAGGCTGCCGTCGGGGAGGGGCTCGACCGACCACGGGTGCTCGAGGCCGCGCGCCAGCACCTCGACTTCGAAGGCGACCTCGACCGGGCTCGGGCAGGCGCGCGTCTGGCCCGCAAAGGCCGGCACCTGCTCCGGCGCGTTGGGTGACCTCGTTTCGAGCGGCTGGCAGGGGGCCGCCCCCCTCTCCGCCGGTGCCGTGGCGACCGGTTGCGTGCGCGCGGCGGGCTGACCGCAGGCTGCGAGTGCAACGGCGACGAGGAGCGGAACGGGCGAGACGGCGAAGCGGCAGCTCGACATGAGACCTCCCCGGGTCCGTGTCGCGGGACCCGTGCCGATCCTAATCCGCTCCCGCCTCCCGCGGCGGCGCGCCGCCGCCGAGCGCCCGGTAGAGCGCGACCTGGTTGGCACGCTCGGCGAACTGCAGGTCGACCCGGGTCTGCTCAGCGTCGTAGAGCGCTCGCTGCGCAACCAGAACACCGAGGTAGCCGTCGACTCCGGCGCGGTAGCGTGCCTCGGCGAGGCGCAGGACCTCCGCCAGCGCCGCGACCAGCTCGTCGATCGCTTCGCTCTGGGCCCGCAGCGAGTCGCCGAGCGCCAGAGCGTCTGCGACCTCGGCGAAAGCGGCCTGGATCGCCTTCTCGTATTGCGCCACGGCGATCTCGCGCTCCACCTTCGCGCCGCGCAGACCGGCGCGCAGGCCGCCCCCGGCGAAGAGCGGCGCGTCGACCTGCGGCGCGAAGCTCCAGGTTCGCGTGCCGGAGCCGAAGAGACCCTCGAGGTCGGGGCTCAGCGTGCCGAGCGCGGCGGTGAGCGAGATGCGCGGGAAGAACGCCGCCCGGGCGACGCCGATCTGGGCGTTGGCGGCGCGCAGCCGGTGCTCGGCGGCGCGGATGTCGGGCCGGTCGAGGAGAACTTCCGACGGCAGGCCCGCGACCAGCGGCCGTGTCGCGCCCGCGCGGTCGAAGTCCTCCGGCAGCAGCGCCTCCGGCAGCGGCGCGCCGAGGAGCCGTTCGAGCGCGTTGCGGTCGACCGCCACCACGCCCGCGAAGCGCGCCTGCGCAAGGCGCGCCGTCTCGACCTGGCTGTCGGCCTGGCGCAGGTCGAAGTCCGCGGCGATCCCGGCATCCCGGCTGGCCCGGATCAGATCGCGCGACGTCTCCTGGGCGGCGAGCGTCGCCCCGGCAAGGCGCAGACTGGCGCTGTCGGCGGCCAGCTGCATCCAGGCGCTGGCGGTGGCCGCCACCAGCGAGGTCTCCACGGCACGCCGGGCCTCGGCGGTGGCCAGGTACTGCTCGAGGGCGCGCGCACCGAGGCTGCGGACGCGGCCGAACAGGTCGATCTCCCAGGAGAGGAAGCCCAGGTTGACCGAGTACTGCGAGATCGTCTCCGCCTCGCCCGAGTCGGTCGAACTTTCCGGCAGCCGGTAGCGCTCTCCGGCCGCGCGCACGCCGACCGACGGTGTCCGGGCGGAGCGCTCGATGCGCAGCAGGGCGCCGGCGCGCTCGACGTTGAGCGCCGCGATGGCGAGATCCCGATTGCCGGCGAGCGCCCGGCGGATCACCTCGCGCAGGCGTTCATCGAGGAAGAACTCCTGCCACGTCAGCGACGCGGCGGGCGAGGCCTGCGCCCCGTCCTCCGGCGCAGCGACGGACGGCCACCGGTCGGCGACCGGGCTCGCCGGGCGCTCCCAGGGCGGGATCATCGTGCAGCCGGTGAGGGCGAGGATCGCGGTCCAGCCGAGCAGTTGTCGCATCGTCAGTCCTCCCCCCGCCGGTAGCCAGAGGCCGTCGCCTCGAGGTCCGGCTCCGGCCCACCCGCGGCCCTGCGGCGGCCGAACAGTCGCTCGACGACGACGAAGAAGAGGGGGATGAAGAGCACCGCCAGGAAGGTGCCCGAAATCATGCCGCCGAGCACGCTGGTGCCGATCGCCACCTGGGCGCCGGCACCCGCGCCGGTGGCGATGGCGAGCGGCAGGACGCCGAAGCCGAAGGCGAGCGAGGTCATGACGATCGGCCGCAGCCGCAGCCGCGCCGCCAGCAAGGTCGCGTCGATCACCGGCATCCCCCGGTCGAGGTAGGTCTTGGCGAACTGGACGATGAGAATGGCGTTCTTGGTCGTCAGCCCGAGCACCGTGAGCAGGCCGATCTGGAAGTAGACATCGTTGGGCAGGCCGCGCAGCGACGACGCCACGACGCCGCCGAGCACGCCGAGCGGCAGCGCGAGGACGATCGAGATCGGCACCGTCCAGCTCTCGTAGAGCGCCGCCAGGACGAGGAAGATGACCAGGACCGAGAAGGCGTAGAGCAGCGGCGCCTGCGAGCCGGCCATGCGCTCCTGGTAGGAGAGGCCCGTCCACTGGATTCCGGTGCCGTCGGGCAGTTGCCTCGCCAGCTCCTCCATCGCCTCCATCGCCTCGCCGGTGCTGCGCCCCGGAGCCGGCTCGCCCTGGATGTTCATCGCCGGCACGCCGTTGTAGCGCTCCAGCCGGGGCGAGCCGTAGACCCAGCGGCCGGAGGCGACGGCGGACAGCGGCACCAGCCGGCCGCCCGCGCCGGGGACGTGCAGGCGATCGAGATCCTCCGGCAGCATGCGGAAGGGGGCATCGGCCTGGGCGTAGACCCGCTTGACCCGCCCCCCCTGGACGAAGTCGCCGACGTAGGCGCTGCCGAAGGAAGCCGAGAGATAGCGCTGCAAGGCGCTGATCGGTACGCCGAGCGCGCCAGCGTGTTCGCGGTCGATGTCGACCTTGTACTGCGGTACGTCCGACATGCCGTTGGGCCGCACGCGTGCCAGGCGCGGATCCCGCGCCGCCAGTCCGAGCAGCTGGTCGCGCGCCGCGGAGAGCCCCTCGTGGCCGAGACCGGCACGGTCCTGCAGCATGAGATCGAAGCCGGTCGCCACGCCGAGCTCGGTGACCGGGGGCGGCGGAAACGCGAAGACGATGCCCTCGCGGATGCCGCCGAGGGCCGGCATCGCCCGCGCCGCGATCTGCTTGACCCGCAGGTCGGCACGGTCACGTTGCTCCCAGTTCCGCAGCTTGATGAAGGCGAGCCCCTGGCTCTGTCCGCGGCCACCGAACCCCATTCCGACCAGCCCCATGCTCGATTCGACCGCCTCGCTCTCGTGGTCGCGGAAGTGGGCCTGTACCTTGTCCATCACCGCCTGGGTCTGCTCGAGCGTCGAGCCGACAGGCAGCTGGATCATCGCCATCAGCGAGCCCTGATCCTCGTCGGGAAGGAACCCCGTGGGCATGCGCGCGAAGAGCAGAGCCATCCCGCCGACGAGCAGCAGGAAGACGACCGCAAAGCGGATCATCCGGGCGAGGATGCGCCCGACCGACGCCTCGTAGACGCCGCGCATCCGGCCGAAGGTGCGCTCGAACCAGCGGAAGAACGGCCGGAAAAGCGGCAGGCCGCTCTCGGAGGCCTCGTGCCCGCGGGCGATCGGCTTGAGCAGCGAGGCGCAGAGGACGGGCGAGAGGACGAGCGCGACCACCACCGAGAGGAGCATCGAGGCGATCACGGTGACGGAAAACTGCCGATAGATGACGCCGGTCGAGCCGGGGAAAAACGCCATCGGCCCGAACACGGCGGCCAGCACCAGGCCGATGCCGACCAGAGCGCCGGTGATCTCCTCCATCGACTTGCGGGTCGCCTCGCGCGGCGAGAGCCCCTCTTCGCTCATCACCCGCTCGACGTTCTCCACCACCACGATCGCGTCGTCGACCAGCAGCCCGATCGCCAGCACCATGGCGAACATGGTCAGCATGTTGACCGAAAAGCCGAACAGGCCGAGCACGCCGAAAGTGCCCAGGATCACCACCGGCACCGCGATGGTCGGCACGAGAGTCGCCCGGATGTTGCCGAGGAAGAGGTACATGACGAGAAAGACGAGAATGACCGCTTCGATCAGGGTCTTGACCACTTCGCCGATCGCCACCCGGACGAACGGCGTGGTGTCGAAGGGATAGGTGACCTGCATCCCTTCGGGGAAGTACTCCGCCAGGTCGGCCAGCGCGGCCTTGACCGCGTCGGCGGTGTCGAGCGCATTGGCGCCCGATGCCTGGCGGATCGCCAGCGCCGCCGCCGGCTGACCGTTGTAGTTGACCCGAATGTCGTCGAACGCGGTTCCCAGCTCGGTCCGGCCGACGTCCGATACGCGCACCACCGAGCCGTCGGGATTGGTGCGCAGCGGCACCGCCGCGAACTCCTCCGGTGTCCGCAGCATCGACTGGACGAGGATCGAAGCGTTGAGCCGCTGGCCCGGCACCGCGGGGGAGCCTCCCAGCTGCCCGGCGGAGACTTCGACGTTGTAGGTGCGCACCGCGGCGATGACGTCGTCGGTGGTCATCCCGTACTGCGTCAGCTTGTCCGGATCGAGCCAGATGCGCATCGCGTAGCCGGTGCCGAAGACCTCGACCTCGCCGACGCCCGGCACGCGGGCCAGGACGTTCTCGATGCGGGAGATGATGAAGTCCGACAGGTCGGCGCGCGTCCAGTGCGGATCGGATGTCGTCAGGCCGACGATCATCAGGTAGTTGCGCGTCGACTTGCTGACCTGCACGCCCTGGCGCTGGACCACTTCCGGGAGCATCGGCAGCGCCAGCTGCAGCTTGTTCTGCACCTTCGACCAGGCGAGGTCGGGGTCGGTTCCCGGCGCGAAGGTGAGGGTCAGCAGGCCGGAGCCCGACGAATCGGCGGTGGCGCTCATGTAGAGCATCTGGTCGAGGCCGGTCAACTTCTGCTCGATGATCTGGACGACACTGTCTTCCACCGTCTTCGCCGAGGCGCCGGGGTAGAAGGCGGAGATCGAGATCGACGGCGGCGCGATCGGCGGGTACTGCGAGACGGGAAGGTTGTAGATCGCCAGCGCGCCGCCGAGCATCATCGCGATGGCGATGACCCAGGCGAAGACCGGGCGATCGAGGAAGAATTTCGCCATCGCCGCGGCTCAGTTTTCCGCCGCCGGCTCGCCGTCCGGAGAGCCGTTCTCTGCCGCGGCCGTCTCGACGTCGACCGCGGAGACCGCGACCCCCGGACGCACCCGCTGCAGGCCGTCGACAATCAGCCGGTCGCCGCCCGCGAGGCCGGCGGTGACGAGCCAGCGATCCCCGAGGGCGCGCCCCAGAACGAGCCTTCGCTCCTCGACCTTCCCTTCGGCGTCGACGACGAGCGCCACGGCGTTGCCGCGCGGATCCCGGGTCACCCCCTGCTGCGGCGCCAGGATGGCGTCCTCGTCGACGCCCTCCTCGACCACCGCGCGCACGAACATGCCGGGCAACAGGAGGTGGTCGGGGTTGGGAAAGACCATGCGCAGGCTCACCGCGCCGGTCGCCGGGTCGACCGTGACGTCGCGGAACTCGAGCGTCCCCTCGTGCGGGTACGGCGAGCCGTCCTCGAGCAGCAGGCGGACGCGGCTCGCCGACTCGCCGTCGATTGTCAGGTCACCGCTCGCGACCACGCGGCGCAGGCGGAGCAGTTCGGCGGCCGACTGGGTCACGTCGACGTAGATCGGATCGAGTTGCTGGATGACCACCAGCGGATTCGGCTGGTAGGCGGTGACCAGCGCGCCGACCGTGACGGTCGACTTGCCCGTGCGCCCGGAGATCGGCGCCCGGATCGGCGTGTAGCCGAGATGGATGCGGGCGCTGGCAACCGCCGCGCGGGCAGCGGCGATGCCCGCCTCGGCCTGCAGCCGCGCCGCCTCCGCGTCGTCGACGTCCTGCTGCCCGACGGCGCGGACCTCGACCAGCTCGCGCAGACGCTCGACGCGCGCCCGGGTCGCCGGCAGATGGGCCTCGGCCATTGCCAGCGCCGCCTCGGCCTCCGCCACGGCAGCCCGATAGGGCTCCGGGTCGATCCGATAGAGCAGCTCGCCGGCCCGCACGTCGGCCCCCTCCTCGAAGCGGCGCTCCAGCAGAAGACCGTTGACCTGCGGACGCACTTCGGCGACCAGGAAGGGCGCCGTGCGGCCGGGCAACTCGGTCGAGAGAACGACCCGCTGCGGACGCAGCGTCACCGTTCCGACTTCGGCCGGCCCCGGCGGGAGTCCGCCTTGCGGGCCGCCGCCACATCCCCCGACCGCAGCGGCGGTGGCGGCCATCACGAGCCCGACGAGCGGGTATCGAACCACAGCAGGCGTCCTGCGCATGCCCATCTCCCTTGTTGGTGAGAACAGCGGATTGCCCCTCTCGCGCCGCCCGTTCAGGCCGCCGCTGGGGCGACTCCCGCCAGAATCACGGCGATCATGCCGTCGAGCTGCTCGTCCGACCGGCCCTCGTCGGGGTCGAGCACGTACCGCCGGGCGGTGATTTCGAGCGCGCCCAACAGGGCCAGTGCCACGTGGTTGGGGTTGCAGGCGCGCAGCTCGCCGCTCTCCACCCCCTCCTGGACGATCTGCTCGAACACTCGCACCGACTCCTCGGCGAGGGCCCGCAGGTTACAGGCGGGAGCCGCCTCGGGCGGACCCTGGAGGATCCCTTCGACCATGCGCACCAGGTCGACGAACTGGCGGCGGACCGCGGCATGGGCGCGGCTGAGCCGGAGAATCCGCTCGGTCGCCGAGCCGCCCGGCGCGAGCGCCCGTGCGCGGGCGGCGGCCAGCGTCGCCCGCCCCTCCTCGATCAGGGCGAGGAAGAGCCCCTCCTTGTTGCCGAAGTGATGGTAGAGCACCGGGGCCGTCACCCCCGCGGAGACCAGGATCTCGCGCACCGTCGTGGCGGCGTACCCTTTGGCGGCGAAGAGGCGCACTGCGGCGGCCAGCAGCCGCGCTCGGCCGCCCTCGCAGCCCTCTTCCGCTTCCCGTCTCGTCGTCATCTGGAGGCGCGCAGCACGATCGAAGCGCTGCGGCGCAACCTGTAACGTACGTTATATCGGAGGCGTCGTCAACCCCGGCATACCCCGCCGGGGCAGTCTGCTCCGATAGCAAGCCCTGCCCGCCCGGCGGCAGCCGAGGTCAGCGATTCTTCGGCGTGCCGTTCTGAACTTCGCCGGTCATCGGCACGAAGCGCACCGGAATGACGTTGCGCTTTTCGACGCCGTTCGCGGTTTTGGTGTAGACCAGCAGGTCCTGGAAGAAGCGGCCGACCGGGATGACCAGCCGCCCGCCGACCTTGAGCTGGTCGAGCAGCGGCTGCGGCACGCGGGGTGGGGCGGCGGTGACCACGATGGCGTCGAACGGCGCCTCTTCCGGCCAGCCGGCGAAGCCGTCACCGACGCGCAGGCGGACGTTGCGGTAGCCGAGACCGGAGAGCGTCTCCCGGGCGCGCTGCGAGAGGGCGTCGAGGATTTCGACCGAGAAGACGTCGGCCGCGATCTCGCCGAGCACCGCTGCCTGGTAGCCCGATCCGGTGCCGATCTCGAGCACCCTGTCGTCCCCGTCGAGGGCGAGCAGGGAGGTCATCAGGGCGACGATGTAGGGCTGCGAGATGGTCTGGTTTTCGCCGATCGGCAAGGGGTAGTCGTCGTACGCCTGCGCCCGCACGGTCTCCGGCACGAAGAGGTGGCGCGGCACCTTTTCCATCGCCGCGAGCACGCGCGCATCCTCGACCCCGCGCGCCCGGATCTGACCCTCCACCATCTGCCGCCGCCGATCGGCCAGGTCGTCCGCCCTTGCCGGTGGCGCGCCGAACGGCACCCACAGCAGCAGGAGGAGAGCGGCCAGGGAGCCGAACCATTCGGGAGAGAGGCGCATGGGCGACGTCGCGGCGGCCATTCTGTCCGCCATGGACTGCAAACTTCAAGCCGGGGAGGCCGGCGCTCAGCCGTCGCGACGGATCAGCAGGAGGGTCTGATCGTCCCCCTGGGGCTCGCCGGCCGTGAAGGTCTCGACCGCCGCTTCGATCCCGGCGCGCAGCTCGGCGACCGGCCGGGTGCGACCTTCGCGCAGCAGCTCCACGAGCCGCTCGAGGCCGAACTCCTCGTCGTCGCCCGCGGCAGCCTCGGTGATTCCGTCGCTGTAGAGACAGAGCAGGTCGCCGGCGGCGAGCACCAGCCGCTCGCGCCGGAAGGTGGCGTACGGCATCAGGCCGAGCGGCAGGCCGCCCGGGCCGAGGTGCTCGACCCCGCCGTCGGCGCGCACGACGACGCCGGGATTGTGCCCGGCGTTCACGTAGTCGACGGAGCCCGAGCCCGGATCGAGCTCGGCGACGAACAGGGTGATGAACTTGTTCGACGTGCTCGATTCGAGGATGTGCCGGTTGAGCCTCGCCACCAGCTCCGGGCCGAGCGGCATCCGCTCGAGCAGCAGGCGCAGCGAGGAGTGCAGCGTCGAGACGAGCAGCGCCGCCGGCACCCCCTTGCCGGAGACGTCGCCGACCACCAGGGCGAGGCTCGGCGAGTCCGGCCGCGCCGGGAAGAGATCGAAGTAGTCGCCGCCGATGTGGCGCGCCGGGCGGTTCCAGCCGACGATCTGCCAGCCGGCGACCGCCGGAATGCTTTTCGGGAGGATCTGACCCTGGATCTCGGAGGCGAGCTCGATCTCGCGCTCGAGGCGCTCCTTCTCGAGTGCCTGCCGATGCAGCTCGGCGTTTTCGAGCGCGATGGCCGCCTGATTGGCGAGCAGCTCCAGAGTGCGCCGGTCCGCGTCGGCGAACGGCCCCACCCCGCGCCGGCTCTCCTTGTCCCCCACCACGAGCAACCCCTTGACGACGCCGTCGGAGGAGATCGGCACGCCGAGCAGGTGCTGGGTTCCGGGCAAGGCGCAGCAGCTCGGCCGCGGTGCGCCCGAAAGCAGCTCCCGGCCCTCCGCCGAGTCGAGGTCGATGCTCTCCTGCGCCTCGCCGCCGAACCCGCGGTCGAGTCGCATCCGCCCGCCGTCGCGCAGGTAGAGCGCCGCCCGGCGGGCGTCGAGCAGCGACACGGCGCGCATCAGGATCTCCTCGCACAGGCGCTCGAAGTCGAGCGTCCCGGCGATCGCCAGGCCGACGTCGTAGAGGGCCTCGAGCTGGACGCCGCGCGTCTTGACCTCGAAGTCGCGCACCCGCAGCCGGTCGTCGAGTCGCGCCTCGCGCGCCGCCGCGCCGATCGCCAGGGCGAGCGCGGTGGCCTCGGCCGCGAGGCCGGCCGGCTCGGTCACCGGCGACCAGGTCAGGAAGCCGCCGTCGAAGGCGAGCGCGGCGCGCGGCGCCGCTTCGATCTGGAGCGGGAAGTCCGCCTCCGCCCCGGCGCAGGTCAGCCGGCGGGCGCCGGACTCGTCGAGGAGGTAGACCGCTGCCCCGCCGCCGACGAAGTCGGCGAACAGCGGCAGCAGCCGGTCGAGCGCCCGGCGGCCGCCGGGGAGCACTTCGCGCGCCAGCTCGTCGAGTCGCCCGCGCAGGCCGGCTTCGCGCGCGGCGAGGTCCGGCGAGGCGGGACTCACGGCGCGGTGAGCCGCGCCGTCGCCTCCCCCTCGTCCGGATGAATCGAGGAGTACTGCGCGAGACCCATGATGTGAAAGGTCTTCTCGATCGTCGGAGTCAGCGAGCAGAAGGCCAGCCGCCCCTCGACCTCGAGCATCTTCTCGATGATCTCGATGAGGATCGAGATGCCGATGGAGTTGATGATCCGGGTGCCCGTCAGGTTGAGCAGCAGCCGGCGATACCCCTCGTCGAGCAGGGCATAGGCGGCGCGGGCGATCTCCTCGCCCCCCTGGTTGTTGATGTACCCCTCGGTATAGATGACGGCGAGGCCGTCCCGGCGGTCGATCGTGAGCTTGAGCCCTTCCGTCATGACCCCCGTTCCCCCTCAGCGCGACTTGCTCATGATCACGGTCGTCCCCCGCGATCCCGACTGAATCCGGACCTCGTCCATCAAACCCTGGATGATTTTAAGCCCCCAGCCCCGCTTGCGGTCACCCCTGAGTTTTTCCTCGATGTGGGGATCCTCGACCTCGCCCGGGGCGAAGCCGACGCCGTTGTCGTGCACCGTGATCTCGAGCGACTCGGGTCGGTCGATGCCGCGGACGCGAAAGGTGATGTCGACCTTGCGCTCCGCGGCGTGGCTGTGCTCGAACGCGTTGATACAGGCCTCCACGACCGCCATGCGGACCTCGTCGACCCGATCCGGGCTCATGCCGACGAAACCGGCGAGGGCACTGGCGGCCTGGCTGGCCACCAGCTCCATGTCCGGCGCCATCGGAAGCACCAGGGTGACCTCCCGGATCGGAGGGGAAGAGCTCATCGCGGACCGATGGGCGAGCTCAGAATCCGAGGTAGAGCTCGAGCAGGAGGACGACCAGCGGGTGAATCCGGTCGGTCAGCAGGAGACCGAGAAAGCTGGCGACCGTACCCACGGCGAGCAGCCGATCGACGGCAACGTGCAGCGTCAGAGCCTGTCGGGCAGCGGTGCGAAGCATGGTCGTTCCTCCCCGCCCGCAGCAGAGGCAACCTGTCTGCCAACTCGCTCACGCTTCGCGACACCTCGTGGAACTGCAGAAAAACAAAGGGTTTCCCGGAGGATACCCGAGATTGACCAAATCCTGCGAGCCTCCGGGGTCGCGACAAAATGCCCCAGACAGCGGGGGCTCGAAAGGTCTTCCGGCCCGGAAAGGGCTGGCGTAGCAAGCCTCGAACCCGATTAGGGGCAATTTACCCCAACCGGGCAATTTGCCCCATGCGTCTAGAACCCCTTGCGGGAGAGCGTCTTGCGATCGACACCGAGGATGCGCGCCGCCTCGCTCTTGTTGCCCCGCACATGCTGCAGGACGCGCTGGATATGGCGGCGCTCGACGCCGGCGAGATCGAGCGGCTCGGGGCCGCCGGCGGGCGAGAGCTCCTCGGCGGTCGCCGCGGGGCCGATCAGCGAGCGCAGCAGCTCGACCGAGATCGTCCCGTCGGCCAGGCTGATCGCCCCTTCGATCAGGTTCTGCAGCTCGCGTACGTTGCCCGGGTAGTCGTGGCCGAGCAGCAGCGCCTGGGCCTCGCGCGAGACGTGCGGCGGGGCGACCTTCTCGCGCCGGCAGAACTCCTCGACGAACTGGCGGACCAGGTGCGGGATGTCCTCGCGCCGCTCGCGCAGCGGAGGCAGCTCGAGCTCGACGCCGCGCAACCGGTAGTAGAGGTCCTCGCGGAAGGTCCCTTCGGCCACCCGCGCCTCGAGGTCCCGGTGGGTCGCCGCCACGACCCGCACGTCGACCGGCGTCGGCTCCTCGCCGCCGATGCGCACCACTTCGCGCTCCTGCAGGGCGCGCAGCAACTTCACCTGCAGGACCGGCGACATGTCGCCGATCTCGTCGAGGAAGAGGGTGCCGCCGTCAGCGAGCTCGAACTTGCCGCGCCGCGCCGAGACGCCCGTGGCGACCCCCCCCTCGATACCGAACAGCTCGCTTTCGAGCAGCGACTCGGGAAGGGCGCCGCAGTTGAGCGCCACCAGCGGCCCCTCGCGCCCCGAAAGGTGATGGACGAGCTTGGCCAGCAGCTCCTTGCCGGAACCGCTTTCGCCGCGCAGCAGCACCGAGACGCCGCGCGGCGCCACGCGCTCGACCAGGTCGAGCACGCGCCGCATCGCCGGGGCGTGGGCGACGATGCGGCGGCCGCCCACCTCGGCGGCCAGCTGGCCGCGCAGCACCTTGTTCTCCTCGGCCAGCCGCTCGCGCTGGCGCACCAGGTTCTCGACCTGGCGGGCGCCGTCGAGCGCCACGCCGGCGAGCGCCGCCACCGACTCGAGGAAGCGCCGGTCCTCGGCGGTGAACTCCGGATCGCCGCCGCCGCGCTGCTCCTTGTCGGCCAGCGCCAGGAAGCCGAGGAAGACGCCCCGGCAGGCGAGCGGCACGGCGACCAGCTC
>JAIOJQ010000373.1 GCA_019911865.1 Thermoanaerobaculia bacterium
CACCAGGAACGGGTCGGCCATCTTCAGCGTGCGGCCGTCGATCGAGATCTGGCGCTCGTTCATCACCTCGAGCAGCGCGGACTGAGTCTTCGGCGTGGCCCGGTTGATCTCGTCGGCGAGCAGGAAGTTGGTGAACACCGGGCCGGGCTTGAACTCGAACGCGCCTGTTTTGGCATTGTAAATGGTGACGCCGAGGATGTCGCCCGGCAGCATGTCGGACGTGCATTGCACGCGCTGGAATCCGCAATTGACCGACCGGGACAGGGCGTGCGCCAGGGTCGTCTTGCCGACCCCCGGGACGTCCTCGATCAGCACGTGGCCGCGCGCCAGCATCGCCACGACCGCCAGGCGGATCGACTCGGGCCGGCCGCGGTAGACCCGCGCCACGTTGGCCTCGAGTCGCGCCACCGCGGCGGCTCCCTCCGCGGCGGAGGCGGCGACCGTGGTCGGGATTTCGGTCATCGGAAGCGGCTCCGCGGCTCAGCCTCCGGCCGCGAACTCCCGGTAGTCGCCGCGTTCGGCCGCCGGTACCGGCGAGCGCACCTCGACGAAGAAGCCGTCGCCGGGCTCCCAGGGCAGGTCGGCGAGCTCGAGGGTGATCTGCTCGCCGCCGCGGTCGACCCCGGCGGTCTCGATCCACACCCGGCGGTGGGCCTTCTCCGCCCCGCCGGGCGCCGCCATCGAGACGTCGAGGGTCAGCCCGGGGAGCGGCTCGCCCCCCTGCCAGCCGACGAGCACGTCGAGGATGAAGGTGCGCCCGCCCGTCGCCGGATCGTCGCGCACCACGTAGCTCTGCAGGGTGGCGTCGTAGGCGGCGCGGCGGACTTCGACCTGGCGCACCGGATCCGCCGAGCAGGCGGCCAGCGCGAGCGGCAGGGCGACGAGGGCGGCGAGACGGGTCGGTCGGCGAAGAGGTCGCATCAGTCGGCGAGATTGTAGCGGACGATCGCCCACAGGGCGGCGAAGCCGTCCTTCCAGCCGATCTTCTTGCCTTCCGCGTAGGTGCGCCCGTGGTAGGCGATCGGCACCTCGTAGATGCGGGCCTTGCGCCGCGCCAGCTTGGCGGTGAGCTCCGGTTCGATGCCGAAGCGGTTCGAGCGCAGCGGCATGCCGTCGAGCAGGCTGCGGCGGAAGACCTTGTAGCAGGTCTCCATGTCGGTCAGGTTGAGGTTCGAAAACATGTTCGACGCCATGGTGAGGAACCGGTTGCCCACCGTGTGCCAGAAGAAGAGGACCCGGTGCGGGCCGCCGAGGAAGCGCGAGCCGAAGACGGCGTCGGCCTCGCCGGCGAGGATCGGCGCCAGCAGCCCCGGGTACTCGCGCGGGTCGTACTCGAGGTCGGCGTCCTGGATCAGCACCACGTCGCCGTCCGCCTCGGCGAAGCCGCGGCGCAGCGCCGCCCCCTTGCCGCGGTTCTCCGGCTGCTCGAAGAGGCGCAGCGGCCACTCGCCGCGCGCCGCGATCGAGCGCAGCAGCTCGCGGGTGCCGTCGGTCGAGCCGTCGTCGACCACCAGGATTTCGCGCTCGAGCCCGCCCGGCAGCGGTGCCGCCGCCACCCGCCGCAGCAGCTCCTCCACCCGCTCCCGCTCGTTGAACGCGGGCACGACGATCGACACTTTGCGCACCATGGCCGGGGCCGACTCTATCGGCACATCCAGGCCGTCGGAAGCCCGGCGGCGGGCGAGTTGTCCCGCCGGTCCCGGCCCGGTATCCTGTCTGTTCCGGTCCGCAACCAGGAGACGCCCGCCCATGACCGTCCGACCGCTCCGCCTCGCCGCCCTCCGGCTCGCCTTCGCCGCGCTGCTCGCCGCCGCCCCGGCCGCGGCGACCACCATCGTGCCGCTCGAGGACACCGTGCTCGTCGACCGCGCTTCGGTGATCGTCGTGGCGACGGCCGAGGGGAAGGCGCCCGCAACTTCGGCGCGGCCGGTCACCGAGTGGCTCTTCCAGGTCGAGGAGGTGCTCAAGGGGGAGGTGCCAGCCTCGGCGATCGTCGTCCGGGTCACCGGCGGACGCGCCCCCGACGGCCGCATCCTGCGCATCGAAGGCGCGCCGCGGTTCCGCCGCGGCGGCCGCGCCCTGCTCTTCCTCGAACCGAAGTCGGACGGCACGTACGCCATCGCGCAGTTCCTCCAGGGCGCCTTCCACGAGGTCCGCGCCGGCGGCCGCACCGCGGCGCTGCGCGACCTCTCGGAGGTGCGCGTCATCGGGCGGGTGCGCAAGAACAGCGGCGCGGAGCTGCGCGACTTCGCCGGCTTCGTCGAATGGATCGCCGACCGCGTCGCCCTCCAGCCGCGCCAGCGCGACTACCTCTTCCGTCCGTCGCGGTCGCAGCTGCGCGCGGCGACCAAGGCGTTCAATCTGTTCGTCAACGACGACACCGGGTTCAACTACCGCTGGTTCCACTTCGACACCGGCGGCGCGGTCGCCTGGCGCGCCCACCAGACCGGCCAGCCGGGGCTGCCGAGCAAGGGCTTCCCCGAGTTCCAGCGCGGCCTGGCGATGTGGACCAACGAGGCCACCACGCCGGTCCGCCTCACTTACGCCGGCACCTCGGCGGCGACCGCCGGCTTCACCGACTACGACGGCCAGAACGTCCTGCTGTTCGACGATCCCAACGAGGACATCGAGGGGACTTACAGCTGCGGCGCCGGCGGCACCCTCGCCATCGGCGGGCCGTGGGCCGACAGCGCGGCGCAGGGGGTGTTCAACAACAAGCGATACGTCCGCATCCAGGGCGCCGACGTGGTGATGAACGACGGGGTCGAGTGCGAGCTCGAAGGCGCCAGCGGCAGCAAGCTGGCCGAGGAGGTATACGCCCACGAGCTCGGCCACACCCTCGGGCTCGCCCACTCGTCGGAGGCGCGCTTCGAACCCAACGCCGTGCTGCGCGACGCGCTGATGTACTTCCAGGCGCACGACGACGGCCGTGGCGCGCGGCTGAACTCCGACGACGTCGCCGGTTTGCAGGCGCTCTACCGCAAGGGGAGCGCCCCGCCGCCGCAGCCCGGCGGCTGCCCGGCCGACACGCTCTGCCTGCTCAACGGCCGCTTCCGGGTCACCGCGACGTGGGAGAACCAGTTCAACGGCGCCTCGGGTGCGGCGCACGTGCCGAACCGCAACGCCGCGCTGCCGGCATCCTTCTACAACCTCTCCGGGTTCCTCTACTTCGACAGCCCGAGCAACATCGAGCTGATCGTCAAGGTGCTCGACTTCGGCGACGTGGTCAAGGTCTTCTACGGCCAGCTGACCAACCTGCGCTTCACCCTCAACGTCACCGACACGCGCACCGGGCAGACCAAGACCTACCGCAACACCGCCGGCGACTGCGGCGGCTTCGACAACGCCGGCTTCCCGTCGAACGCCATCCGCGCCATCGCCAAGGTCGGGCCGCTCAAGCCGAAGGTCGGCAAGTCGGTGCGCGGCACCTGCCGCGCCGACGCCGACACCCTCTGCCTGCTCAACGACCGCTTCGCCGTCGAGATGACCTGGCGCAACCAGTACGACAACTCGAGTGGCAGCGGCCTGCCGATGAAACTCAGCGACCTGACCGGCGCCTTCGGATTCACCAACCGCGCCAACCTCGAGCTGCTGGTCAAGACGCTGGAGTTCCCCGACCGCTTCCTGGTGATCTTCGGCGCGCTGTCGAACCTCGAGTACCGCCTCACCCTGCGCGACACCCTCACCGGCGCCACCGAGACCTACTTCAACGCCGCGGGCCAGTACTGCGGCGGCCTCGACAACGACGCCTTCTGAGGCGCTGCGCGGCCCCGGGGGTTGCCCCCGGGGCCGGTCGATCTCAGGGGAAAACCCGCGACCAGGCCGAGGTGTCGGCCGTCTCGAAGCCGTCGAGGAAGGGCATGGCCGGGACCTCGGGGCCGTCGATCGCCGTCTCGACCAGGAACGCCGCCGCCAGCCGCGCGAACTTCGCCGCATGCGCCGCGCCGTTGGAGAGGTTGGCGACCGTGTCGCTGCTGCTGTGGATGTAAGGACTGGACTGGTCGAAGGTCGACTCGAAGGGGAAGGCGGCGCGATAGCCGCGAGTGTGCCAGGGGGCGTGGTCCGAGCAGGCGTAGCCGCAGAGCGTCGTCGACTGGACCATCCCCGGCTGGTAGGTCGAGATCAGGTCCGCGACGAAAGCGTTGAGCTCGGAGTTGGTCCAGTCGTTGATCAGCACGATGTCCTGCGCCGAGCCCTGATAGCCGGTCATGTCCATCTGCAGCACCGCGACGACGTTCTTGCCGGTATTCGAATAAAACTCCGCGATGTCGGTGGAGCCGTCCAGGCCGACCTCTTCCGCCGCGTAGGCCATGAACTGGACGGTGCGCTGCGGCCGGAGGCCGTGGGCGAGCGCCAGGCGGATCACCTCGGAGAGGACGGCGATGCCCGAGGCGTCGTCGTCGGCGCCGGGTGCGATGCAGTTGGGGTCGGAGAGGCAGCCCGAGCGGGTCGAGTCCTGGTGGCCGCCGAGGACGACGATCTCCGCCGGCAGGGTCGAGCCCGGGATGGTGAGGATGACCGAGTCCTGCGGCGTGTTCGTGCCGTGATCGAAGAACTCGACGGTGACGTCCGGCCGGCCGGCGGCCAGGCCGACCCACTGGTCGCGGATCCAGGTCGCCGAGGCGCTGCCCGAAGGGTGCGCGTGGTAGCGATTGGTGAACGCCGACAGCGCGGTGATGGTCGACAGCAGCTCGGCCTCGCTCACCTCGCCGGCGAGCGTCCCGACCAGCGTCGGCTGGTCGATCGCGAACGGCAGCACGTCCGGCGCCAGGCGCGGCGCGCGCAGGCGGGCCATCTCCGCCTCCGCCTCGGCGAGGCTCTCGTGCTTGACGAAGCCGCCGCAGCGGCGGAAGTCGGCGTGCACGATGCCGCTCAGCGCGTCGATCGCGGCGAGGGGCAGGCGGGTCAGCACCACCTCCTCGTGGCGGTCGAACGCCTCGAGCACCACCCCGCCGGAGAGCCCCGGCGGCGGCGCCAGCCGGCGCGCCGCAGCCTCGAAGACGTCGGCGCCGACGGTGATCCAGACGAGGTCGTCCTGCGGCGTCGCCGCCACGTTCGCCGCCGGCAGTGGCGCGGCGAGCCCGCCGCAGAGCACGAAGACGACGACGGGAACGAGGGTGGCCGGGAGCCACGAGCCGCGGCGGCGGGCAGCGGGGCGCCGGACGGCAGCCGCCGCGCCCCTGTCAAACCGATGGCAGTCGAACATGGCCGAGGATCCTACGAGAACCCGCCGCGGCCGGATGACGGCGGTCATGCGAACTGCATCACACCCGTCCGCTGCATCCCGGCTCCGACCTCTCCCCCGCCGCTGCGCCGTGCCTTCGCCCGGCCCGGGTCGGTGGAAGGTCTCACACGCCGCGGCCGCGACTCGGTCTAGGCTCGCCGCCACGACCATGAGAGATCCGATCGCAGCTGCCCTTCTGGGAGCGGCCCTGCTCGCCCCCGGCCTGTCCGCCCAGCAGACCGTCGGCGGATGCCAGATCCTGCCGCGCGACAACGTCTGGAACACCCCGGTCGCCTCGCTGCCGGTGGCCGCGAATTCGGCGGCGATCATCGGCTTCATCCTCGCCAACGGCGGCGACAACCTGCACCCCGACTTCGGCGCCGGCACCTGGAACGGGGCGCCGATCGGCATCCCCTTCGTCGCCGTGCCCGACTCCCAGGCCATGCTTCCCATCGACTTCGATTCGCTCGGAGGCTGGCCGGACGAGAGCGATGCCGGGCCGTACCCGATCCCGCCGGATCCACCCATCGAAGGTGGACCGAATTCGACCGGCGACCGTCACGTCCTGACATTGCGCCAGGGCGCCTGCGTTCTCTACGAGCTCTACCACAGCTGGCCCGAGGGACAGAACGGCTGCGTCGTGCCCGGCTCCCCGGCCGGCTGGTGCGGCCTCTCCGGCGCCGTCTACGATCTCGATTCGAACGTTCTGCGGCCCGACGGCTGGACGTCGGCCGACGCCGCCGGCCTGCCGCTCTTCCCCGGCCTGGCGCGCTGGGGAGAAGTCACCGGCGGCGAAGTCCGCCACGCCCTGCGCTTCACCGTCGGCGTGACGAGAGAGTGGGTCAGCCCGGCCGACCCGGGCTACGTCTGGCCCGGCCGACACGAGGCCGGTTCGTCGACCCACGCCGCCGCGCCGCCGATGGGACTGCGCCTGCGCCTCAAGGCCGACTGGCCGATTCCGGCGAGCTTCCACCCGGAGGTGCGCGCCCTCCTCGTCGGCCTCAAGCGCTACGGCATGCTGCTGGCCGACAACGGCAGCAACTGGTACATCTCCGGCATCCCCAGCCCGAACTGGAACGGCGACCTGGTCGACCAGTTCCACCAGGTGCCCGGCAGCGCCTTCGAAGTGGTCGACGTCTCGTCGCTGCTGCTCGACCCCGACAGCGGCGCCACGCCGCACCTCTTCTCCGACGGCTTCGAAGCGACCGCCTGGCAGACCTGGTGGAGCGCCGTCGTGCCGTGAGAGGCGCACCGCCGCGGCGGTAGCGAACTTACCGGCGCGAGCGGCCGCCCGCCGGCCGGGCGAAGGTGGCGGCAAGCACGACAATGGTGGTGCCCGGGGCGTCGACGTGCAGTTCGAGTGCGCTCACCCTCTCCGGCCGCCAGGCGAGACGGAAGCGCTGCCAGGCGAGGACCTCGGGCTCAAAGGGCAGACCGGCGAAGATCCGCGAGGGTGGCGGCCAGAGGGAACGCTGGTCGGGATCCCACGCCCACAGGTCCCGCCCGGGCACCAGCGGGAAGGTCTCTCTGTGGCCGCCGGCGAAGCGGACCGCGAGGCGGCCGATCGCTCGCTCGTCGCCGCGCGCCAGCTCGCCGCCGGCCGAAAGAAGCACGTAGAGCTCGCTGGCGCGCACGGGTGCCGCCAGCTCCAGGGACTCGACCCCCGGAGCGCGGACACTCCAGCAGTTGGGCTCTCCGCGGGGGAGGAAGCGGAAGAGAGGCCCGGCGCCGTTGAGCCGCTCGGGGTCGAGTTGCGCATAGCGCGGGAAGGGGTTTCGCGACTCCGGATGGAACGGGTCGAGATCGAAGCGCGCGTTGGCGCGCGGCGTCAGGTCGACCGGCGCCAGGACCTGGCGGCCGCCCCTGCGGAGAGCCGGCGGCTGCGGTTGCACCGTCTCGTACGGGGGCGCGGCGAAGCGCCAGCCGGGGACCAAAGCCGCCGCCAGCTGGCCGTGGCGCCAGCTCCAGAGCCGCTCGGGGTGGCGGTCGATGTCGGCGATGGCGTTCCAGTCGCGCGCCCGGAAGCCGTGCAGCAGCGCCAGCTGGATCAGCGTCCCGGCGAGCACCGTGGCGGCGAGCAGCCCGCGCCCGGCGCGCGACCGGCGGCGGGTCCACAGCGGAAGCGTGGCGATCGCCAGCGCCAGCGAAGCCTCGACCAGAATGCGCGGTCCGAGCGAGTACCCCCCCCACCACTTCTGGTACGAGGCGGCGGCGAGCACGCCGAGTCCGGCGGCGACCAGTGCGCCGCCGACCAGACGGCGCGTGAACGGGCGGCGCGCCCGCGCGAAGCCCGCCGGCGCCAGCACCGTCCACGGGGCGAAGAGCAGCAGCCCGCGGCTGGGCGAAACGAGGACACCGGCGAGGCCGAGCGCGAGCCCGGCGGCGGAAAATCCGCCATCGCGCGCGTTGAGCAGGCCGTAGCCGCCCAGCCATGCGCCGTAGAGGGAGCGGTCGAGCAGCAGCACGGCAAGCCCGCCGAGCGCCGCCGCGCCGGCCGTCCACCCCAGGGCGCGCCGCGAGCGGCCGAGGACCAGCAGCAGGGGCGAGAGCAGCAGCACCTGCGGCCGGCAGGCGAAGGCCG
>JAIOJQ010000374.1 GCA_019911865.1 Thermoanaerobaculia bacterium
CGGCAGCGGCGGCAGGTCGAATCGTGAAGCGATGAGCGCCGTGGCCGACGCCGTGGCGGGGCGTGCCGGCAGCTCCGGGTCGGCGAGCGCCAGCAGGTTCCAGCGTGGCACGCCGGCCGCCGGGCGGTCGAGCAGGCGCGCCCGCACCGAGAGGCTGGGCGCCGTCGCGAGCGCCGTGCGGTCGAGCAGCCGGACGCCCGGGGAGCCGGGGAGCGGCAGCAGGTCGAACGGCAGGTAGAAGAGGGTCCGATCCGGCACTATGATCAGCTCGTCGAAGGTCGGCAGGCCTCCCAGCAGCGCCGCACCCAACCGAACGAGGACCGCCGGCTCCGGCGCGCCGCCGCGCGCCAGCGCGTCATGCACCGCGCGCGCCTCGGCGAGCCGCGCCGCCGTGGCGCCGACGTCGGCAACCGCGATCGCACCGTCCGCCAGGAGGAAGCGCCAGAGCCGTTCGACGCCGGCGAAATAGACGACGACCGGACCGCCGTTCCCGGCGCTGGCGAGGATCCCGGCGGCGTCGAGCGGTGCACCATCCTCTCCAGCGAGGCGAGCCAGCAGCTCGCGGGCGCGCGCCCGTTCGCCGACCGCCAGCGCGGCGGCGGCCGCCGGACGATCTCCGGCGAGGGCCCGACCGGCGTGCAGCTCGACCGCCGCCGCGAAGACCTCCCGCTGGTCGGTGACCAGCCCCTCGAGCCAGCGCGCCCCGCCGCTGCCGGCGGCGACGCGGTCGATCTCGTCGATCGCCGCCGCCAGATGCTCGAGCGCGACCTCCGGGTCGCCACGCCGGGCCGCCGCGCGGCCGAGACCGGCAAGCCCCTGCCAGCGGCTCTCGGCGGCGTCGGCGGACCGTGCCAGTTCCAGGGCGGCGCGAAACTGTGTCTCGGCTCCCGCGATCTGGCCGAGCGCCAAGGCCGTCTCGCCGAGTGCCACCCGCGCCCAGGCCTGTCTGGGCACATCCCCGGCGGCGGTGGCGCCGGCCAGCGCGGCCTCGAATTCGGGCAGCGCTGCCGCAGGATCCTCCAGGTTGATCAGGTGGACGAGTCCCCGGTTGAGCGACAGCGCCGCCGCGAAGGTCGTGCCCATCCGGGTCGACTCCGCGGCGGCACGGTCGAGCTCGGCGAGCGCCCGCCAGGGGTCGCCGAGGTTGCGGTAGAGCACCGCGACGTTCAGGCGTTCGAGAGCGGCGTGCGCGGGATCCTGTCCGTCGGCGACGCGGGCCGCGCGCAGCTCGGCGAGCGCCTCGCGGTAGGCACCCAGGCGCTCGAGGATCACTGCCCGGTTCAGATGGACGACCCGCAGCTCCGCGCCGGCCCAGGTCGCCTCGCCGGCGCCGCGGGCCAGCGCCTCGGCCTCGGCGGTGCGTTCGAGCGCGGCGCCGAAGTCGCCGCGGCCGACGGCGAGAGAGGCGCGGTTGCTCAGCACCAGCGCCTCGTCGGCGGCGCTGCCGGCGGCGCGATAGCTCGCCCCCGCCTCCCGGTAGGCGGCGTCGGCGCCGTCCGGGTCGCCGGTCGCCTCGAGCACCAGCGCCAGATTGACCAGCGTGTCGGCGAGCAGCGTGCCGGCGGACGCGCGACGCAGCTGCGCGGCGGTGCGGCAGTGGGCGATCGCCTCGCCGTAGCGTCCGAGGTCGTTGAGGGCGGCGCAGGCGTTGTTGTGCGCTTCCCCGAGCACCTCCGGAGGCAGCGAGTCGCCGGTCGCGATGAGCTCGCGGTAGGCGGCCAGGGCGCCCTCGAGGTCCCCGGCGCGGTGCCGCTCGAGCCCCCGCGCGAGGGGGGACTCCGCTGCGGCAGCCAGCGCCGGGAAGGCCGCGGCGCCGAGGAGGGCGACGAGACCGCCGAGGCGGCGAGCGAAGGAACGGGCGACCCGGCGGGGCATGGCGTGAGATCCTAGCGTCCGGGAGGTGGCGGAGCGGCCTGGCGCGCCCCCTGTTCCGAATTCCCGCGCGGTCTGTCCAATCGATCGGAGGTGTCGCCGATGAAGAAGGATCGAGGCCTGGAGGGCACGCGACGGGCGCTGTGGGTCGCCGCGGCGCTGGTGGCTGCAACTCCTCTGGTGGCGCAGACCTGGCCGATCGAGCCCCTGGTGATCCGGGTCTCCGACGCCCGGGTGGAGCCGGGTGGCGAGGCGGCGATCGTCCTGCGGACCTATGCCTCGCTGCCGGTGCGGCGCGGCAAGATTCGCATCACTACCGGCGCGGGTGGCCTGGGTGCCGGCGCCGGTCCCATCGAGGCGTGGACCGGTGGCGTGCTCTTCGACGTCGACGGCACCCGCGTGGCGACGGTCACCCCGACGCCGGACGGCCTGGGGGTCGACCTCTCGTTCCTCGACAACTTCGACTTCGTCTTCAACCGCAGCGACGGAGTGATCGCCGTCCTCACCGCGACCGTGGCGCCGGACGTCGTGCCGGGCACCGACTACGATCTCCTCGGCGATATCTCCGAGTCCGAGCTCCGCGATCCGCAGGAGGACCTGGTGCTGCTCGAGCTGCGCCCCGGGCGGCTGCGCATCCGCGCCGCCGGCAGCCCGTTCGAGCTCGGAGTCGGCAACGTGGAGGTGCAGCCCGGCTCGGGAGCCCACATCGAGATCTCGACCGGCGAGCGGTTCGCCATCGGCTCGGGGACGCTGGTACTCGACTACGACCCGGACGTGCTGCTGCCGGGTGACGCCCCGACGGTACGCAGCGACCCCCGGCACGGCGACGTCGACCTGGCGGTCGACCTGACGCAGCCCGGCCGCATCACCATCGACCTCGACTCGGTCGACGGCAGCTTCAACGCCGAGGTGCCGGGCGATCTGCTGGTCATCGACCTGCCGACCCGCCCGGGACTGCCCCTCGGCACCACCTCGCCCCTGACCTTTGCCGCCGGGACGGCGCTTCTGGATCCTCTCGGCGACCCGATCCCGCTGCTGATCGAAAACGGCTCCCTCGAGTTCCTGACCCTCCCGAAGATCTTCCGCGACAACTTCGAGATCGGCGATACGGGCTGGTGGCAGACCGGCACCGCCCCCTGAGGCTCCGGCGTCCGCCGGACTCCCCGGGCGATCCGACCTCGTTCCCCTCCCTCTTTCGCCTGTAGCGCGAACCCCCGCGCCCCGAGGCGGGTCGGCCCCGTTCACCGGGGTGTTTGCCTTGCCGCCCGGCGGGGTCCACCGTGACGCTGGACGGATCCCGAAATCCGACGCGGGAGTCCGGATCCAGAGAGGGGGGTTTCATGTTTCCCGCAAGTTCTGTGCTTCTTTTCGCCTCTGTCTTCGCCTTCGCCGCGACGGCCGTAACGGGAGCGCCAGCCGCCGTGGACGATGGCGAGCCACCCGGAATCGAACTGTCGACGCCGGACCCGTACTTCCTGGAGGAAGAGACGCGCGCCCCGGCGGCCACCGAGTACTGGCGCGCGCCCGCCAGCGCCTTCGTCCAGTACGACGACGCGAACGCCTGGACCTACTACAACGGAGGCTGCATCCACCGGACCGGCGGGTCCAACTATTTCGACATCGACCTGCAGCTGCCCGACGCGGCGACCATCACCTATCTGCGCGTCTACTTCTACGACACCGATGCCACCTACGACGCGTCGGCCCTCATCTGGTCCTTCGACGGGGCTGGGAACTCAACCCTGCTGGCCACGGTGTCGTCCGCGGGGACGCCGGGGCAGAGCACGGCGGGAACGAGCGTCTCGCACGTGGTGAACAACGTCAACGAGGCGCTCTCGGTGCGGATCGACTTCAACGGCGCCAGCACCTCGAGCGTCCGGATCTGCGGCGTTCGCGTTCAGTACGTCACGCCCTGATGGGAGGCCGGAGATGAGCGACAGTGAACGGCCTTCCTGCAGCGAGCGGGTCCACGGACGGCTCGCGCTGGCTCTGCTCGGCCTCGGAATCGCGCTCGGCCCCGGCCTGACGTCGGCCCGGGCGGAGGAGGTTCCGGATTCAGACGGTGAGCCGCCGATCGTCCTGACGCCGATGGCGGCCGCATTCGAAGAAGAATTGGGGGGCCGGGCCCCGACGGAAGACTCGCACTTCCTGTTCAGCGCCGTGAGCACTTTTTCGCCCTATGACTCCTCCGTCGTCTGGACGTATGCGGGTGCCGGATGTCGTTCCCGGACCTCGGGCAGCAGCTGGTTCGACATGGACCTCCATCTTCCCGACGACGCGATCCTCGACTACGTGCGGGTCTACTTCAACGACACCGACGCGACGCACGACGTCACCGTGACCCTCATGGAAGTCGATGGCGGCGGCTCGGCCACGACCATAGCCAGCGCGACGGGGAGTGGCACGCCGGGATGGTCCTCGGCGGGCAGTGGGTTCTTCTCCCACCGCGTCGACAACGTCGCCGCGGCGCTGCTTGTGCGGGTAGGCCTCGGAAACGCCACGACTCTGGCGCTCCAGGCCTGCGGCGTGCGGGTTCGTTACAGTCCGGCGGGGATCTTTGCCGACGGTTTCGAGGCGGGGACCACCGCCGCCTGGACGGTCGTGGTGCCGTAAGGCGGCGCGGCCGGATCCGGTGAGGCGAGGGCGCTCCGGCCGGGGCGCCCTCGCCAATCGGGACTCAGAACTGCGACCAGAGGTACTGGTTGGTGACCTCGTGGTGGAAGAGGATCTCGCTGCGCTTGACGCGGCTGCCGAGCGCCTTCGGGGAGCGCTCCGCCTGCGCCATCTTCACTTCGGCGTACTTCTCGTGCACCTCGGCGCCGAGGATCTCCTGCGCCAGCTTCGAGGACTTGAACAGGCGGATGGCGTCGTAGATGTTGTCGGGCAGGAAGCGCGTGCGCGGCCGCTTGTCGGAGTCCTCCTCGCCGAGCGGCCCTGCGAGGCCGGTGCGCAGCAGCGTGTAGATCGCCAGGTAGGGGTTGGCGTCGGGGGCGATCGATCGCACCTCGATGCGCGCCGACTTCTCGTTGCCGATCGGGATGCGGATCATCGAGCCGCGGTCCGACGGCGACACCTTGATCTGGTTGGGCGCCTCGTAGTGCGGGTCGAGCCGGCGGTACGAGTTGACGCTCGAATTCAGCGTCAGGCAGATGTCGTTGGCGTTGGCGAGGATCCGGTTGACGAAGTTCCACGCCGGCGCCGAGAGCCCGTCCTGCCCCTTGCGGTCGAAGAAGATGTTCCTGCCCTTCTTCGCCAGCGACATGTTGGTGTGCATGCCGTTGCCGTTGACCCCGGCCACCGGCTTGGGCAGGAAAGAGGCGGTGAGGTCCATCTGTGCCGCGGTCTGGCGGGCGACCAGCTTGTAGAGCTGCACCTGGTCGGCGGCGAGCGTCGCCTCGGTGTGGCTGTAGTTCATCTCGAACTGTGACGGCGCGACTTCCGGGTGGTCTTTCTCGTTCTCGAAGCCGAGGGCACGCTGCACTTCGGCGGCGCGATCGATGAACTGGCGCAGCAGGTCTCCCGGCAGCGAGTGGTAGTAGCCGCCGGTGGAGATGAACTCGAAGGCGCCGCTCTCGCGGTAACGCCGCTCGGCGTCGCGACCGCGGAAGAGGAACCCTTCGATCTCGTTGGAGACGTGCGCCACCAGGTCCTGCTTCGCCAGCGTGGCGCCGAGCCCCTTGAGCTGGGCCCGCAGGTCGGCGGCGTAAGGCCGATCCTGCTGGTCGTGAACCTCGCCGAAGACCAGCACCTTGCCGGGACCGAAGACGTCGGCGGGGAGCCAGTAGAAAGCCGGCCAGTCGATGGCGAGGCGCAGGTCCGACTCGGCCTGGCGCGAGAAGCCGCGGATCGAGGAGCCGTCGAAGGTCAGGTTGTCGGCCGAGCGGAGGAGGAACTTCTTGTCGTAGTCGAGCATGTGCAGCCGGCCTTCGAGATCGGTGAAGCAGACCGTGACGGCCTTGATCCGCTTCTCGTCGGTCAGGTACTTGACCCGCGTTTCGCGGATCTTGTCGGGGCTCTTGCCCGACAGGCGCTCGGCCCGCGCCTCGAGGTTCATCTCCTCGAGGCGTTCGTAGGGGATCTCCAGGAAGTCGCGAAGGGGCTGCACGGCGGTCTCTCCTCTCGGAATCGGTCCAGTCGGGGGTATAGGCGAGGAGAAAATAGCGCAACTAAGATAAAAGTCAATTCAGTTAAGTTAAAGAATAGACATTTTAGCTTAATCAGCGCTATCGACCGATCGCATCGGTCGGCCGGCTCGCAATGCAGGAGCCCGCGAAGGAACCGAAGGATCTGAGGACAAATAGCTGAAAACAAAGACCAAAGCTCAGAGAGGGAAAGGCAGGAAGAACTCAGAGAAGGAAGAAGCAGGAAAAGCCCGGAGAGGGAAAGGCAGGAAGCGTGGGGCGGAAGCTGCGGGTGAGCACCGGCCGGCTCCGCCCGGCGCCCGCGAGGTCGAGGCCGGCTGGTGGCCGGTCTTTTCCTTCTATGGAAGCTTTTCGCCTTTGTCGCTCGCCGCGCCGGCCGACGACAGCTCGATCTTGCGATCTCGCTACCCTCTCGATGCGGTGACGCCCCCGCCAATTCGGACAGCAAGAGACCCCGGGGGCCGGGGCGGTAGCCGGCCCCCGGGAGCGCCGGCTCAGGAGGCCAGCGGCGGGATGCGCAGGACCTGGCCCGGGTAGATCTTGTCCGGGTCCTTGAGCATCGGCTTGTTGGCCTCGAAAATCACCGGGTACTTGCCGGCGTCGCCGTAGTACTTCTTGGCGATCTTCGACAGCGTGTCGCCGGAGACGACGGTGTGCATCTGCGCCTCGGCCTCCACCTTCACCGACTCCAGGCGGTCGTCGACCCGGGCGATGCCGATGACGTTGCCGACCGCCAGGACGACCTTCTCGCGCTCGGCCTGGTTGTCGACCTTGCCGTGCACCACGGCGGTGTCGCCGTTGACCTCGACGCGGAGGTCTTCGACTGCCAGTCCGAGCGTCGCGACCAGGTTCTGCAGGGCCTTGTTGCGCTTCATCTTCTCGAGAGTCGCTGCATCGACGTTGCGGACCTGCGGTGCCGGCTCGGGCTCGTCCTTGCCGAAGATCTTCGCCCCCGCGTCCTTGACGAAATCGAACAGTCCCATGGTGATTCCTCCTTCCGGGCAACGGGCGGCAGGGGATCGCACACCGATCCACTGCCGGGGTCAATCTACCTGAATCGGTGAAGTGAGGCTCAGGCGCTCCTGCCAAGCCCCGGCGTCGGGCCGCCGTCGCCCGCCAGGCCGAGGATCAGCGCCGCGATGGCGAGGCCGCCGAGCGCCGCGGCCCAGGCGGGGTTGCCGGTGAGCAGCGTGAGCACGCTGCCGTTCAGGCCGCAGCCTTCGCAGAGCGCCAGCGGGAGGATCCGCTTCCGTTCGCCGCCCCTGCCGAGGGCGAGCCCGCCGACGAGCAACAGCAGAGCCAATGCGGCGAGTCCCCACACGAAACCCTGCGGTGGGGCGGCGGGACCGGGCTCCGGTGCGACGGCGATCGAGATCGCCGCGAATGCCATGACGCCGGCGATCATGGCGAAGCCGGTGATACGGATGGAAAGGCCCGCCGAAGCAGCGGGGTCGCGAGGGGGTCGGGCCATGGGCGGATTCTCCCGGCAGGAGCCAATGATGGCAGCCTATCGCGCCTGCGGGAGTGAAGCGGCAGGAATCGGTGGCAGACTCGGCAGTCATGAACTCCCGCCCGAAGCCCGGCCTGCCGGCCGAGGAAGACCTGGCCGCGACGGTCCTCTTCCTGCGCCAGTGGCTGCGCGATCCCAGGTCGATCGCGGCCATTGCCCCTTCCGGCCGGGAACTGGCGCGCCGCATTGCCTCGGCGGTCGGGCGCAATGCGCGGCGCGTGATCGAAATCGGCGCCGGGACCGGCGTGGTCACCCAGGCGTTGCTCTCGGCCGGCGTTCCGGAGGCCGGCCTGCTGGTCGTCGAGCGCAATGCCGAACTCCATCGGATGCTGACCCGGCGCTTTCCCGGCGTCGAAGTGCTGGAAGGCGACGCGCTCGACCTGGCGCAGGTGGTGGCGAACTCCGGCAGGCTGACCGCGGGGCGCGTGGATGCGGTGGTGAGCGGTCTCGGACTGGTCAACCTCGGGCGCGAGGCGCAGCGCCGCCTGCTCGGCCAGGTCTTCGAGCTGCTGAGGGTGCGTGGCAGGTTCGTGCAGTTCACCTACGCCCCGGTGCTGCCGGTGTCGCGCGAAGTCATGAGCGACCTGGGCCTCACCGCCCGACGCACCGCATTCAGCTTGTTGAATCTCCCCCCGGCGTCGGTCTACGTCCTCACCCGCCGGCGCGCCGGCCGGCGCACCTGACCGGCCCGCTACCACCCCGCCGGGCGGCCCGGTTGCGAGGCGATTCCTCCTAGACTTCGCCCCAGATCCGAAGGGGGGAAGGACGAGACCACCGCGACCGCGCCGCAACGACGATTCCGACTCGTCCATCGGCGTGGCCCTTCCCTGCGGAGTATCTGTACGGGCGGTGGCGTGAATTCAGAGGGGAGGCGGAGAGTGATGGAATCACCACACTGGGAATCGGCAGCCCGACGGATTCTGCTCCTGAGCGGGACGCTCCTGCTGGTCGGCGCGACGGCGGTCCTGGCGGAGTCGCAGGGCGACTCGCCGATGGCGACGGTTGCCTGCCTCGATTGCCACCAGGAACAGGTCGAACAGTTCGCCGCGACCCCGCACGGCCGCTCCTTCGCCTTCGGCGATCGCCACGGCAGCGCGACCTGCGAGACCTGCCACGGTGACGGAGCGCGGCACATCGAGACCAACGATCCGGCCGACATCGTCAATCCGGGTCGACTGTCGATCGAGGATTCGACGCGACAGTGCCTCGACTGCCACGGCGAGAACGCCGCGCAGACGCACTGGCTCGGCAGCGCCCACCAGCGCCGCGGCGTCGGCTGCCTCGACTGCCACGGCGTCCACGAGGAGACGGCGCCGGACTCGATGACCGCCGTCGAGGCGCGCACCGAGGCCTGCTACAGCTGTCACCAGGACGTCCGCTCGGACATGCGCAAGGTCTCGCACCACCCGGTGCGCGAGGGCAAGATGACCTGCCTCTCCTGCCACGACCCGCACGGCGCCCCTAGCAAGGGCAACCTGAACGCCGCCACGGTCAACGAGCTCTGCTACCAGTGCCACACCGAGAAGCGCGGCCCGTTCCTCTGGGAGCACGCGCCGGTGCGGGAGAACTGCCTGACCTGCCACAGCCCGCACGGCAGCAATCACCTCAAGTTGCAGACCACGTCGGTGCCCTACATCTGCCAGCAGTGCCACCTCAACACCCGGCACCCGGGCACGCTCTACGACGGCCGCAACCTGCCGACGCTGGAGAATCCGTCGACCGGCTCCAACCGGCTGTTCAATCGCGCCTGCCTCGATTGCCATGCGGCGATCCACGGCAGCAACCATCCATCCAGCCCCTATCTCGGGCACTGAGGCCGGGAGGAGACCATGTACCGTCCTCGCAACTCGCACGACCTCTCCCTGACGGTGGTCGCCGGGCTGGCTCTGGCGCTCGCCCTCGTGGCCGTCGCCCCGGCGTCCGCCGACGGATCGTTCACCTTCCGTCTCGACCCGATGATCCTCGAGGGCAGCTACCTCGAGCAGGACACCGACTCGTCGCGCTCGCAGGAGTACCGGGATCTGTCCGACGGCTTCCGGCTGACCAGCATGGCGCTGGCGGGTTTCACCGAAGACTTCCGCCGCCAGCTGCGCTTCGAGGTGGTCAACGGCGGCAAGGCCGACGCCTTCTACGGCCTCTCCTACGACGTCGCGGGCAGCTGGCGCATGCAGCTCTCCTACGACGCCACCCCCCACCGCTTCGGCGACAACGGCAGGCTGCTGTGGACCGAGACCCGGCCGGGAGTCTTCGAGCTCGCCGATCCAGTGCAGCAGGCGCTCGAGGTCTTCGCCATCGCGAACCGGTCGTCGCTCAACTTCTTCACCATGGACGGCGCCCTCCGGCCGTACCTGGCGGCGGCGCAGTCGGTCGACCTCGGGCTCGAGCGGCGCAAGTCGCGCGCGACGATCGATCTCGGCCGATCCGGCGCGGCGGACTGGACGATCGACTACCAGCGCGAGAGCCGGACGGGCAACCGCGCCTACGGCGCGGCGTTCGGCTTCAACAACGTCACCGAACTGCCCGAACCGATCGACTACGACACCAGCACGGCGACCCTGAGCGGCAACTGGCGCTTCTCCCGCGGCCTCGTTTCGGCCGGCTACCGCTACTCGACCTTCGAGAACGCGGTGTCGACGCTGTACTGGGACAACCCGTGGCGATTCAACGACGGCAGCGACGGCAGCGCCTACCTGGCGCCGGGAGGGGCGTCGGTCTCCGGAGCCTCGCGTGGTATCGCCGACCTCTCTCCCGACAACGAGTCCGGCGCGCTGTTTGCCACCAGCCGCTTCGATCTCGGCACCGCCGGCTGGATCCAGGTCAGCGCCGACTGGGTGAAGAACAGCCAGGACGATCCGCTGCTGGCTTACACGCTCAACACCGCAATCGGGCCCGAGACGGGCGCCCCGTTCCTCGCCAGCGACCGGGCCAACCAGCCGTACGGCTCGGCCGACCGCGAGTCGACCACCACCAAGCTGGTCGCTTCCTGGGGCGCCCGCTTCGGTGAGGGTTGGCAGGCCGGCGCGCGCTACGACTACCAGGACTACTCGGACGATTCCGACCGCTTCGCGTTCGAAGGGTACGTCCGGTACCACGCGGTCTGGGAGGAGATCGGGCGCATCACCGTGCCGTTCAGCTGGACGCGGACGGTGCTTTCGGCCAACGTCGACAAGGACCTCGGCAGCGCCGGCACGGTCGGTCTCGAAATCCGGCGCACCGAAATGGACCGCGAGTTCCGCGAGACCGAGGGGACGACCGAGGACATCCTGGCGCTGAACTGGGACGCCCGCCTCGGGCGCACCCTGGTGCGTGCCAAGTACGAGACCGGAAAGCGGGACATCGACGGCCACTACGAGCCGGAGGCGGCCGAGGCGAGTTTCCTCGAGCACGGCCCGCTCACCACCCAGGAGGGGCTGCGCCGCTACGACCAGGCGGACCGCTCGCTGGATCGCTGGAATCTCTCGGCCTCCATGCCGTTCGCCGAAACCTGGAACCTGACGCTGCGCGGTACGGGTTACGAATCCGATTACGACGACAGCGAGTTCGGACTCACCGGGGACGAGCAGATCCGCCTCGGCTTCGACATCGGCTGGGAGATCGGCGCGGCCGGTTCGCTCCACTTCTGGGGCGACCGGACCGACCGGTCGGTGTCGCAGTACGGCCGCCAGTCGGGCGGCACGGTGTCGTCCAACCCGCTCGACGACTGGAGCATCGACTTCGACGAGACCAACGACACCTTCGGCCTCGGCTGGGTGCGCGAGGTCGGTGCCTGGAACGGCCAGGTCAACGGCTGGTGGAGCCGCTCGGACGGTGAGGCCGATGTCTTCAGCCCGGCGGGGGGCACGCCGGACGTCGGCACTTCGTTCGACAATTACGAGGACTACGAGATCCTGTCGCTGGAGGGGATCGTCGACTACGAGCTGACGAAGAACCTGTCGGTCGGCGGCCGCCTCCTCTACGAGGACTTCACCATCGACACCTTCATTCGCCAGAACCTCGCCAACTACCTGCCGGGGGCGCTGCTGATCGTCGCCGACGACGGGGACTACGAAGCCTGGAGCGCGGGACTGCGGATGAGCCTGCGCTTCTGACCCGACCGGCCTGACCCCCTCTCGGGATCAGGCTCACTCCTCGTCGGGGCTCCGGATCCTCTCGGTCCGGAGCCCCGTTTCGTTTTCGAACCACTCCCGGGCGCCGAGCAGCCGCAGATCGCGGTGCTCCCCTTCGATCGCGAGTCCGACCGCCAGCCGGCGCCAGGTCAGCAGGAGACGACTGCTGCGCCGGCCATCCTCCAGGCTCGCTTCGCCGCGGATCTCGCCGTTGGCGAGCGGCACCCGCCCGTCGGTGAGCCGCAGGCGTCCGCGCGTCCAGTCGAGGTGACCGCCGGCCGAGAGTCCCTCCACGGTCAGCAGCCGCTCGGCCCAGGCGGGCAGGTCGCGGCGCAGCTGCCAGGCGAAGACGAGCGGCCGGGTATCGCGCATCCGCGCGTCGAAGTCGAAGCCGAGTCGGAGGGGATCGGCGAATTCGAGCCGGCCGGAGCGCAGGCGGAGTTCGGACCACCAGCCGGCGACCCGGTCTCCGTTCGACGCGGCGGCGCCGAAGCGATCGAGGCGGACCTCGGAGCCGGCGAGCGAGAAACTGACCGGTGACGTGAAGTCGGGATCGTCGAGATTCAGGTCCGCCGAAAGATCGCCGGAGACCCGCTCTCCGGCAACGTCCAGCTCGACGCCGCGGGCATCGATCCGCACCGTGCCGCCGCCCTCGCGGTCCGCGGTAGCGAACTCGAGTCGGCCGCCGAGGGTGGCCGACCCACCGAGCACGGTCGTGCGCGCGGCCGCGGGAACGTAGGCCTGCAGGAACTCGAGGCTCTCGGCCCGCGCCGTGCCGAGGTCGAGGCTCAGGTCGACCGCCTGTGGCGGCTCGTCGAGCCGGGGCCGGGCGGCGTGCGCCCCGAGCCGGAGGCCTTCGCCGGCGAGCGGCGGTGGAACGCCCGGCCTGCCGAGCGTCCAGCGGCCGAGCTCGAGCCGGCTCTCGAGGATCGGCTGGCGGTGAGAGCCGGTGACCTCCGCCTCGACGCGGGCATCGCCGCGAGCCTCGAAGCCGAAGAAGGAGACCTGCTGCTCCGCTTGGGTAGCGAGCAGGTGCGAGCCGCGCAGGATGCGTCCTTCGGCGGCGTGGATCCGCGCCTCGAAGCGGGCCGGCGAGCCGCGCAATGCGAGCCAGTCCCAACCGCGATAGAGATAGGCGACGATGCCGTTCGGATCGCAATCACCGCGCAGCTCGAGCCGCCCTTCGAAACCGCGCGCGACCCGCGAGACCGGGGCGCGCGAGTAGCGCCAGGGAGCGATCCGGAAGCTGCCGCGCCCGCCGAGTCCGGAGGCGACGAGGTCACCCGCCACCGCGATTCGCACGTCTTCGAGCTCGACGAGGGTCGGCTCGATCTCGGCGGTCGTCCGCTTGCGGATGGCGAATCCGCCGTGGCCCCGCGCCGAGCCGGTGGCCCGTCGATCGTCCACCCAGAGCTCGCTGAGATCTTCGAAAGTAACGTCGGAGAAGCGGTACGACCAGGCGGGCCGGTCGCCGCGCGGCCCGGGTCCGGGGGAAGCCGGCAGGGCATCGATCGGCGGAGCGCCGGCCGGGTCGATGGGCGCCGGCGGCTCGAAGCGCGCCGAGCGGATGCGCAGACCAGAGGCCCGGACCCGGTCAAAGCGCAGCTCGCGGCGAACGAGCGAAGCCGGGAAGAGCTGGCCGGAGACCCGCTCGGCGTTCACCTGCCAGCGCAGGCGCGGCGTGCGGCCGGCGACGCGCAGGTCGCGGACTTCGAACCAGCCGGGCCAGGGCGAGCGCAGGGAACTCCAGTGGATGCGGAACTTCTCCGGCTGTCGCTCGACCAGAGCCGCCAGCCGGCCGCTGCGCTCGAACCAGCCGAAGGCGGCCCGCCAGGCGGGCACGGCGGCCAACACGGCGAGGACGGCGGCGAGTCCACCGGCCAGGGCGAGCCGGCGCCAGGGGATGGGTGAGGGCATCGCGGCTCATTCTGCCCGACGGACCGGGCGAAGAGAAAAACGGCCCGCCCCTCGCGGGGCGGGCCGGGTTGAGGCGGGGAAGCGGCGCCGCTTACGGCTGCGTGGCGCTCCACTCGGAGAAGTCCCCCTCCTCGAAGTCGGCGAGGAAGGGCATCTGGTCGAGGATGCCGTAGATGACGAACGGGAACCCCTGCGGCGCGGCGGCCGTTCCGTTGTCGATGACAGGAGACCAGGTCGCTCCGGTCGGATTGAACTGCAGGCCATCGCCGGTCGTCGCCGTGCCCACGATCGAGATCGGGACCGCCCAGGGACCCGAGGCGAGCGTTCCACCGGTCTGCCAGTCCAGCCAGTAAGTCCCCGGATCGAGGTGGACTCCGGCGGTGGCGCTGACCTCCATCACCGGGCGACTGGTTCCGGCCGGGTCGGTGTCCAGGACCCGGTAGACATCCATGAACTGGGTCGTCGAAAGGCGGTTGGTGGTCGGATCGCCGAACACGACCGTGCTGCCCGGATCGCCCGGCAACCCGTCCCAGATCCGCAGGTTGACGTTGTCGATCGTCGAGGTGGTCGGCGAGCCTGTCTGGTAGGCGAAGAAGCTGATGGTCGTGACGTCCCAGCCCTGCGCAGCGGTCACTTCGAAGTCGTCGGCCACCCGGAAGCCCGTGCTCACCGAATGTCCGAATCCATAGACGTTGAGGCCGATTGCCGACTGGAGGTGGCTGGCGTCGAGGCCTCCCGCACCGCCGCCCGGATGGGTGACGATCGGCCCGTTGTCGTGGAGGATGACGGCGCCGCCGAGCACCTGCGGGAAGACGAGCTCGCGAACCCGCGCGCCGGCCGGGGCCGCCTGCGGACCGGCGAGCTGAGCCACCGGCGGGCTTCCGGCCCGACCTCCACCGACTGCGATGTCCGCCGCCAGGCCGGAATCGGCCCGCAAGCCTCCGACGCCGAGGGCAGCACAGCCGAGTGCTGCCGCGGTCCAATGCAGAACTTCGAATCCGGATCTCTTCATCTCCATCTCCTCGACCTCTGTCGCAGACCGGGACACGAGATCCTTACTGCGACGATGAATCGGGACGTGCGCCACCACGCCGAGGGTCGCGCGGCCCGAGGGTCGGCTGCCTGCGCCGGAGGCGGCCCGACCGGTTAATGGGTGCTGCGTTACAGAATTCGGCTGCGGATCGGCGGGGAGAATATCCGAACTCTCGCGAAGAGAAAAACGGCCCGCCCCTCGCGGGGCGGGCCGGGTACTCGGGCGACGCGCGGAGGCGTCAGTTTTCTACGGCGTTGGACCAGCGCGACGTGTCGCCGGTCTCGAAGCCATCGAGGAAGGGCATGGTGTCGACGGTCATCGTCACCGGCACCTCGACGATCGGGGTGTCCGGATCGTTGCTCTCGACGCACAGCAGCCCTTCGTAGACCCCCACCGGCAGGCCGGCGGAGAAGAAGGTCACCAGCACCTCGGAGCTGTCGTCGACTCCGGTGGTGCCGGAGTTCGAGGTCACACCGACCCAGGGGAGCTCAGTCGGGCTCGAGCACGACCCGGCGTTGAAGAAGGTGATGAATCCGAGCTGGCTGAGGACGCCCGGCGTCGTGGAGCCGAGAACGCCGACCAGCGTCGTGCCGCCGGTCGAGCGGTCGACCGTGCGCAGCTCGGGCGCGAAGGCGGTGTTGTTGAAGGCCGCCATGTACAGGGTGTCCGTGGCGGGATCCCAGCCCATGCCCTGGCCGAAGTTGGCGTCGAAGCCGATCGGACCGACCACGGTGCCGGTGCCCGTCGACTTGTCGATCGACAGGAAGTTGTCGGTGACCAGGTCGTAACCCCACAGGTCGCCGGCGCCGTCGGCCGCGATGCCGATCAGGCCCGCGGTACCGACGGGGCCCACGGCCGTCGCGGTAGCGGTGGCGAGGTCGAGCGTGTAGAGACTCGAGGTCACGACGTCCGTGCTGCCGAGGTAGACCGTGCCGGTGGTCGGATCGACCGCCATGCTCGACCAGGTCTCGGTACCCGCCGGCGGGTTCGTGACACGGGTCTGGAGGATCGCTCCGGTGGCCGGGTCGACGTCGTAGAGCGTGTTGTTGTTCTCGAGGATGTACAGCACGCCGCCGACGATCTCGCCGGCGTTGATGAAGCCGCCGGAGCCCGGGAACGCAGCGATGTTCGGCAGGACGTCCGGCGCCGTGACGTCGAACACGGTGTACTCGTCGACCGCGTTGTTGACGGCGTAGGCCGTGGAACCGCCGCCGCCGAGCGCCTCGTCCTCGAACAGGTTCCAGAAGAGGTCGGCATCGCCGTCGTTCGAGATGGTCAGGACGTGGCTGTCGGAGTCGCCCTCCAGCACCGTGCCGCTCAGACTGCCCGGAGCGACCGTGATGTTCGGGAAGAGCGCCGTGACGGTGGCCGTGTCGGTCGCCGAGGCGTCCGGACCGGATCCCAGGTCGATCGTGGAGGGATAGGGGCTGCCCGGACCGGAAGAAGGAATCGAGATGCCAGTGCTGTTGCAGCCGCTCACCCCGGCCGGCTGCACATCGATGCACCACTCGGTGATCGAGCCGCTGTCGCCTCCGGTGTCATCCACGACGTAGAGGCTCCAGGTGCCGAAGGCGGGGGTTCCGCCGAAGATCGACGTCAGGGTGTCGGTTCCGGCCGTCTCGGGCTGGCCCCACGGCGAGGGCGGAGCCGGCGCGGGGAACTCCGTCGTCGAGAGCCCGTAGTTGGTCGGACGGTAGGTTCCGCTGGCAATCAAGCCGGTCGGGAAGGGCGCGGCCGCGGCATCGTCCACGACCAGATTCGTGCCGATGAGGTCGTTCCCCCCGCCCGCATCGGACATCAGGACTAGGCTATCTCCGTCCGGGCCGACCAGGAGGATGTCGATGTCGTTCGTCCAGGTGTGGTTGGCGCCGTTGAGCGCCACCGTCACCGTCCCGACCGTCGGCGGCAGGTTGATCAAGGCGTCCCAGGTGGCGCTGTTGGTGACGGTGTTGTCGATCTGGGTCTGAGCGGTGAAGAAGGCGCTCGCGCCAGGAGTGAGGGCGAAGGGGAAATTCTGGAGCAGCACGCCGAGCTGGTCGTCGACCACGGTGTGGTAGTTGAGCTGCTCGGTACCGGTGTTGGTGACGGTGTAGCAGTACTGCACCGTGGTTCCGGCCGGCACCGAGATGGGGTCGGTCGTGGCGCAATCGTTGGGGTCGAGATTGGTGCCGACGGTCTTCACCATGGTGATGGCGGCGCTGCCGACGACCTCGTAGTCGCCGGCCGCTTCGGAGGTCGTCGGCCGCAGCTCGATCGGCCGCTGGAGCTTCGCGAGTCGCGAGTTCGTTGCGGCACCGATGCTGTGGCTGTTGCCCGCGGCGTCGGCCTTCGCGCCGCCGCCGGCCGCCAGCACGGCGCCGGTCCCGAGCAGGGCCGTCGCCAGCAGCACCATCGTTCGAGTCGTCCATCGCTTCGGGTTGCCCATTTCGTCTCCTTTTCGTCCTGCAGGGGTTGCGCCATCGGCGGCGAGGGTTCCGCCGACTTCTCCGGTCCGGCTCCCGGGCCGGCTGTCCTCGCGAAGCACTTCGGCCGCGCCGAGCCCTCGCGGGGTCGGCGCCGGCTGGGAAAAGTTCGAATCCTTGTGGAGTTCTTATCACCGAGCAGGAGGGTGCGGCAACCGCTCCGGGAACCCCCGCCGCAGCGCCCCGGTCGGGCGGACTGTCCTAAGATCCACCGAATGGACTCTCCATTCGCCCCCGCTCCCCGCCGACCCGACGCGATTCTGGGCGACGTCGCGGCCGGTCGCCGGATTTCCGCCGGCGATGCCCACCGGCTGCTCGCCGACGGCGACCTGCTCGAGCTCGGGCGGGCGGCCCACGAGGTCCGCGATCGCCTCAACGACCGGGCGGTGGCGACCTACAACGTCGACCGCAACATCAACTACACCAACATCTGCGTCTACAAGTGCCGGTTCTGCGCCTTCTACCGGCCGCCCGGGCACGAGGAGGGGTATCTCGTGCCGTTCGAGGAGATCGGCCGCAAGGTCGAGGAGACGCTGGCGCTCAACGGCACCGGCGTCCTGCTGCAGGGAGGGGTGAATCCCGACCTGCCGCTCGCGTACTACGTCGACCTGGTGACCTTCCTGCGCGAAAACTACCCGGCGATCCACCGCCACTGCTTCTCGCCCCCCGAGATCAAGTTCATCGCCCGGAAGGAACGGATGAGCTTCTTCGACGTCATCGCGACGCTCAAGCAGGCGGGGCTGATGTCGATCCCGGGCGGCGGCGCCGAGATCCTCTCCGACCGTATCCGCAAGGAGGTCCAGGCCTACCCGAAGGCGTCGCCGGAGGAGTGGATCGACGTCATGCGCCAGGCGCATGCGAACGGCCTGAAGACCACGGCGACGATGATGTTCGGCATGGGCGAGGACCTGGCCGCGCGGGTCGAGCACCTGCAGCGCATCCGCGACCTGCAGGACGAGACCTCCGGGTTCACGGCGTTCATCGCCTGGACCTTCCAGCACGAGAACACCGACATGCCGGAAGTGCCGGAGACCTTCGCCCACGAGTACCTGAAGACCGTCGCCGTGGCGCGCCTCTTCCTCGACAACGTCACCCACCTGCAGTCGAGCTGGGTGACGCAGGGCAAGAAGATCGGCCAGGCGGCGCTCGCCTTCGGCGCCGACGACATGGGCTCGATCATGATCGAGGAGAACGTCGTTTCGGCTGCCGGCGCGCACTACACGATGACCCAGGACGAAATGGAGCACCTCGTCCGCGCCGCCGGCTACGAGCCGAAGCAGCGCACCAACCTCTACGAGCGATTCGTCACCCGCGAAGAGACCGCCCCGCTGGCGGCCCGCTACCGCCACGCGCTCACGCCCGAGCTGCGAGACCGGGCTTCGGCGCTGCTGCCGGTCGTCGCCCGAGGCGAGGTCGTTCCTCGCCATCCGGACGCTTCGCGTGGCGGTGCGGCTCGGGGGTAGGCTGAGCCGGTGAACGAGGCGCGCTCCCGCATCCTGGTCGCCCTGGCCGCGCTCGGCGCCATCGCCTGGTGGGCCACTCTGCTGCTCGCCGCGGTGCCCGCCTGGGCGCTGGCCTTCAAGGCGCTCGCCGTCCTGCCCCTCGGGGCGCTCGCCCTGGCGCGGCGCAGCGAGGCGGGTGCGCTGCTCGGGCTCGGCCTGCTGGCGCACGCCTGCGGCGACCTGCTGCTCGAAGTGACGACCCTGGTCGCGGCGGTGGCGGCTTTCGGCACCGGGCACCTGCTCTACGCCGTGCTGTTCGGCCGCCGCATGCGCACGTGGGAAGAGGTCGGCGGCGGCGCCAAGGTCGGCCTCGGCCTGCTGGCGCTGCTCGCCGGCCTGCTGCTGCCGCTGGTGCTCGCCGCCGCGCCGCCGGAGTTGCAGCTGCCGGTCGGCGGTTACGTGGCGCTGCTCGTCGCGATGGCGGCGCTCGCCCTGGTCAGCGGCCGGGGGCAGCCGTGGATCGCCCTCGGCGCGCTCGCCTTCGTCCTCTCCGACGCGCTGCTCGGCATGCAGATGTTCGGCCTCGCCGGCGAGCTCGGGCGCGGGCTGACCTGGCCGCTCTACTGGGGGGGGCAGCTGGCGATCGCGCTCGGCTGGCTCGCCGGGAGCGATCCCGAGGCCGCCGGCCCGGCTTCGGTCACCTGATCTCGACCATCCCGAGCCGCCCGAAGAGGATCTCCGGGTCGATTCGCGCACCGCGCCAGCGCAGGGCGAAGTGGAGGTGCGGCCCGGTCACCCGACCGGTGGCACCGACCGCGCCGATCGCCTCGCCGCGCCGGACCTCGTCACCCGCCGCTACCGCGACCTGGTCGAGGTGGAAGGACATCGAGACCAGCCCGTCGCCGTGGTCGATGTAGACGCCTTTGCCGGCGAAATAGTGCTCCTCGGCGAGGACGACGCGGCCGTCGGCGACGGCGCGCACCGCGGTGCCGCGGCGCGCCGCGAAGTCGGCACCGGAGTGCGGGCTGCGCGGCTCGCCGTTGAAGATCCGCCGGGCGCCGAAGCGGCCGGCGGCGGGCAGGTCGGCGAGCGGCGAGCCGAGCGGCAGCGTCCAGCGGCGCGGCGTGTCGAGCGACCAGAGAGCCGTGACGCGCTCGCGTTCGCGCGCGATCCGCTCGAGATCCGCGGCCGACGGAGCGACGTACTTCCCGTCGACCTCGAGCTGCTGGGTCGGATACGGATAGTCGCCGATCGTCACCCTCCGGGTGGCGACGCCGCCGGTCGAGCGGCGGACCAGCTCGAGCTCGCCGGTGGCCGCGAGGTCGATCGGGTAGAGGCAGGCGCCCTCGGCCGGTTCCCACCGCCGCTCCCCCTGCTGGCAGGCGAGCAGGCCGGGCCCCGCCCAGCGGACCACGCCGCCCGGGGCGACCTGCGCGGCGGGCGGTTCTTCGGCCGGGGCCGGCGCGGCAAGGGCGAGAGCGAGCAGCAACGGCGGCAGCGGCGACTTCGGCATCGCCGGGCAGTGTAGCAGCGGAGCCGCAGCCGCCCCGGGCTGTGACCTCTTCCGCTGCCAGTCGTCGCCACCGCTGTCTTACACTGCACCCATGCCCCCTCCGATCCGGTCGTTCCCCGCCCGGCTCCTGGTCTGCCTGGGCCTCGGCGCGCTCCCTCTCGCGGCGCACGCGGATATCTGGACGGTCGACCTCGTCAGCGACGAGAACGACTCGGCCTGCATCCCCGGCGACTGCTCGCTGCGCGAGGCGATCGCCGGCGCGAGCGCCGGCGACGAGATCGTCTTCGCGCTGCCCGGCCCGTCGCCCTGGACGATCCGTCTGCAGTCGGGCGGCGGACTCGGCACGCTGCAGGTCGACCTCGCGCTCACCATCAGCGGACCGGGCGCCGACCTGCTGGCGATCTCGGGCGACTCGACGGGGGACGGGACCGGCGATCTGCGCGTCCTGCGGATCGCCACGACCGGGGCACTGGCGATCAGCGGACTGACCCTGCGCGATGGCCGGCTGACTTCGAGCGGCGATCCTCACGGCGGCTGCGTCCTGGCGGAGGGGGAGGGCACCTTCACCGCGGTCCGCTTCGAGAACTGCCGGGCTTGGAGCGGCGGGGTCGTCGGAATCGGAATCGACGGCGGCGACGGCGGGGCGATCTTCGCCACTACCGGCTCGACCCTGGGCATCGAGGCCTGCATCTTCGCGGGCAACTTCGCGGGTACCGGCGAAGCGAGCGGCGCGCCTCCGTTCGGCAGAGGCGGCCGCGGAGGGGCGCTCGCCGCCGCCGGCAGCGCGGCAGTCGTGCGGCGCTCGACCTTCAGCGGCAACCACGCCGGCGACGGCGGGCCGTTCGCCGCCGCCCGCGCCGGGTCGGTGCTCGTCGAGGAGTCGACCTTCAGCGGCAACCGCTCGGGCGACGGCGGCAGTTTTCAGACGTCGCAGGGCCCGGACGGTGCCGGCGGAGCGCTCTGGGTCGGCGCCGACACGACGCTCAACAACGTGACGATCTCGGGCAACGCCATCGGCTCGACTCCCACCGGGACCAGCGCCACCGGGGGTGGCCTGCACGTAGCGAGCGGCGGCGTGGCGCGCCTGCGCAACGTCACCGTCACCGGCAACCTCGCCAGCGGCGCCGGCGGCGGCATCGCGCGCGCCGCCGGGACGCTTCAAATAGCCGGCTCCGTCATCGCCGGCAACACCGGCGGTGGCACCAGCGAGGACTGCACCGGGACGCTGGTTTCGCTGGGACTCAACCTGGTCGGCGTCGAGAACGGCTGCGCCGCTTCGCTGCTGCCGAGCGACCAGCGCGGTAGCGCCGCGACGCCACTCGACCCCGGCCTCGGCCCGCTCGCCGCCAACGGCGGCCCGACCGCGACGCACGCCCTGGCGACCGGCAGCCCGGCGATCGACGCCGGCGACCCGGCCGGCTGTCTCGGCTGGGATCCCGGCGCGGGGACCGACTTTCCTCTCACCGTCGACCAGCGCGCCGCGCCGCGACCGACCGACGGCGACGGCGACACCTCGGTGATCTGCGATGCGGGGGCCTTCGAGGCGCCCACCGCCGAGCTGCAGGAGCACCTGCTCGAAGTCGCCCTCGCCGGAACGGGTTCCGGTGAGGTAACCAGCCAGCCGGCCGGCATCGCCTGTCCGGGCGATTGCGACGAGCTCTATCCGTTCGGCACCCCGGTCGCGCTGACGGCCACACCCTCGCCGGGGTCGGCCTTCACCGGCTGGAGCGGCGACTGCACCGGCACCGGCAGCTGCGACGTCGTCCTCGACCTGGATCGGGCGGTGACCGCGACCTTCGCGCCGCTGCGCACCCTCGTGGTGAGCGTCAGCAGCGGCGGCTCCGTCACCAGCACTCCGGCGGGGATCTCCTGCCCGGCCGACTGCAGCGAGGCGTTCGTCGACGGCGAGCTGGTGACGCTGACCGCGGATCCGGCGCCGGGCTTCGAGTTCACCAGCTGGTCGGGAGACTGCTCCGGAGCCGGCGTTTGCCAGGTGACGATGAGTCAGAACCGCGCCGTCTCGGCGACCTTTTCCGCCTTGCCCGCGATGTGGACCCTGACGGTGGCGGTGACGGGGCCGGGGAGCGTCACCAGCGACCCGGCGGGCATCTCCTGCCCCGGGGACTGCTCGCAGGCGTTCGTCGACGGCACGGTCGTCACCCTCGACGGGAGCCCCGGCCCCGACGCCCACCTGGTCGGCTGGGCGGGTGCCTGTCCGGGTGCCGGCTCGGGCTCCTGCGTCTTCACCCTCACTTCCGATCTGCTCGTCGAAGCGACCTTCGACACGCTGCCGTTCCTCGACGGCTTCGAGAGCGGGGATACCGGGGTCTGGTCGACGACGATCCCGTGAAACCCGGTTCTCCGGCCGGTGGGGCGGGAGCGGCGGCCGCTCAGGCGCGGCGAGCGACGGGGCGGCTGGCGACGGCCAGCAGCAGCGCGATGGCACCGGCGACCAGCAGGCCGAGCGTTTCGCCGGGCAGGCCGGCGATCCAGGGATCGCGGACCTTGGGGATCCAGCCTCGCCAGGCGAGGAAAGCGACGGCGACCCCGGCCAGCCCTTCGCCGGCGACCAGGCCGGAGGCGGCCAGCACGCCGGAGTCGAACTCGCTGCTGGCTTCCTTGCCGCGCCGGTGCTCGACCCAGGCGCGCACGCAGCCGCCGGCGTAGATCGGCAGCATGGAAGCGAGCGGCAGGTAGACGCCGATCGCGAAGGCGAGCCCCGAGACGCCGCACAGCATGGCGCCGATCGCCACCCCGGCGCCGGTGCCGACCAGCTCCCAGGGGAGCGAGCCGGCGAGCACCCCTTCGACGATGGTCTTCATCAGGGTCGCCTGCGGCGCCGCCAGCTCGGCGCTGCCGAACTCGTAGGTCCTGCCGAGCAGCAGCACGGTAGCGGCAACCGCCCAGCAGGCGAAAGCGGCGCCGATCAGCTGGCCGAGCTGCTGGCGCGCCGGCGTGGCGCCCACCAGCCAGCCGGTCTTGAGGTCCTGGGAGATGTCGCCCGCCTTCGAGGCGGCGATGGCGACGACGGTGCCGACGGCGAGCACGGCGGCGCGCGACCCGGAGTCGGTCCACCCCTGCCAGGCGAAGACCCCGGCGACTCCGAGCAGGGTGACCAGCGTGATGCCCGAGGTCGGTTGCGACGAGACGCCGACGATGCCCACGATGCGCGCCGCCACGGCGACGAACAGCAGGCCGAACAGGGCGACACCGGCGGCGCAGATCAGCCGCTGCGCCGGCGTCAGGCCGCCGCCGAAGATGCCGGGAATCACCGCCGTGGCGACGATGACGGTGCCGATGCCGGCCAGGATGACGGCGCCCGGAAGGTCGCGCTCGGTGCGCGGGGTCGCCCCGGCCTGGCCGCCGCGCTGCCGTGAAACGCCGCGCGCCACCGCGGTGAAGGCCCCGACCATGGTGGGCAGGTTGCGCAGCACCGTCAGGATGCCCGCCGTCGCCACCGCGCCGGCGCCGATGTAGCGCACGTAGCGGCTCCAGATCTGCCCTGCGGACATGTCGGCGATCGGCAGCACCGTCTCGGGAAATACCGGGGTCGGGATCGCGCCGCCGAGCCAGGCGAGCAGCGGGATGAGCGCCAGCCACGAGAGGATCGAGCCCGCCACCAGCACCCCGGACTGCCGGTAGCCGAGGATGTAGCCGACCGCGATCAGCGCCGGGGCGACTTCCAGCGCGATGATCGCCTTGGGAAGCACCGGCAGGGCGGCCGAGACCTCGCCCGGCAGGAGGAAGAAGGCGGCGATCGCCAGCTTGACCGCCGCCCCGGCCAGCATGCCGCGGAAGATCCAGGTGCCGCGCCCTTCGGAACCCGCTTCGGTGGCGCGCAGCACCTCGGCGCAGGCGGTCCCCTCGGGGTAGGGGAGCTCGGCGTGGGCGTCGACGATGAGCAGCCGGCGCAGCGGAATCATCGCCGCGATGCCGAGCAGCCCGCCGAGAAAACAGAGCGCGACGACCTGCATGTAGGGCGGCACGATCCCCCAGAGGAAGAGCGCCGGAATGGTGAAGATCGTGCCGGTAGCGAGCGAGGTCGAAGCCGAGCCGATGGTCTGCGACAGGTTTGCCTCGAGGATGGTCGACTTCAGGCGCAGGGCGCGAAAGACGACGACGGACATCACGGCGGCAGGGATCGAGGCCGTCACCGTCATTCCGACGCGCAGCCCCAGGTAGGCGTTGGCGGCCCCGAAGAGGATGCCCAGCAGGACTCCCACCACCACCGCCTTGAGCGTGAACTCCGCCACTCCCGCTTCGCTGGTCGGATGCATCCCGGCATTCTAGAGAAGGCCGGTAGGATCCGCCGCCATGCGCGGGATCCGCCACGAGGTCCGCCGGCTGACGGCGCTGGCGACGCCGATCGCGCTCACCCAGCTCTCCTCGATGCTGCTCTGGACGGTCGACCTGCTGATGGTCGGGCAGGTGAGCGTCGAGGCGCTCAATGCGGTCTCTCTCGGCCGCGTCTGGGTGATGGGGACGACCGTCGTCGCCCTCGGCTTCGTCTTCGGACTCGATCCGATCGCCGCCCAGGCGGCCGGGGCGCGCGACCGCGACCGGCTCGGCTCGGCCCTCCTCAACGGCGCCGGCCTGGCGCTTCTCGTCACCCTGCCCGTCGCGGGGCTCTGGCTGTTCACCGGCGACTTGCTGGCCCGTTTCGGCCAGGACCCGGCGACCGTGGCGCTGGCCGACGCTTACGTCAAGGTGCAGATCCCGGCGCTGCCGTTCTTCCTCCTCTTCATGACCCTGCGCCAGTTCCTGCAGGCGCGCGGCATCGTCCGGCCGACGCTGTGGATCTCGCTCGGCGCCAACGTCTTCAATGCCGCGATCAACCTGCCGCTGATCTTCGGCGGCCTGGGTATCCCGGCGCTCGGCGCCACCGGGGCGGGGATCGGCACCGCGATCACCCAGGTGACGATGCTCGTGGCGCTGCTGGTGGTGGCGCGGCAGTGGCGGCTGGGTCGCGGCGTGCGCCTCGATGCCGGCCGGCGCGACCTGCGGCTGCGGCGCATCGGCGAGATCGCGCGGCTGGGCGCCCCGGTCGCCTTCCAGATCTCGCTCGAGTACTGGGCCTTCGCCATCACCACGCTGTGGGCCGGTCGCCTGGGCACCCGCGAACTGGCGGCGCACTCGATCGTGCTGAATCTCGCCTCGCTCGCCTACATGGTGCCGCTCGGCATTTCGATCGGCGCCACGACGCGGGTCGGCAACCGGATCGGGGCGGGCGACCGGCCCGGTGCCCGCCGGGCCGCCTGGGTCGCCTTCGGGCTGGCCGCGATGGTCATGCTGGTGTTCGCCGCCGGGTTCGTGCTCGGCCGGGGCGTCATTCCGGGCTGGTACTCGCGCGACGCCGCGGTCGTCGCCCTGGCGGCCTCGGTGCTGCCGATCGTCGCCGCTTTCGAGCTCTTCGACGGCCTGCAGGTGGTCGGTGGCGGCATCCTGCGCGGGGTCGGACAGACCCGCGTCGCCGCGGCGGCCAATCTGTTCGGCTACTACGCGCTCGGCCTGCCGCTCGGCGCCTGGCTGGGGGCGCCGGAGCGCTGGGGACTCGCCGGACTCTGGTGGGGACTCGCCCTCGGACTCTGCGCGGTGGCGCTGACGCTGGTCGTCCGGGTGGCCTGGCGCGGTCCTCACCTGGCGGCGGCGCTGGTCGAGCGCGGCCGGCCGTGAAGCGGCCGCCGCGAGGAGCCGGAAGACGGGCGCTTGTCGGAGCGGGGTCCACGCCGGTAAGATGCGCCGGTCCGGTGCCCGTGAGTCTCTCCCGCGCCGGACCGGCCGAGGCCGGCCCGACTCGCCGGCATAGCTCAGTGGTAGAGCAACCGCCTTGTAAGCGGTAGGTCCTCGGTTCAAGTCCGAGTGCCGGCTCCACCCGGCCCGTTCCGGCGGGGGCGAGCGGCCTCGCA